>NZ_JAAQWX010000004.1:0-303552 GCF_012985745.1 Pseudomonas sp. WS 5078 | reverse complement strand
TGCGCAAGAAGTTGCGCAGTACTGTGCAACTTCTTGCGCACTCGTCTACAGATCACGGTTTATATGTCATGTGGCAATGTATCCACACGGTTATCCACATTTGAGTGCGCAACTTCTTGCGCAGTTGGTGTTTTTTTGAAGTTGGACTTGAGGCTATTTCGAACCTCAGCCAGGGCAAAAATTTGCCCTTTTTTAAAACGTTTTACCCTCGCAATTCCTTACTACTGCGTTGTTAACGTAAGGCGCGCAAACGCGAGCAGAAATCAAGCAAATAGCACTGGACCTCAGCCTTCGCGCAATCATGGAACAACAACTTCAGATCAGGTGAGGTGAGGTAAATGCGTACGAACCTATTGCGAATGGCGAGCGTTCGGTCTTTCCGACATCTGCGTTTTGGTGGTCATGGCTGTACGAACAGCTAAATGTCCCGCTGGAATACATCCAGGCGCTCAGGGTCCACGCAGACACGAAGATGACTAAACACTATTAGGATGGGCTCACAGAGAAAGGTATCGAGTATGTGGCGTCGATTTGGACTGACAGCCGCAGGGCAGCAGTAGCGCAGCTCGGGCTGGTTGATAAGGTCCAGGTCCAGGCCCAGCGCTTCACCGCACGCTTTGTAGTTGGCACGGCCCGTGATCTGGATCAGGCCACGGCCGAGAAACTTGGAGCCGTCGCCCGGGCGGCTGTTGCCGAGGTCCGCTCGACCCTCGTATCGGGCTTGAGCAGTGGTAGGCCCCCAGACCTCTTTGACGTATTTGAGCTGGCCCGATTCATGACCGATTTGGGCGATGAAGGCCGCAATACGCTTCAAGCCGACGATTTGATACCGGTTCATGGCAGTGTTCAAGACAGGTGCTAAAACGCCGGCAACTTGGCCGGCGTTCGGGAGGATCTGCAGCAGTTGCTGCGTGGTGATGGGCATTCTCAATCTCCAGATAGGAGAAAACCCGCACAGGGCGGGTTGTCTTTAGGTGAAGCCTTTATCACTGCGTGTCAACGCCGTTGATTTTCTTAATGCGCACCGGGTGAGGCGCGAAATACTGGCCCGATCTCATCAACCATTGCTGACCCATTTGTAAAGGCGTTTAACGACTGACGCATAATCCCAAGCCAACGCCGCGCCCACGATTGCACCCACCAGACCAAGCTTGAAAGCTGTCTGCTGCCACTGATCGGAGCTATCGAAAATCAAATGCGCAAGCCAATAAAAGCCAATGTCGTAATAGGTTTTATAGGTAATCAGGAAGGCGATAAGGCAAAGGGCCGCAGACAAACAAAAAATGACGAATCCAAGTCGTTTCATCGGACTTTCAAATTTTTTTACATTCATGCTCGCTGCATCCATACCTTAAAGTCGGGCATTCAACCAATCACAGCTCGTAAAAAGCAAGCAGTTCTACCTCAGACGTCTTAACTTGGGTTCTACCGAACGATCAAAAACAATTAATATCCCAAGCCCTCGCATGGTGAAAGCCTGTACAGCGACGTTGGTTATCAGCTTGGTCGTGCAGGTCTTTTATCGGAATCGGGAAAGCCTTCCGCGCCCTGTTTCCACGCGCGCACCTGAATGCGGTAGTCACGCCATTCGCATTCAGTGCCTGGGGTTTCTTCGCCGTCCTCGATGGCCTCCAGTTGTTCGGCGACGTAGTTACGCTCAGACTCAACCCACTGAGTTTCTTCTGCAATCAAGGGCGCCAAGCGCGCCAGTTCGGCTTCAGCCTTGATATCGGCGGCTTTGCGCAGTTTCGACCAATCAATGTTGCTCATTCGTGGGTTCCTCCGCTGTTACAGGCGGCAAGGGCTCTGGTTCTGGTGGCGTCGGCAAGGACTGAGGCAGACCAATCGGGCCATCAAAATCAACTTGAATAGGCATCGGAAAGGCTTGTTCTTCGCTGTAGTTGGCCGGGTATGGAAAACGAAGGACCAAATGAATTTCACCATCAACTCGGGTGACGTCCCCATGAAAGTCATCAGAGCTGATTGCGCTTACGGGCAGGATATCGCCCTCTTCCACGCGCCTAAAATCAAAAGGTTGGCCATTGATGAAAATGACATCGCCTTGCCTTGAAAACTTTGGCTCCGGTTCGTCAGTGCGTACCGGTTACAGGATGATTTTCATTATTTCCACCTCCCAACGGCCACGACGCTAAAAATCACACCATCCACATCGGCCTGAACGAAAGCCCCCTGTGACCAAAGGGAGACCGGGCAATTTGTGGCGGTCCTGGATACCGCACCCGGACCATTAAATGGCTTTCTCACTGCTGTTTCGCCTGCTGCGAAGTTCACCATGACGTTTGGCGCCCCCAGGAATGGCATGGGGAAGTTCCAGGTCGTGCCGATGTTAGAACTGTTTATCAAGCCCGTAGAGATGGTCGTCCGCCAACACATCTGCCCCCACTGGGAAACCTTGCGTACTCACCATTGGCATTTGAGCCAAACTCAAGCAAGGCGCCGTTAGATACCAGGCCCAAGGCGTTTTCACTGTTATAGAACTTCCGCCAGACTTCTGGGGTGGTCGGAGTGGCTTTTGAGATTGTATGAATGTCACCCACTCGCCAATCAAAGTAGGCCTGAAAGTAGAACTCATTGTTATAGGTGAGGGTCATCAGAGGTCCATCCGCTGAACCGGCTGGGCGCCACTCACCTGTCAAATAATCAAACGATACGCCGCCCGCCTTTGCTATTGGCTGCATGCGGTTAAGAGTATTACGGCCCGAAAGCGGCAGGCCGATTCCGTAATCCCCTGTCTTGGTTGCTCGCCCCGGGGTTGTGTCATCCCGGCTTGTAGTCATGTTCGCTGATGCTGCTGTTCCAAGTGCCGCGTTCTTATCGTATAGCTCCTGCGTCATGGCGTTGATTTTCATGCTTGCTGTGTGCGGAGGATCGCCGCCAAGCCCAGCAGGTGGTGCTCCTAAGATAATTTCTTGCCGTGCCATGTTGTTCTCCAGGCGAAAAAACCGCGACTGGGCGGGCTGGAAGTGACAAATGAGTGAGCGGTCAGGGAGCGAAAGATTAAGTAAGACGTTTCGGAATATTGAACGGATGCGTCTTATATATTCTGAGCGGAATTCATGCAATTAATCCCATGGTCATAAGGAGCTAATAAGAAGGAATGCTCATTGCTAGCCATCACCAGAACACCCAATAAAATTTTGTACATCGGCGACGAAATCCAAATCAAAGTAATCAAGGTAGATGGCGACACAGTGTCTCTAGGCATCACCGCGCCCAAGCACATTTTGATTGTGCGATCAGAGCAACACGAGACGTCCCTCGATGACAGCCCTGAAGTCACCGTGAGGCACGTTTAAAATAAAGTTGGGATGCGTCACCTCACCGGTGGTTTGCCCTTACTTGATTCACTACATCCCCAAAGCACGCAGGCGCAAACAGCTTGATGCCAAACTGCACTGGAACGCGGTGACGCCGGACTATTTGACCAAGGCGTTTAGCCAGGCGCGGGACGACTCAAAGGCTTATGACCACATTCAAGCGAATGAGCGGCCGACCTTTCATGAGATTCGTGCGTTGGGCGCCTGGCTGTATGAGCAACAAGGTTTTGCTCAGGATTACATTCAGGGTTTGATGGGGCATGTGGATGTGAAAATGACCGAGCATTATCAGTCTGGTCATGGGGCGGAGGCATTGATTTATCACAAGGTCAAAGCTGACCTGAAACTGTAGCGCGGTGGTGGTTTGCCCAATGATTGCCCAAAGTTTTCCCAAACGCAGACAACAATAAAGGGCCCACCTTTCGGTGAGCCCTTCTAGACCGCCCAGCAGAGCGGATTTTGTTTGGTAGGCGCGATTGGACTCGAACCAACGACCCCCACCATGTCAAGGTGGTGCTCTAACCAACTGAGCTACGTGCCTGCTGTGGGGTCGCATTCTATAGATTTACGGAGGTGTGTCAACACCTTTTTTGCAGGTAACTCTATGAATTGTCGAAATTTTTATTTGAAGCGCAAAAATACTCGCCACTGGGTAGCTGGCGGGGGGATTTCAAGTCAGGTAGCATCGCCCGCACTCGTAAAAAATATAAAACAGAGGTTGCAAAATGGCGAACACTGCATATCCCCAGTCTTATTACGCGGCCTCGGCAAATCCGGCCCCTGAGCGCCCCGCGCTGCAAGGCGAGGTCGAGACGGATGTGTGTGTGATTGGCGCCGGCTATACCGGGCTGTCGAGTGCGCTGTTTTTGCTTGAAAACGGTTTTAGGGTGACGGTACTGGAAGCAGCCAAAGTGGGGTTTGGAGCCTCCGGCCGTAATGGCGGTCAGATCGTGAACAGTTACAGCCGCGATATTGATGTCATTGAGCGTTCTGTTGGTGCAAAGCAGGCTCAACTCTTGGGTCAGATGGCATTTGAAGGGGGCAAGATCATTCGTGATCGTGTGGCCAAGTACCAGATTCAATGCGACCTGAAAGACGGGGGTGTTTTTGCCGCCATCACGAGCAAGCAAATGGGTCATTTGGAAGCCCAGAAGAAACTCTGGGAGCGCTATGGCAATAACCGGCTGGAATTGCTGGACCAACGCCGGATCCGCGAAGTCGTCGCTTGCGATCAATACCAGGGCGGTTTGCTGGACATGAGCGGCGGTCATATTCACCCGCTTAATCTGGCCTTGGGCGAAGCGGCTGCGGTTGAATCGCTGGGCGGCATTGTCTATGAGCAATCGCCTGCCGTGCGCATTGAGCGCGGCGCCAACCCCGTGGTATATACGCCGCAAGGCAAAGTCAGGGCAAAGTTCATCATCGTGGCCGGCAATGCCTATCTGGGCAATCTGGTGCCGGAACTGGCTGCCAAATCGATGCCGTGTGGCACTCAAGTCATTACCACAGAACCGCTGGGGGACGATTTGGCCAATACGCTGTTGCCCCAAGATTACTGTGTGGAAGATTGCAACTACCTGCTGGATTACTATCGCTTGTCCGGTGACAAGCGTCTGATCTTCGGCGGCGGTGTGGTCTATGGCGCTCGGGACCCGGCGAACATCGAAGCGATCATTCGCCCAAAGATGCTCAAGGCATTCCCGCAGTTAAAAGACGTCAAGGTTGACTACGCGTGGACCGGCAACTTTTTGCTGACGCTGTCCCGCCTTCCACAAGTAGGTCGCATCGGCGACAACATTTATTACTCGCAGGGCTGCAGCGGCCATGGCGTGACCTATACGCACCTCGCGGGCAAAGTGCTGGCTGAAGCACTGCGCGGCCAGGCAGAGCGCTTTGATGCGTTCGCTGATCTGCCCCACTACCCGTTCCCGGGTGGCCAATTGCTGCGCACTCCTCTGACAGCGCTAGGTGCCTGGTACTACAGCCTGCGCGACAAGCTGGGCTTCTGACCGGTGCGTCATCGAAAACGGCGCTTGGGCGCCGTTTTTTATTTCCCGCTATTTTTGCGCGTCGAGCGCTTGAATCGCTCTGGCGCTTGCCTGCTCTTGCCCGGCATGCGCCAGTGACTCGGCCGCTTTAATCCAGCGCGCCTTGTCGACGTTGGCGGGTAGCTGGCCCGGCGAAAGTATCAGCACCGCCCAACTCCCCTCTGCTTTCCAGGCCGACTCAAACGTGTTGAAGGCCATCTGACGCCGCCGCTCCATGCCGGCACGCAACAATACAGTCTGTTTGTGGCGGTCATAACCCACCACCATGGCGTAGCGAGGCGTAGACCAGACAATCCCATCGGCGAATCGCACCATGACCGGATAGCCCGCTGCCACCTGCGTCAGCACAGCGGACAGCGATGGGTCCACTGGGTAAACCATGAACCCGTATTGCTCAGCCAAGGCCAGCATGTTGCTTTGTAAAGCTTGCTCTGCTTGCGGCAATTTCAGAGGCTTGGTCAACAGGCCGGGCGTTGTACCGACCCGCTGTTCGTTGAACATGCTTGCTAACACGTGCGGCCCGCTTTGATGAGCATTGCCGCGAAAAAATGGCACGCCGTTAAGCTCAACCCGCTCTGGCAGTTGGCGAACCTCAGGTCGCTGAACGCTGGCGCAGCTCACTACAGTTAACGCCAGAGCCGCCGCCCATACCATTCGCGCCACGCTCAACCCTTTAATTCCCTGCATGCACCCTCGCCTTGAATGGTTCCAGACTGTCAGTCCGGCATGGTTGCCGATCTTAAGGCTGGAGTGATGCGAGGTATAGCCTTAACACCCAGTAAAGCGCGTGATTTAGAGCCAATCAGTTGAACACTCACGACCTTTGGTCAATAGCTTGAAACACTCCAGCGGCTAGACTGTCACTTCTAATGTGTGTGTGCCCAACATGGGCAAAGGAGGCACTCATGAGCCCGGCATTAACGCTTTTCCTGTTGTTCAGCGGCTGGTTGGCCGTGGCCGCCGCCATGCTGTGGGGTGTGATGCGTATCAGTCGTCGTCACCATCACCCGCAACCCAAGGTTGAACCTAAAGCGCTTACCACCAAGACAGCCATCAAAGCAGCGAACGCCCATTAAAAAACCGTTCACTTCATGAAAGTGAACGGTATTTGTGTGCAGCTTCAGCGATTACTTAGCCAACCCCGCCTGGCGTTTTTCCCGCACCCTTCGGGCCAATATGTTGAGCGTTTCGACTGTGGCCGAGAATGCCATCGCTGCATACACATACCCTTTAGGCACATGGGCGCCGAACCCTTCGGCAATCAGCGTCATACCGATCATGATCAGGAAGGCTAGGGCCAGCATCACCACGGTCGGATTTTCATTGATGAACTTGGCCAATGGTTCCGAGGCCAGCAACATCACCAGTACGGCAACCACAACGGCGATGACCATGATCGGCAAATGCTCGGTCATACCCACGGCGGTAATAATGCTGTCAATCGAGAAGACCAGATCCAGCATTAGAATTTGCCCGATCGCGGCAGCAAACCCTAACGAGACGCCAGATGATTTGCCCTCGGTCTCACCTTCAGCCTGCGGGCTCATGTTGTGATGGATTTCACTGGTGGCCTTCCAGACCAGGAACAGGCCGCCAGCGATCAGAATCATGTCCTTCCAGGAAAAGGCCTGCCCCAGCACGTCTAAGACCGGAGTGGTCAATTGCACGATGTAAGCGATCGTGCTCAGCAACCCCAGGCGCAGAATTAGCGCCATGCCAATACCGATCCGGCGTGCCTTGGTACGAAATTTCTCAGGCAGTTTGTTGGTCAGGATCGAAATAAAGATCAAATTATCGATCCCCAGCACGATCTCCATGACGATCAGCGTGGCCAGGGCGATCCAGGCAGTGGGGCTGGCAGCCAGTTGTAAAAGGTAATCCATAGGTGCGTTCGGACTCAGGTGTAGGACGAATTAAATGGCTTGTGAGGATTGCTTATTGTCTTGCGCTGACGTCTCTGGCTCGGCCGGGGCTGAGCCCGTCGCTTCATTGAGCGCCTGTTCAGCGGCTTTGTGGGTATCGTCAATGGCCTGCTTTGCGCTCTCGGCCGTTTTACTGAGCATCTGCTGCGCAGCTTTCTCAGCCTGATCACACCCACTCGTCATTAAAACTGCTGCAACAAGCAGTGTAGCAACGCCCAGTTTTGTCATCGTCATCCTGCGTTTCCTCTCGAAATCAATGGTCACGGCTAACGCACGCGAATAGCGCGAGAGTCTAGGCAGACAAACAGTTCAGTAAAATTCGTATTTTTAAAGGTTATACTTCGGTTTTTACGAAGTATTGCAGAGCAAATGCTTAATTATCGACAGTTGCACTACTTTTGGGTGGTGGCTAAAACCGGCAGCATTGTTCGTGCCTGCGAGCAACTCAACCTCACCCCCCAGACCATCAGTGGCCAAATCAGCCTGCTTGAGCAAACGTATGGCTTGCCCCTGTTTCAGCGGGTCGGCCGGCAACTGGAATTGACCGAGACCGGTCGTCAAGTACTGCCTTATGCTGAGCAGATGTTCCAGCTGGGCAGCGAACTGGAAAGCATGCTGCGCATGTCCCCCAAGGAACAACAGATTTTGTTCCGCGTGGGTGTGGCGGATGTCGTGCCCAAATCGATTGTGTACCGGCTGATTGCGCCAACCATGGCGCTGGAGGCGCCCATCCGCATCACGTGCCGCGAAGACAAACTGGATCGTTTGCTCGCAGATCTGGCTATTCAGCGGCTGGATCTGGTGATTTCCGATAGCCCCATGCCTTCCCACCTCGACATTAAAGGCTTAAGTCAGAAGCTGGGTGAGTGTGGCATCAGTTTTTTTGCCACAGCCCCGCTGGCCAAAGACTACTTGCACAATTTCCCCCACTGCTTGCAGGGAGCCCCGTTGTTGATTCCGGGCTCTGAAACCGTGTTGCGCAGCCGACTGTTGCGCTGGCTGGCCGAACAGCACATTCAGCCGCGCATCGTCGGTGAGTTCGACGACAGCGCGCTGATGCAAGCCTTTGGACAGTCAGGTACGGGCGTTTTCATCGCCCCCAGCGTGATCGCTGAAGAAGTGATACGTCAGTTTGACGTGAAACTGATCGGCCAGACCAACGCCGTGACCGAATCGTTTTACGCCATCACCGTGGAACGCAAGATCAAGCACCCCGGAATCGTTGCGATTACTGAAGGTGCACGGCGCGAACTGTTCACCGATCTAGAGTGTTAAGCACACACTGCGCGGTTTTTAGACGTCATTAACAACAGGGCAAGCAGGATCGACACCAAAATAAAGCCCGCCGCTGCAAAGCCAAGGCTACCCAGGCCGTAATGGTCGATCACCCGGCCGCCTACCATGGCGCCCAGCCCGATCCCCAGGTTCGCCCCTGCGATGTTCAGCGAAGCCGCAAAGGCCGGCGCGTGGGGCGCCACT
The DNA here is from genome assembly GCF_012985745.1 of Pseudomonas sp. WS 5078. Taxonomy (NCBI): domain Bacteria; kingdom Pseudomonadati; phylum Pseudomonadota; class Gammaproteobacteria; order Pseudomonadales; family Pseudomonadaceae; genus Pseudomonas; species Pseudomonas sp. WS 5078. The sequence continues at coordinate 294,765 of NZ_JAAQWX010000004.1, read as the reverse complement.
TTCATCAGGCGCACATGGCTGACCAGAAACAGCGCGGCTTGCGTCACACCCCATACGCCCATGGCCGCCGCCAACCCCAGCGTGGAGTGAATGCTAGGCACCAATGCCACCATGCCGCCAATCATGAAGGCGCAAAACACCATCGAGGCAATCAGCGGATGACGATCGACCATACGACCGCCTAACGAATTGCCGATCAACCCGACAGCACCGAAGCCCATGAGACACCATCCCACTAACGTGCCGTCGAAACCCGCAAGGCGCTCGAGAATGTCCGCCAAATAGGTATAAGCGGTAAACATGCCGCTGAACACCAAGACCGACAAGACAACGTGACCGATCATCAACGGGCTGCGCAGCATGCCGAATTGAGAGCGCAACGTGACGGCGTCTTTGACCACCCGCGTTGAAGGCAGATAGATCCACAACAGCAAAGCCTTGGCCAGGGCCACCACGGCCAGGATGCCGAAGGCACTGCGCCATCCCCACGCATCCGAAATCAACGTGCCTACCGGAATACCGAAGACCGTCGCACACACAATGCCGAAACCGATTTTGGCGATCGCACGCCCCGCATAGTCAGGGCCCACAATGTCTACCGCTGTTTCACTGGCCAGCGCCCAAAATACCGGCAAGCCCAAGGCAGGCAACAACCGCGCAAAAGCCATCACCCAAATGTTCGGTGCCAATGCGGCAACCGTGTTGGCAAACGCGAACATCAACAAAATGCCGATAAACAGGCGTTTACGCTCAAATCTGGCGAAATAAGCCGTTAAAAAAGGACCAAGAGCCGCAACAGTAAAGGCGAACAAAGTCACTAACAGCCCGGCCTGAGGCACGCTGACATCAAGGTCCCGAGCAATAGAGGGCAGCAAGCCGACGATGATGAACTCGGTCGTGAGCACGGTAAAACCGGCCGCAGACAGCAGCAGGATGGGCAACAACATGAATAACTCCAGAGACGGCAAGGCCAGCGAAAGCCAAGTGGCCCGCTGATTTGAATAAGAGTGGATAGCGCAATGGTAACAGAATGATTCGCAGCACGTACCCGCCGAATCCACGGCCCTGACACGGGTGCAGATGTGACAGATTGCCCTTGAGCAGGAAAGTTCCCGCATCCCTATGATAAAGTCCGCGCCCCGCCATGGTTTTAGTCACACAGACGTATCCAATCGACACGGCTATCATCTGCTGCGAACTTTTCGCCCCCCGAGATCTGTGGGAAACATCTGACATTTTGTTCGCACACGATCATTGATTGCGGCACCCACAACAACTAGAGAGTCCCCTATGACTGACGCTTCACCTTCCCTGCTGCACCGGCTCAAACGCACCAGCCTGGTGACCCAGATCGTGATCGGCCTGATTGCCGGGATTCTGCTGGCCTGGCTCGCCCCCTCGGCTGCACTGACTGCAGGCTTTATCGGCAAGGTTTTTGTCAGCGCGTTGAAAGCCGTTGCTCCCATTCTGGTGTTTGTGCTGGTCATGGCCTCGATTGCCAACCATAAACACGGCCAGGAAACCCACATTCGCCCGATTCTGGTGCTGTATCTGTTCGGCACGTTTGCAGCCGCAGTTGTAGCCGTGGTCGCCAGCATGCTGTTCCCGTCCCATCTGGTGTTGTCTACCCACGACGTTGCGATTTCAGCGCCGGGTGGCATTAATGAAGTGTTGCAGAGCCTGCTGCTGAGCGTGGTAGACAATCCGGTCAGTGCCCTGATGAACGCCAACTTCATCGGTATTCTGGCGTGGGCCATTGGCATGGGCATTGCCATTCGCCATGCGGGCGAAACCACCCGCACGGTGCTCAATGACCTGTCCAATGGTGTCACCCTGATCGTGCGCGTGGTGATCCGTTTCGCGCCGCTGGGCATCTTTGGCCTGGTCGCCTCAACCCTGGCCTCTTCGGGGTTCAATGCACTGCTGGGCTATCTGCACCTGCTCGTCGTGCTGATCGGCTGCATGCTGTTTGTCGCCTTGGTGGTCAACCCGCTGATCGTGTTCTGGAAACTGCGTCGCAACCCGTTCCCGCTGGTGTTTCTGTGCCTGCGCGAAAGCGGTATCACCGCGTTTTTCACCCGCAGTTCGGCGGCCAACATCCCGGTCAACATGGCGTTGAGCGAGAAACTGGGCCTGCATGAAGACACTTACTCGGTATCAATCCCGCTGGGTGCCACCATCAATATGGCCGGTGCGGCCATCACGATTACGGTATTGAGCCTGGCAGCCGTGCACACACTGGGCATTGAGGTCGATCTGCCGACGGCGATTCTGCTGAGCGTCGTGGCAGCTGTGTGCGCCTGTGGGGCATCGGGCGTGGCAGGTGGTTCGCTGCTGCTGATTCCGCTGGCGTGCAGCCTGTTCGGCATTCCCAGTGAAATCGCCATGCAAGTAGTCGCCGTGGGCTTCATCATCGGCATCCTGCAAGATTCGGCCGAAACCGCCCTCAACTCCTCCACCGATGTGCTGTTTACCGCTGCCGCCTGCATGGCGAAAGAAGACAAGGCCGTCTAAGGCCACGTCCATGCACAGTGTTCAAGCGCTGCCCGCGGGCTAGGCTTGAACACTGTCGCTGCACGTTTCAGTGCGCATTCATACCTGAATCAGAACGCCCCCATGTAATCACGCTTGCCGATTTCAACGCCGTTGTGGCGCAAAATCGCGTAGGCAGTGGTGACGTGGAAGAAAAACTGCGGCAAGCCGTAAGTCAGCAAATAGGCCTGACCGGTGAAGCGTTTCTCTTTAGGCGTTCCCGGACGGGTCACGATTTCAATCCCTTCCTTGCCATCCACCTGCTCCGGCTTGAGGGTGTCCACAAATGCCAGCACCTTGCTGATCAGCGCTTGCAGTTCGGCAAAGGTAACTTCGTTGTCGTCATATTTAGGCAACTCAACTTCAGCCAGACGCGCCGAGACGCCTTTGGCAAAATCCACTGCAATTTGCACCTGACGCACCAGCGGGAACATGTCCGGTGCCAGACGCGCTTGCAGGAAAACACTTGGGTCAATGTTCTTGGCCGTGGCATGCGCTTCTGCTTTGGTCAGCACACCGCTCATGGCGTTGAGCATTTGCTTGAACACGGGAATGGACGCTGCGTACAGAGAGATAGTCATGGGGGTCTCGACAGTCGGTGGGCACAATGAATGAGCGCCGATTATAGACAGGTCGCTGCGCTAAAGCGGCTTGTCTTTCAACGGCCAATGGTTCTAGGCTAGCCGCCTTCCAACGCACAGGGACAACGTGATGAACAGCGAACACGAGACCGACATCGAACCCCGTCTCAACAGCACGGAAATTCGCATCCTCGGCGCCTTGATCGAAAAACAGGCCACGCACCCCGACACCTACCCGCTGACGCTTAATGCGCTGGTGTTGGCTTGCAATCAAAAGACCAGCCGCGAGCCAGTCATGAACCTCAGCCCCGGCCAGGTCGGGCAAAGCCTGCGGGCACTGGAGGGGCGAGGCTTTGCGCGCCTGGTCATGGGCAGCCGTGCAGATCGTTGGGAGCATCGGGTCGATAAAGTGCTGGAGCTGGTACCGGCGCAAGTGGTGTTGATGGGGTTGTTATTCCTGCGCGGCCCTCAAACCCTCAATGAGCTGCTAACCCGCAGCGCGCGCATGCACGACTTTGAAGACACCGAGCAAGTGCAGCACCAACTTGAACGCCTGATCGCTCGCGACCTGGCACTGCTGGTGCCTCGCCAGAGCGGGCAGCGTGAAGATCGTTACATGCATGCGCTGGGAGACCCTGCCGACATAGACGCCATCATGGCAGCGCGCCAGCAGCCATCTGAACGAGGCAGCACGTCAGGGCTGTCACTGGAACGCTTTGAAGCGCTGGAAGCACGGGTTGCGGCATTGGAAGCGCGCTTGGCCGAACTGGAATAACCCTGCTCGCCGGGCAAGATCCATCGCCCGGCGAACCGCTCAACTGCGGGCAAACGCGACGGCGGCCCGGAACTGCTCGGGCGTGGGGCGTACGCCGGTGTAGAGCACGAACTGTTCAAGGGCCTGAATCGCAATGACCTCAAGCCCGGTAATCACCTGCTTGCCCAAGGCGCGGCCGCGAACAATCAGCGGCGTTTCCGACGGGATTGCCACCACATCAAAAATGATCGTTGCCTGACTGATCGCAGCCTCTTCAAACGCCAGATCATCGGCTTCTGCCCCGCCGCTCATGCCGATGGGTGTCACGTTAATCAGCATCTGAGGCCGTGCAGCCCCCAACTGCGCTTGCCACTCATACCCACAATGCCGGGCCAAAGCCGAACCGGACGCTTGATTACGGGCCACAATCAGACCCTGTTTGTAACCGCCATCCCTTAGCGCCGATGCGACGGCTTTGGCCATGCCGCCACTGCCATGCAGCGCGAACGTCGTGTCCTTGCTGATGTTATGGCGTTCCAGCAACTGGGCGATGGCAATGTAGTCGGTGTTATAGGCCTTCAAATGGCCGTCGGTGTTGACGATGGTGTTGATCGAATCGATGGCCTTGGCCGATGCATCCATCTCGTCCACCAGCGCGATGCACGCTTCCTTGAACGGCATGGACACGCCACAACCGCGTATGCCCAGCGCACGAATGCCAGTGACCGCACCCGACAGGTCCTGGGTGGTGAAGGCTTTGTAGTAGAAATTCAGCCCCAATTGCTCATAGAGATGATTATGAAACCGCAGTCCAAAATTGCCGGGGCGACCCGACAGTGAAATGCACAACCGGGTGTCTTTATTCGGGTTCATCTGCATGTTCTTCTCCTCAGAGAAAGCGTTCAGATAGACGGCCGGGGCCGTTTCAAGGGGTTGGATTGATCATGTCCGGGCCGACCACGCTGAAACGAGTCAGCCGCCGAAGACCTTACACAACATTTACCGAGAGGCGCCGCAGTTTTTTTGAAAAGCGCGGTCTGAGTGTTATCCCCGCACCCTTTTTGCGGCCTGTACCAGGCTGAATTGCCGGGGCTGGAATCCGAGGAATGTCAAGATGCGCAACATCCCTAAAATCACGTTGCTAATCGGCGCACTGGCCGTCACGGGTCAAGCGTGTGCCCACGGTGGCTGGGGCGCGGGGCCGGCCGTGTTCGGTGCGGTGGTGGGTGGCGCGATCATTGGTTCGGTGATAACCAATCACGATCAGCGCCCTCTCTATGTGCAACAACCGTTCTATGCTCAACCGCAACCGGTCTATGTGCAGGCCCCGCCGGTGTATTACCAGCCGCAACCGGCCTACATGCCCGCACCCCAGCCGGTTTACTACCAGGGCTATTACGGTCGGCCACACCCGGTGCAATACGGCCCGCCGCGGGGTTATTACGGGCCACCACGCTGGTGATAGCTGGTCTGAATAGATGATGTGAATGTGCAAGTGATACACAAAATGTAACGTGTTTGCGGCATGATTGGACGCGAGTGCGCCCGGACGTTATCAGCGTCGCCGGGCGCTCTTGGTTCAACAGCCGGATACCTATAAAAACAAGGACGACCCAAATGCCGACACAACACCCTCATCGCCGGGCTGATCTCTGCACCTCAAGCAAGGTTTACCAAGCCCTCACAGAACTCAAGCAGCTTGAAGGGCACCGCTCTGCCAAGCTGATTTCACTGTTGGCCCAGCACTTGGTTGATAAAGGCATGCTCAATGATCAAGAGGTCATGCATATGTTGGACCTGGTAGTGGATTAACCTGACGCAAGCACTAACCTTATCCCTGTCGATGGCGACTATCACGCGCAATGATTTTTTGTGCAGCGGCGCACGCCGTAAGGTGGCCTCATTGATTGAAGGAGGTGTGTATGTCCAAGGTTCATGTCATGTCGATGGTGGGCAGCGCTGTGCCGGCCCCGCTCCGCGCTGATGGCTTGTTGGCCTGCTGGTATGTGGTGATCGACGGGGTGCCGGTCAGCGGCCCGTTTACCTCACGGGCAGCCGCACAGCTCACAGCCACCCGCGAAACAGATAAAACAGCGCCACACTGGACACGACACTGAGCAACACGTTGCGACTCCAGATCATCAGGCCAATTGCACACAACCCGGCCAGCAGGTACGGGTTGTCCAGGCTGAGATTAAGCGCGCGGTCCTTGACGAAAATGATGGGGCCGCAAATGGCCGTCAGCATCCCCGGCACGGCAAAGCCCAAAAACTCCTTCACACCTCTATTCAAACGGATGGGAAGGCGCGGCTCCAGAAACAGATAGCGGTTGAAAAACAAAATCAGCGCCATCCCGACAATAATCACCCACATCATTCGAAAAAGACTCCTGCACGCTTGCTCAAGTAGCCTGCCGCCATCCCGGCCAGCCCCGCCAGAACGATCGCTGATTCCAACTGCCAGTAACTGAACAGCACAACACTTATGAGTGAAACTGCCACGCAAATAACGGTAGGAACATTGCGCACCACTGGCGTAATCAGGGCAATGAACGTCGCCGCAATCGAGAACTCCAGCCCCAACTGGTCCAGGCCCGGAATGCTCTTGCCGAGCATCACGCCCAGCAGAGTGAACAGGTTCCAGCCAATGTACATGCACAGCCCGACCCCCAACGCATACCAGCGATTGAATGCCTGGCGATCATGGCTGCTGACCAGCGCAAAAAATTCGTCGGTGAGTAAAAAACCCAGACCGAACCGCCACTTGGCCGGCAGCGGTGAAACCACCGGGCGCAGGTGCATCGCGTACAGCAGGTGCTGAGAGGTCAGCAGCAAGGTCGTCAGCAGGATGGACAACACGCTGGCCCCGCCCTTGATCATGCCAATGGCCACCAGTTGCGCGGCACCGGCGAACACCAGCACCGACAGTCCCTGACTTTGGGCGGGGGTCAGTTGTGCGTCGATGGCGGTTGACCCCGCCAGCAGCCCCCATGGCGCGCAAGCGAGCGTCAATGGCAGACAGGCAATCACACCACGCATGAACGCGGCTCTGGCAAGCGAATGGGGCATTAAAAACATCCTGATGGTCAGCAGCGGCAAAGGGTCGCAACAAACGCACGCAACGTCTTGAACGATCTTGCTCAATGCACTCTGGAACACCTGGAGCGACGTTGCGGTACGACGCTGGCAGTTTGACGAAAGGTCATTCCTGGTCTTTAGTCAGCCGGAATCGTTATCCGTTATATCCCGTCCACAGCTTCCACGAGGAACCATCATGAAAGACCTGAAATCCGCCAAGGAAACCAGAAAGGCCGATCTGCGGACACCTTCGGCGTTGAGCGATGAAGCCTGCATCAACATTGCAGCAGAAGTGAATGCGCTGCTGGCCGATACCTTCGCCATTTACATGAAAACCAAGAATTTCCATTGGCACATGTCAGGCCCGCATTTCCGTGATTTCCATCTGCTGCTAGATGAGCAGTCCGATCAGATTTTCGCCACCACCGATGCTATCGCCGAGCGTGTGCGCAAGCTGGGACGCACCACCATTCGCTCCATCGGCCACATCAAGAAGCTGCAACGCCTGTTGGATAACGACGCCGACTTCGTGACCCCGGAAGATATGCTGGCCGAATTACGTGAAGACAACATTCAATTGGCCGCTTACATGCGTGAAACCCACAGCATGTGTTCAGAGCTGGGCGACGTAGCGACGACCAGCCTGTTGGAAAACTGGATCGATGAAGCGGAACGCCGCGTCTGGTTCCTGTTCGAATCGTCGCGTACCAAATAAACAAAAACGCCGGTTTGATACCTGTCAAACCGGCGCTCCAGATGAATTAAGTTTCACTAAGCCCGCGAACCGCTGCTTGTATAGTGCCCCTTGCTCATTCAATGAACCCTTGCCCGCCTCCCCCTGCGGGCTTTTTTTTGGATTTCAAACGCCCTGCCTGAACACCAGCGCTTTCAAGCCGCACTCGGCATCGGCATCCGGAAATTCAGGCGGGTTCTCCAACCGCTGCTCAAAACGCAAACCCGGCGCATGCTCGGTCACGCCACCTATCAGAAAGTCCGAACCCAGCGACGGGTCATTCATGCAGGCCAGCACCCAACCGTTTTCACTCAACAACTCTGGCAAGCGACGCACCACACGCTGGTAATCCTTGGTCAGCAGGAAACTGCCTTTCTGGAAGGACGGCGGGTCAATGATCACCAAATCATAAGGGCCGGTACTTTTCACCTTGCCCCAAGACTTGAACAGCTCGTGCCCCAAAAACGTAACCTTGCTCATGTCGTGGCCATTCAAGCGATGGTTATCACGGCCTCGACTCAGCGCCGCGCGCGACATGTCCAGATTGACCACATGTTCTGCGCCGCCTTCGATGGCAGCCACCGAAAAACCGCAGGTGTAAGCGAACAGATTCAACACCCGCTTACCCTGGGCATGGGCTTTTACCCACTCGCGGCCGTAGCGCATATCGAGAAACAGGCCGTTGTTCTGCTTGCGGCCCAAGTCCACGCGGTACTGCAGCCCACCCTCTGTCAGGGTCCACTCATCGATGGCTTCGCCCACCAGCCACTCGGTGTCGCTTTGCAGGGTATAGCGATGCTGCAACACCAACGTGTGCGCTCCACTGGCTTGCCATACCGGTGTCTGCGCAAGGTGTATCAACCGGGTTTTGAGGGCTTGCAGCCAGGCTGCCTCGGGCTCCTTGAACAGCGATACCAGCACCACGCCTTGCAGCCAATCCACGGTCAATTGCTCAAGCCCCGGCCAACAGCGACCTCGCCCATGAAACAAGCGGCGGGTTTCTTCAGGTGCGCTTTGCAGTGCAGTCAACAGATGAGAGTCGAGGATAGAAAGCGCGTCAGGGGTCATCGGTGAGGCCGGTTATTTCAAAGGGCGGGCATTTTACACAATTAACTCTGTGTCTACGTCAGCGGCCTATTCTGCGAGGTCCGATCCCCGGCATTGCACAGAGAGTCGCTTCCTTGGGGGCAAGGGCTCAGCTTGCACAGCGACCAGTCGTCCGCTGCCCTGCCTCAATCGCACGATTTACACGAAAAACACGCTGTAACTGCTTGCGGGATCAGGCATTTCTACGATTATTGATACATACTCAACAAATGTAACGCGATGTGTAATGAGTCGCGCGACAACGTCACCTCCCACTTCTTTTCGAGTCAATCTGCGTGAAAAGTCATCTTTCGATTCTTGGCCTGTTTTTAGTGCTAACAGGCGCCGCCGCTCCCTCAATCGCCGCAGCGACTGAAAGCACCTCTGCTCCGCGCGATACCTCACAACTGCATATCGCGTCAGGCAGCGCGATGCTGGTTGACCTGCAAACCAACAAAGTCATTTACGCCAGTAACCCTGACGTCGTGGTGCCAATAGCTTCGGTGTCCAAGTTAATGACCGCAATGGTGGTGCTGGATGCCAAATTGCCGATGAACGAGTACATCGCGGTCAATATCAGCGACACTCCCGAGATGAAAGGCGTATTTTCACGCGTCAAACTCGGCAGCGAACTGACGCGCCAAGACATGATGCTGATTACCCTCATGTCCTCTGAAAACCGTGCCGCGGCGACGCTTGCGCACCATTACCCGGGCGGTTACGTGGCGTTTATTGCCGCCATGAACGCCAAAGCCAAAAGCCTGGGCATGATGCACACCCGCTACGTTGAGCCAACCGGCCTGTCGATGCATAACGTGTCGACGGCCCGCGACTTGAGCAAGTTGCTGGCAGCGGCCCGTAAATACCCGATGCTGAGCCAATTGAGCACCACCAAGGAAAAAACCGTGGCGTTCCGCAAACCCAACTACACCTTGGGCTTTCGCAACACCGACCACCTGGTCAACAAAGACAAGTGGACTATCAAGATCACCAAGACCGGCTTTACCAACCAGGCAGGCCACTGCCTGGTGCTGGTAACAGAAATGGGCAACCGTCCCGTTTCGCTGGTGATTCTGGATGCATTCGGCAAATACACCCACTTTGCCGATGCCAGCCGCATCCGTAGCTGGATTGAAACCGGCAAAAGCGGCAGCGTGCCGGATGTGGCATTGCGATATAAAGCCGACAAGAACCTGAAGGCCCGCCCCGCAGCCCAGCCCCACGCCACAAAGTAATGACTGTGACCCGGGCCCGGAATGCCGGGCCGGGGTCAACTTCGCTTCAATGCCTGCTTATGGACGTACATCGCACGGTCGGCGTCGAGCAACAGGCTTGCGACCGAGTCATGGTGTTGAGGGTCATACTCAATCTGCCCGACACTGAAACGAATCGCATAACCCCGTGAGGCGCTCGCGTTGCGCTCATCGAGCATCTCCTGCAAGCGAGCCATGATGGCGATGATTTGTACGGAATCTGTGCCGGTCAGCAACACCACAAACTCGTCCCCGCCCAACCGCCCGATGACATCACTTTCGCGAAATGCAATTCGCAGGACGTCAGCGAATGCCTTGAGCGCGAGATCGCCTTCAGCGTGACCGTAGGTGTCATTGATCTGCTTGAACTCGTTGAGATCGAAAAACAACAAGGTCGCGGGTCTGCACCATTGCTTGCAATATGACAGGCCATGCCGCGCCAAAGCTTCGAAGCCGCGCCGGTTGGAAAGCAGGGTTAACTCATCCATGGTTGCCATTTGTACAGCCACCAGCTCTTGCTCGGCCATCGCAGCCAAATCCCGCAATAACTCGCGCTCATCGTCGCTAAGCACCCGAGGCCGGGTATCGATCAAACACAGCGTACCCATCTTGCTGCCATCACCCACCGACAATGGGCAGCCTGCGTAAAACCTGATCCGCGGATCGCCCACAACCAACGGGTTGTCGTAGAAGCGCTCATCGAGTCTGGCGTCGCAGATCATCAAAATCTGATCGCCCAAAATGGCATGACCGCAGAAAGAAATGTTCCGGGGGGTTTGGCTGACGTCAACGCCTGCCGCCGACTTGAACCACTGGCGCTCGGCGTCCACCAAACTGACCAGTGCAATCGGTACATTGAACAAACGCTTTGCCAGGCGCGTTAGCCGGTCAAAACGTTCCTCCGGTCCGGTATCGAGCACATTTAACCTGTGCAAAGCGTCTAAACGAGCGGCTTCATCGACAGGTTTGGCTGGCACCCACATGCGTTGCTCCCTTTTGCACGATCAGGCAAAGCGTAGTCCACATCATCGTCAAAGGAGCAATGGCCGACCAAACGCAGGAGAGAGGGACAGAGAAAGTGCAGGCACTTGCCTCGGGGAGAGGTCGAAAGCAAATGCCTGCGTGCTGCTCATCAACGTTGGGGTTGGTCTTTTTTAGTTTTTTTAATGGTTTCTACGGTGGTTTCCCGAGGTCGACGCTTGGCCTCTTCCAAGGGAATAAACAGACCTGTTGCAGAATCTCGTGCACGCTTGTTTTTCATATTGTTCACCTGTGTATTGCCCCGGGTATGGCGTGTGCCCAGTCGGATATCTACAGGCTAGTCGACGAAAAACACTTGAAAGCTGCCCGGAAACAAGCGCTTGCAGTTCTGTGCGCGGCCCCGGATACAAAGAACCCCGCCTGAAAAGACGGGGTTCCTGACATGCCACTGCGGGATCAGTTTTGCAGGGCTGGCTGCTCCCCATTGATCGGGATGCGTTTGGCTTTTGCCTCTTCAGGCACTACCCGCTGCAGATCAATGCTCAGCAAGCCATTGCTCAGGTTTGCACCTTTGATCTCGATGTGGTCATCGAGGCGGAAGGACAGTTTAAATGCCCGTTGCGCGATGCCCTGATGCAAAAAGGTCACGCTTTCGTCGGTGCTGGTTTCACGTTTGCTGCCGCTCACGGTCAGCACACCTTTCTCTACTTGCAAGTCCAGGTCGTCCTGTTGGAAACCCGCAGCAGCTACAACGATGCGATAGCTGTCTTCACCCCGTTTTTCAACGTTGTAGGGTGGGTAGCCACCGCTGGTGTCATTGCGAAGCGCGGTTTCGAACAAATCACTAAAACGGTCAAAGCCGACAGAATTACGGAACAGTGGCGCCAGAGAGAATGCAGTGCTCATAATTTAGCCTCCTGATTTCAGCGAGATTTTGTCTCCGCGACCCGGTTTCGGCATCGCGTACTCCCTAAATAGGGACCGACCCAATCATTTCAAGAGGTTTTTTTAAATTTTTTTTCAGGCGCTTCAAGCAGCATCCGCAGGCGGGTTGTTGACCAAATGACGGACTTTTTCACAGTCGGTTTCGCGGCGCATGGCGTTGAACAGCACCGTGGCCTCGGGGTAAGTGCGGGTCAACATTGCCAGCCATTGCTTGAGACGCCCGGGGGCTGAACGCGGGGTCAATTGCGCCTGTGCCTGGGCCCAGAAGTCGCGAATCATGGGCTGCAGGTCGGCCCACGTCATTTCGACGACCTCTTCCCCGGCCCGCGCTGCAGCGATCTGTCGGGCCAGGTCTGGCCTGGATACCAGGCCGCGGCCGAGCATGATGTCTTCAACACCGCTGATTTCGCGGCAACGACGCCAATCCTCAACGGACCAGATATCACCATTGGCAAACACAGGCACCTTGACGACCTCTTGCACTTGGGCAATGTACTCCCAATGCGCAGGTGGCTTGTAACCGTCCATTTTGGTTCGGGCATGCACCACAATCTGGCTCGCCCCGCCTTCAGCCAACGCAATGGCACATTCGTTGGCGCTGTCAGGGGTATCAAACCCCAGGCGCATCTTGGCCGTGACCGGAATATGCGCCGGCACTGTGCGACGCACTTGCATCAGAATCGCATGCAGCAGTTCCGGCTCTTTAAGCAGTACGGCACCGCCACGGGACTTGTTGACCGTTTTGGCCGGACAGCCAAAGTTCAGATCAATCACCTCGGCGCCCAACTGACAGGCCAACGCTGCGTTGTCTGCCAAACACGCAGGATCGGAGCCCAGCAGTTGCACACGCAACGGCACGCCTGCGCGGGTTTTCGCGCCGTGTTCAAGCTCAGGGGCGAACTTGTGGAAGTACGCTTCGGGCAGCAGACGCTCGGTGACCCGAATAAATTCGGTGACACACCAATCAATACCGCCGGTGCGGGTCAGGACATCACGCAGGATGTTATCGACCAGCCCTTCCATCGGCGCCAAGGCAATTTGCATGGGTGACTCTCATAAAAAACGTGCGGCAGTTTACGCGGTAACGCGCTCAAGCGGTATCAAGCTGCAGCCCTGTCACGCTGGCACGATCGCCGGACCATAACCCTCGAGGAATTCGGGCGGTAGGCGCCTGGCTTTGCCGGTGGACAACTCGATACACACGAACGTGGTTTTAGCCCGCAGCAACGTCAGACCGTCGCGAGGCCTGATTAGCTGGAATTGACGTGTCATGCGTAAGCGTTTGTCGCAATCGATAATCCACGTCGCCAGTTGCAGCTCGTCACCTTCATAGGCGCTGGCCAGGTAATCGATTTCATGCCGTGCCACCGCCATGGCGCGGTCAAGGCGACGGTATTCAGTCAGGTCCAGCCCAAGGCGCTGAGAGTGACGCCAGGCGCATCGCTCCAGCCAGACAACATAGGCAGCGTTGTTGGCGTGGCCAAAACCATCAATGTCTTCAGCCTGCACTTGCAGGTCAATGATGAACGGCGTTGCCAAATCCCAGCTCATGCCCAACCTCCACGCGTGAATAAAGGGCGCAGTGTAACGCAGCATGTGTGTTCAAGGTGGGGAGTGGCGCTGGGCAAAGCAAGCATGATGGCGAGAACGACAAAAGCGTCAGACAAACAAAAGGGCCATTCAATAATTGAATGACCCTTAAAAATCCCGCAGAGCGGGTAATCGTGGCGTCCCCTAGGGGACTCGAACCCCTGTTACCGCCGTGAAAGGGCGGTGTCCTAGGCCACTAGACGAAGGGGACACAAACCCTTCTAACAGTGATCAGGCATTTGCCTGATCGATTCAACGTCAGTGTGGCCCGACGTTGAACTGTAAATTGGTGGAGCTAAACGGGATCGAACCGTTGACCTCTTGCATGCCATGCAAGCGCTCTCCCAGCTGAGCTATAGCCCCGATTTATCGCCTGGCGGCGGAGCAACACCGAAGTGCTGCTTCTGTAAAACTGGCGTCCCCTAGGGGACTCGAACCCCTGTTACCGCCGTGAAAGGGCGGTGTCCTAGGCCACTAGACGAAGGGGACACAAACCTTCTAACAATGACCAGCGCTGAGTGCTGATCGATTCAATGCCGGTGTGGCCAGGCATTGAGCTGTAAATTTGGTGGAGCTAAACGGGATCGAACCGTTGACCTCTTGCATGCCATGCAAGCGCTCTCCCAGCTGAGCTATAGCCCCGATTTATCGCCTGGCGGCGGAGCAACACCGAAGTGCTGCTTCTGTAAAACTGGCGTCCCCTAGGGGACTCGAACCCCTGTTACCGCCGTGAAAGGGCGGTGTCCTAGGCCACTAGACGAAGGGGACACAAACCTTCTAACAATGACCAGCGCTGAGTGCTGATCGATTCAATGCCGGTGTGGCCAGGCATTGAGCTGTAAATTTGGTGGAGCTAAACGGGATCGAACCGTTGACCTCTTGCATGCCATGCAAGCGCTCTCCCAGCTGAGCTATAGCCCCAAACAGTCAGTGTTGCGTGTTGCTGTGTGGACGGGGCGCATATTAAGACTGGATCGGAAGGCTGTCAAACTTATTTTCAAAGTTTTTTAAAAAAAATGGTCGAGAGAACAACCACTTACCCTTCCCACCCCGTAAATACGGGCCCCGCATACCAAACGCGCAGCCCCTGCCACAGGCCTCCATGGACCGCAGAGCGGTCCTGATACCGACCTGCGGCAACGACTGCACGTGAAAACCGATCAACCGATTGCGTTGAACAGCTTTTCCCACTCTTTGTTTTCTTTCTTCGAAACACCGCCCAGCAGGTCCAGCGCCTGACGCAGACGGAAACGCGTCAAGTCAGGGCCCAGAATCTCCATGGCGTCCAGCACCGACACCGAGCTGGCCTGTCCGGTGATCGAGGCAAACATTAGCGGCATCGCATCGCGCAGCTTCAGCTCAAGGGCATCGACCACGGTTTGGATGCAACCGGTAATGGCGTCTTTTTCCCACTGCCGCAAGCTTTCGAGCTTCCACAGGATCAGTTGCATCAGTTGACGCACTTGATCGCCGGACAGCTTTTTGTGCTCGAACAGCTTGGCATCCAGTTGCAAGGCACCCGAGAAGAAGAACCCGGCCAGCGGCGCAATCTGACTGAACGTCTCGACCCGACCCTGTACCAGCGGTGCGATCTTCATCATGTACTCAGGGTTCAGTGCCCATTGCTGGACACGACTGGCGAACTCCTCCAGCGGCAAGTCACGTAACCATTGGCCATTGAGCCAGGAGAGTTTTTCAATATCGAAAATCGGACCACCGAGCGATACACGGGACAGGTCAAAATTGTCGACCATCTCTTGCAGCGAGAACTTCTCGCGCTCGTCAGGCATCGACCAGCCCATGCGCCCCAAATAGTTAAGCATCGCTTCAGGCATGAAACCCATGCGTTCATAGAACGTGACCGACGTCGGGTTCTTGCGCTTGGACAGCTTGCTTTTGTCGGGGTTACGCAGCAGCGGCATGTAGCACAATTGCGGCTGTTCCCAGCCAAAGTACTCGTAGAGCAGGATCAGTTTCGGCGCCGATGGCAGCCATTCTTCACCGCGCAATACGTGGGTGATGCCCATCAAATGATCGTCGACCACGTTGGCCAGGAAGTACGTCGGCAGGCCGTCGGTCTTCATCAGCACTTGCATGTCCATGCGGTCCCACGGGATCTCGACATCGCCACGCAGCAGGTCCGGCACCACGCACACGCCTTCGGTCGGCACTTTCATGCGGATCACGTGCGGCTCGCCCGCAGCCAGGCGCAGGGCGACTTCTTCCTTGGACAGCAACAGCGCACGGCCGTCGTAGCGCGGGGTTTCGCCCCTGGCCATTTGCTCGGCGCGCATCTGGTCCAGCTCTTCTGCGGTGCAGAAACACGGAAACGCATGGCCCATGTCGACCAGTTGCTGGGTGTACTGCTTATAAATGTCGCTGCGCTCGCTCTGACGATACGGGCCGTGCGGACCGCCGACGTCGGGGCCTTCGCTCCAGGTGATACCGAGCCAGCGCAGGGCATCGTAAATCTGTTGTTCGGACTCGCGGGTCGAACGCAACTGGTCGGTGTCTTCGATCCGCAGGATGAACTCGCCGCCATGCTGCTTGGCGAAGCAGTAGTTGAACAAAGCGATGTAAGCGGTGCCGACGTGGGGGTCGCCGGTAGGCGATGGCGCGATGCGCGTGCGAACGGTGGTCATGGGCGGTCTCGAAGTAGAGATAAAACAAAGGGGCGAATGGTAACAGGCGGACCCCGCCTCGCTCCAGCTCAGGACTGACCGTCGGGGCAGATCACCACCCCGCCGCCCTGAAAATGCATGAAAGCCCTGCCGACGCGGGCACCCTCAGCCGGTTTCGGGCCAGGTGAGGATTGCGCTCAGTTCGCCAGCCGCTCATCCAGCCAACCCGCGACCCGCTGATGAATCCCTGCGACCTCTTCGAGCAAACCGCCCATGCGCATGAAGTCATGGGTCATGCCCGGTTCTTCCCACCTCACCACCTCATTGCCCGCCTGCTCCAATTTGGTGGCGTAGGCCACCCCCTCGTCATGCAACGGATCAAACCCGGCCAGGTACACCAACGCCGGCGCCACGCCGCTGACATCCGGGGCCAATAACGGTGACAGGCGCCAATCCTGCACATCCGCCGCTGTTCGGGTGTAGTGCCGGTAGAACCAGTCCATGGTGGCGGTTTCGAGCAGATACCCCTGCGCAAACCGCTGGTGGGATTCACGTTTGCAACTGCCGTCAGTGACCGGGTACAGCAGCACTTGCGCGCGCGGCACGATGGCCACCGTTTGCGGATCATGCGCAGCCAGAATCGCGAGCACCGTGCTCAACGTGCCGCCCGCGCTATCACCTGCAAACGCTACGCGGGTGGCGTCCAGTCCATGACGGGCGCCCTCGCGCTGCAACCAGTTCACCGCATCGCAGGCATCATGCACCGCCGTGGGGAACACCCACTCCGGGGCCAACCGGTAATCCACAGCCAGCACCGCGAAGTGCCCGGCATTGGCCAACCGCCGACACAACCCGTCGTGGCTGTCCAGGCTGCCAATGACATAACCGCCACCGTGGAAGTAAACCACCACCGGCAGCGGCTCCGGCGCCCGCCGTGGCGCGCGATACAACCGCGCAGGCAGGCTGAATCCATCCCGGGCCGGGATCCGCAGGTCGTCACTGTCGATGCCCGGCAACGGCACGTCCAGCACCTCGGCACTCATTTCAAACTCCACCCTGGCCTGCGCCGGGCTCAGGTCATGCATGGCGCGGCTCTTGCCGGTCATGCGGCTTAACTCGGCCAGCTCCAAAAAGGCCTCCAGCTCAGGTACTACTGACATACGTGTGTCCTTGCAAATAGCCTTCGGCTGTCGTAGCCGAAGGCGGTGATCGTTAGCGCTGAAAGTCACCGCAGGTGCATGCCGTGCGGTTACACCCGCTCGGCCTGCCCTGCCAGTAATTGCTCCAGTCGGTTCAGCAATGCGGCTTGACGCAATAACGTGTAATGCCCGCCCTTGAGCACGCTATGACTGGCGCCTGCGCCAACTTGCGCCTCATGCACATGGCGCTCGTCGTCGCGTCCGGCTGCCCACCAGTGGTGCGCCTGAACCCGGGTTGCAGGCAACATCGGCTGTTGCAGGGCCAACGCCTTAAGACGCGCACCCACGGCGAAGATGTGACTCAGCTCCGCCGCGCCGAGCAGGCCGTGCCCGCCCAACCCCGGGTGCGGCTCGGCCAAAGCTGCGGCAATCACTTGCTCGGCGCTGCGCCCCTGCTCATCCATCAACCCGCACACTTGGCGCTCGGACAACCCCAGCACAAAGCGCAAGAAATCCTGCAAGTCTTCACGCCCGTCAGTGGCCTCGGCCGTGCCCGCCACATAGGTATCCACCAGCCCCGCAAACGCCACCTGCTGACCTTGCGCTTCCAGGGTTTGCGCCACCAGCAGGGTCAATGCCCCGCCCAATGACCAACCCAGCAGGTAATACGGGCCGTCGGCCTGCTGCTCACGGATGCGCCCGGCATACGCCTGCGCCATGTTCTGCAACGAGGTGTCCTGCCACTCAGGGTCAAGCAACATGCGGCACTGCACGCCATACACGCTGCGGCGCCCGTCCAGTTGACGGGCCAGCGGCTCGTAGTCGAACACCGTGCCGAAACCTGCGTGCAGACAGAACAACGGGGGCACGTCACTGACGCGGCTATTGAGCGCCAGCAGCGGGTCCGGCGCCTGGGCGATAGCCGCCGGTTCAACGCCACTGAGTTCGGCAATGCACGGCTTCTGCATCAGGTCGCGCAACTTCAAACTGAACCCCGGCAGCGACTGATTGCGCACCCGTGAAATCACTTTCAGCACATGCAGCGAATCACCGCCCAACTCAAAGAAATTGTCGTCGATCCCAACCTGCTCCAGCCCCAACACCTCCTGCCAGATCTGCACCAATGCCTGTTCCAGCGCATTGCGCGGCGCCCGGTAAGTGCCTTGGGCGACCTGCGGCTCCGGCAGGGCGCGGCGGTCCAGCTTGCCGTTGGCAGACAGCGGGAAACGCGCCATCTGCACGATATGGGTCGGCACCATGTAGTCCGGCAGTTGCGCCTGCAATTGCGCTTTAAGGGCACGCTCCAGCAACGGGCCAGAGGCGACCACATAGCCCGCCAGCTGTTTGCCGGTCGCGCCCTCGACGACCTTGACGGCCGCATCCTGTACCCCTTCGCACTGACGCAGACACGCTTCGACTTCCCCCAACTCAATGCGGAAGCCGCGAATTTTCACCTGCTGGTCCAGACGCCCCAGGTAGTCGATCAGGCCGCATTCGCGCTGGCGAACCCGGTCCCCGGTGCGGTACATGCGCCCACCTTTGGCATCGAACGGGTCCGGCACAAAGCGTTCGGCGCTCAACGCCGGTTGCCGGTGATAGCCACGGGCCAGGCATTCCCCACCCAGGTACAGTTCGCCGCTGACACCTGCGGGCAACGGGTTCAAGTCCGCGTCCAGCACATACAGACCGCGCCCGGCGACGCCACGGCCAATCGGCGCATAGGCCGCTTCACAGCAGTCCGTCATCTCGGCCCGCCACAACAGCGGGGTAACCACGGTTTCCGTCGGGCCATAGCCGTTAATCAGCCGTTGCGGGCGCAGGGCTCGCTTGACCAACTCGAAGCTGGCGTCCGGAACCGCGTCGCCGCCAAAGCAATAGGTGTGCACCGGCGGCGGGTTGCCTTGGACCAAGGCGACCTCCGCCAGTTGTTGCAAGTAAGCGGGCGGAAAGCACGCCACCGTCACGCGCTGTTCGCGCAGTGCCAGCAGGGTCTGTTCAGGGGTCCACAGTTGATCGTCGCGGATCACCAGACTGCCACCGGCCAGCAACACGCTGAGCCAGCGCTCCTGCGCACCGTCGAAGGCGAAAGACATAAAGTGCAGCTCGCGGCTGTCCGGGTTGAGCCCATACAGGTCGATGATGCCCTGGCAGTGCCGCGCAATCGGCTGGCGTGCCACGGCCACGCCTTTGGGCTGGCCGGTGGAACCCGAGGTGTAGATCAGGTACGCCAAATGCCCGGCCAGTGATTCAACCGCCCGTGGCAACGGCGCCTGACCGCTCAATTGGTCGAGCAACAGACGCGGGGTGGCCGCACTGAACGCCACCCGCAGGTCCACATCGCTGTTGCACAGCAACAGGCTGGCCCCTGAATCGGCCAGCATGAACGCCAGCCGCTCAGCCGGGTAGTCGAGGTCCAGCGGCACGTACGCAGCGCCCGCCTTGAGCACCGCAAGGAAGGCCACAATCGTCTGCTCCGAACGCGGCAACGCAACCGCCACCAACGTCTCTGGGCCAATGCCGCGCCCTTGCACGTGGGCCGCCAAGGCGTCGACCTGACGGTTCAGCGCGGCATACGTCAGTTCACGCCCGTCGCAGATCAAAGCCACAGCGTGCGGCTGGCGCAACACCTGAGCCATGAACCCCTGCACCAGATCCGTCGCAGGCGCCTGCACCCGTGCCTGTTCGATCCGTGCCTGAGGTAAGCCAATGTCGCCGATCAGGCACTGTGCATCCTGCGGCAACTGCGCCAGCAGCCCTTCGAACTGGGCGCGAATGGCCTCGACCTGCGGCGCCGTAAAGCGCTCGCGCAAGTACAGGTATTCCACCTCCAGCCCTTGGTCGGTGGCACTGACCATCACATCCATCGGGAAGTTGGTGACACCGCCGCTGCCGACTTCGGCAAACCTCAACTCACCGTCTTGCTCACCGCGCAGAGCGCGGTCCACCGGGTGGTTTTCAAACACGATGATGCTGTCGAACAGCCCTTGGCCGCCCTGCCCGGCCCAGCGCTGGATATCGGCCAGTGGCGTGTGCTCAAAATCCCGGATCGACAGGTTGTAATCCTGCAATTCGCGCAGCCAGTCGCCCAGCGTTTGTTGCGGATCGAGGGTCTGAATCACCGGCAAGGTATTGATGAACAGGCCCAGCATGTCCTGTGCGCCTGGCAACTGGATGGGACGCCCCGCTACCGTGGCGCCGAATGCCACACTGCGCTGCCCGGTATGGCGCTGCAACAGCAGCAGCCAGGCCGCTTGAACCAACGTGTTCAGTGTCACCCGTTGTTGAGTGGCAAACCCGTGCAGACGTCGGGTCGCATCGCTGTCCAGGTAGCTATAAAGCACCCCGTGACCGCTGCCGTCGCTGTTGACCGCATTGGCCAGAATCGTTGGCGTTTGCAGCCCATCAAGGCGTTCGCGCCAGAATCCTTCGGCCACCGACGCATCTTGCTGCGCCAGCCAGTGGATGTAATCGGCATAGCGCCCGGTCAGCGCTGGCAGGGCCTGATGGGCATACAGGCGCAGCATCTCGCCGAGCAGGCGTGACGCGCTCCAGCCGTCCAGCAGCAAGTGGTGGTAGGTCCAGATCATCTGGTGACGGTTATCGCCCAGACGCACCAGGGTGAAACGCATCAACGGTGGGCTGCTGAGGTCGAATCCGCGGGCCTGATCGTCCGCTGCCAAGGCCTGCAATGCGGCCTCGGGGGCGGTGTGTTCACGCCAGTCAAGTTCCGCAATTGGCACCTGCACGTGCTGATACACCGCTTGCAGCGGGTCCGCCAGGCCGTCGCGCCAGAGGAACGCCGCACGCAACACCTCATGGCGCTCCAGCAAGGTGCCCCAGGCGGCGCGAAAGCGGTCGACCTGCAACCCTTCGACCGCCACGCTGAGCTGATTGACGTACAGGTTCAGCTCGGGCGATTCGATGCAGTGGAACAACATGCCCTGCTGCATCGGTGACAGCGGATACAGGTCGTCCAGCCCGTTGCGGGCCACCGGCACGGTGGCCGGGACTTGAGCAAAGGGCACCGTGTCCAGGGCCTGCGTGACCCGCGGTGTTGCCGCCACGGCCCGTTGTGCCAGCGCACGAATGGTTTGCGCCTCGAACAAGTGTTTCGGGGTGAATGCCAACCCCAGCGCGCCCGCGCGGCTCACGGCCTGCAGCGAGATGATCGAGTCGCCCCCCAGTTCGAAGAAGTTTTCAGTCACACCCACGGCGTCCAGCCCCAGCACGTCTTGCCAGACAACTGCCAGCAGCGACTCTGCCGGGGTGGCTGGCAAGACCCGCTCCGCAACCTGACGGCTGGCCTCGGGCGCCGGTAGCGCCTGACGGTCAAGCTTGCCGTTAGGGGTCAAAGGCAACGCGGCCAGGCACATCAAATGCGCTGGCATCATGTGCGCCGGTAAGCGGGTGCGCAGGTGCGTCATCAGCGCCTCGCGCAACCCGGCTTCATCGGCCAGCGGGTCGCGGGCCACGATATAACCGGCCAACTGACGGCTGAGCGGGCCTTCGCGGTCCACCACAAAGGCTTCGCGCACACCGTCGTGCTCCAGCAGGCACGCTTCGATCTCTCCCAACTCAATGCGGAAACCCCGGATTTTCACCTGCTGGTCGATACGGCCCAGGTACTCGACCACCCCGTCTTCGCGCAGCCGCGCCAGATCACCACTGCGGTACAGGCGCGCGCCTGCCACGAACGGGTCAGGCACAAACCGTTCCGCCGTCAGGTCAGGCCGCTGGTGGTAGCCGCGAGCAATGCCCTCGCCGCCCAGGTACAGCTCGCCCGCCACGCCCACGGGCAGTGGCTGCAATTGACTGTCGAGCACGTAAGCACTGCGCTGCCCCACCGGACGGCCGATGGGCAGGAACGCAGAGTCAAACTGCGTGCCGGGGTACGCGCACCAGATCAGCGGCGTGATCACAGTTTCTGTCGGGCCATAGCCGTTGATGATGCGCGGCGGTTGCAACACCCGCTGCACTTCATCGAAGGCGTGTTTGGGCATGCCTTCACCGCCCACGGTGTAGGAGCGGATTGGTAAGCCGCGCCCGGCTTCGCCCATGTAGTCGGCCATTTGCAGCAAGTAGCTTGGGGTGAAGCAGGCAATGGTGATGCCGTGCCGCTCAATCTCCTCGCAGGTGCGCTGCACACTCCACAGCTCATCGTCACGGGGCATCAACGCCGAGCCGAAGACCAGCGGGGTCAGCCAGCGCTCGTGAGCACCGTCGAAGCTGATGGAAGCAAATTGCAACTCGCGGTCTTGCGGGGTCATGCCGTACAGCGCGCCGATCGACAGGCAATGCATGGCCAGCGGGCCATGGGCGACACTGACACCCTTCGGGCGCCCGGTGGAACCCGAGGTGTAAATCAGGTACGCAAGGTTCTGCGCGTCGGTCAGGTTGCGCAGGTCAGTGCCCGGCAAATGCGCCACGGCCTCACGGTCCAGTTCCAGCACCGACAACCCTTCGACCTGCGGCATTTGCTGGCGCAGCCACGACTGGGTCAACAGCAGGGCAATGCCGCTGTCCTGCATCAAATAGCCCAGGCGCTCGGCCGGGTACGCCGGGTCCAGCGGCACGTAAGCGCCCCCGGCCTTGAGAATCGCCAGAAGGCCGATAATCATCTGTGGCGACCGCTCGACAGCCAGCCCTACGCGCACTTCCGGGCCGACGCCCAGCTCGCGCAAGCGATGGGCCAAGCGGTTGGCACGTTGATTGAGGTCGTAATAGCTGAAGGTGGTGTCGGCAGCTATCAGCGCCGTGGCCTCGGGGCGAATCGCAGCCTGCGCTTCGATCAACTGGTGCACACAGTGCCCGGTCTGCGGCTCGGGTGCCGGGTTCCAGTCATGCAGCAACTGCTGGCGCTCCCCCTCGCTCAACAATGGCAATTCACCCAGGCGGGCCTGCGGGGCGGCCACCATGGCGTTCAACAGGCAGGCCAAATGCTGGCTCATGCGCGCAATCACCGAGGGCGAAAAGTGGCTGAGCAGGTAACTCCAGGTCAGGCTCAAGTGCCCTTCACTCACCGCCGCCAGCGTCAGCGGGTAATTGGTGCGCTCATGGTTGTCCGGCAGCGAGAAGCGCAATCCATCCGGGGCGCCCTGTTGAAGAGCCTCGGCGATCGGGAAGTTTTCGAACACCAGCAAGCTGTCGAACAGCGGTTCGCCCGCACGCCCGGCCCAGCGCTGCACATCACTCAGCGCGGTGAATTCGTGCTCACGCAATTCAAGGTTGTGCGCCTGCAGGCGGCCCAGCCATTGCGCCACGCTTTCGGCGGCCTGCGGCTGGCTGATCACCGGCAAGGTATTGATGAACAACCCCAGTTGCTGTTCGGCACCCGGCAGGTCAACCGGGCGCCCCGCGACCGTGGCGCCGAACGCGACAGTCTGCTGGCCGCTGTAACGCTGTAGCAACAACGCCCACGCGCCCTGGACCAGCGTGTTGAGGGTAATGGCATGGTGGCGGGCAAACGCGGTAAACGCCGCACTGCTCGTCGCGTCGAAGACCTGGCGATGGTCCGCGTATTCACCTGCCGGTTCCGAGGCCGTGTACGCCACGCTCTGAGCCAGCAACGTCGGGCTTTCCAAACCGGCCAGTTGAGTGCGCCAGAACGCCTCATCGGCCACCGCATCCTGCCCTTGCAACCAACCGATGTAATCCGCAAAACGCCCGTGATGGCTCGCCACTGCTTGCCCGGCGTAGCGCTGCAAGACCTCGCCCAACAACAGCGCATTGCTCCAGCCATCGAGCAGCAGGTGGTGATGGGTGTAAATCAGTTGCTGACGTTGCTCATCGAGCCGCACCAGCGCCAGCCGCAGCAACGGCGGTTGCGCCGGGTCGAACTGCAAACGCTCGCTGCGTGCCAGCAGGTGCAACTCGGCAGCCTGATCGGCGCGCCCGCGCCAGTCCAGCACGGTCAAGGGCAGCTCCAGCGTGCGCTGCACCACTTGCACCGGTTGTGCCGCACCCGGCGGCCAATGGAAGCCGCTGCGCAGAATCGGGTGTGCATCCAGCGTCGCCTGCCACGCCTGACCCAGACGCGTCGCGTCCAGCCCCGTAACCTCGACGCTGAGCTGGTTGACATACGCGCCCGCCAGCGGCTCGTACACACTGTGAAACAGCAACCCGCGCTGCATGGGCGACAGCGGATAAACATCCTCGATCTGCCGCGCGGCCACCGGCAATTGATCCAGTTGTGCCTGGTTCAGGTCAGCCAGCGGGAAATCGGCCGGGGTCACGCCACTGTGGAGCGGGTCGATGCAGTGTGCCACCAGCGCGTGTAGGTTCGCTTCGATGGCCTCTGCCAGCGCCTGAATATCCGCCTTGTCGAAGCATTCTTGACTGAAGCTCAGGTCCAGCTTCAGCGCCCCACCAAACACCTGACCGTCCACCGACAACCAGTTGGCCAAGGGCGAGTCCGGGCTCTGCGCCGCGCCGCTGGCCTGACGGGCGGGCACGAACAGGGCGTCGTCGCTGAAGCTCTGGTCGAACTGCCCCAGGTAGTTGAACGTGACCCGTGGGGTCGGCAGGGCCGCAAGGCGAGCCTGCACCTCGGCTGGCCCCTGGTAGCGCAACAGGCCAAACCCCAGCCCTTTGCCGGGAATCTCGCGCAGTTGTTGCTTGATGGCTTTGATCGACGTCGCCAGGTCCGGGGTCGGGGTCAACTTGACCGGGAACAGGCTGGTGAACCAGCCCACGGTGCGGGTCAGGTCGATGGCGTCAAACAAGTCCTCACGACCATGGCCTTCCAGTTGAATCAACGCATTGGCGTCGCCGGTCCAGTCGCACAGGGCGCGAGCCAGCGCGGTGAGCAACAGGTCATTGACCTGCGTGCGGTACGCCGCCGGCGCCTGTTGCAGCAATTGGCGCGTGCGTTCGCGGTCCAGCCCCAGGCTGACCACCTGCCGGTGACGTACGGCCTGGCTGGCCTGCGGGCGGGCGTTGGGCAACACAGCGCAGGCATCTTGCAAGTGCTGTTGCCACCCGTTGCATTCAGCCGTCAACGCCTCGCTTGTGGCGTAGGCGCCGAGCTGGTTCGCCCAGTCTTGCAAAGCGCCGGTTTTCTCAGGCAACGGCTGATCGGCATACGCCGCTTGCAGGTCTTCAAGCAAAATCCGCCACGACACACCGTCCACCACCAGGTGATGAATCACCAACAGCAAACGTTGCCCGCCGCCTTCATGGTCGATCAACACCGCACGCAACAGCGGGCCGTCATGCAACGACAAACTGCGCTGGGCTTCGTCGCACAACCCTTGCAACGCCTCCTCGCTCTGCACCTGCGCGGTCCACAGCAGATCGGTGGCGGCCGCGCTGTCGAGCGGCACATAACGTGCCGTCCATTGCCCATCGGTCTGACGAAATTGCAGGCGCAGCGCATCGTGATGCGCCAACACCCGCTGCACAGCGGTCTGCAAACGCAGCAGGTCCAGGGGCTCGCGCACCTCCAGCAACACCGACTGGTTCCAGTGCTGTGGCTGAACGGTCTGGTTCTCGAAAAACCAGTGTTGCACCGGGGTCAAGGTTTGCGTGCCCACAACCGGCCCTTGGGCACAGTGCACCACCACCTGCTCACTGACCACCGCCGCCAACGCCTGCAAGGTCGGCTGTTGGAACAGGTCGCGCGGCTGCAAACGCAGCCCGGCACGTCGGGCCCGGCTCACAACCTGAATCGAGATGATCGAGTCGCCGCCCAACGCAAAGAAGTTGTCCTGGCGGCCGACCTGTTCGACCCCCAGCACCTGCTGCCAGATCGCAGCCAGTTGGCGCTCGTTGTCACTGCGCGGCGCTTCAAAAACGCGCTGACTGACGCTCACCTGAGGCGCAGGCAGCAACGTGCGATCCAACTTGCCGTTAGGGCTTAACGGCATCCGCTCAATCAGCAGCAGGTGGGTAGGCACCATGTAGTCAGGCAGGCTCTTGAGCAAGCGCTCCCTCAAGACGTCGCACCAAGGACCTTGCGCTTGAACGTCGTGTGCCAATGGCGCATCGGTCGGCACCAGGTACGCCACCAACTGATTGTCCAGCGCCAGCACCACGGCTTCCTGTACCTGCGGGAGTTCTTGCAGGCGCGCTTCGACCTCCCCCAACTCAATGCGCAAGCCGCGAATTTTTACCTGATGGTCGATGCGGCCGCAGTATTCAATGGCGCCATCGTCGCGATATCGGGCCAGATCGCCGGTGCGGTACAAACGCTCGCCGGTGCCAAACGGGTCGACCACAAAGCGTTCGGCCGTCAGCCCCGGACGGGCGTGGTAACCCCGGGCCAAACCACTGCCGGCCAGGTACAGCTCACCGATTGCGCCCCCTGGCAACGCGTGCAATTCGGGGCTCAGGATGTATGTGCGCAGGTTGGCAATCGGGCGGCCGATGGGCACGCTGTCTCGGCCTTCTTCCACGCACGTCCAGTGGGTGACGTCGATCGCGGCTTCGGTCGGCCCGTACAGGTTGTACAACGCCGCGCTCGGCAAGCTGCGCAGGGTCTGGCGCTGTAATTCGATCGGCAACGCTTCACCGCTACACACGATGCGTTGCAACGACGTGCACTGGCGAGCCTGATCGACGCTGATGAACGCTTGCAACATCGACGGCACAAAGTGCAGCGTAGTGATCGCCTGCTCCACGATCAGCGCCGCCAGCTGTTGCGGGTCGCGGTGTGCGCCGGGCGCTGCCACCACCAGCGTGGCGCCGTGCATCAGGGGCCAGAAAAACTCCCATACCGACACGTCAAAGCTGAACGGCGTCTTCTGCAACACCCGATCCGTTGCCTTCAGGTCATAGGCGGCTTGCATCCACGCCAGGCGGTTGTACAGCGCGCCGTGGCTGTTGCCCGCGCCTTTCGGACGCCCGGTGGAGCCTGAGGTGTAGATGACATAGGCGAGGTTCTGCGCACAGGCGAGGTTAGGCAGATTGCCGTCCTCGTCACCGGCCAGCCAGGCTTCGTCCGCTTGCACGCACACAACGGGCAACCCTTCAGGCAGCGGCAAGTGGGCCTGCACATGCGCTTGGGTCAGCAACAGGCTGATCGCACTGTCTTCAAACAGATAGGCCAGACGCTCAGCCGGGTATTCCGGGTCCAACGGCACATAAGCGCCCCCTGCCTTGAGAATTGCCAGCAGCCCGATGACCAGCTCCAGCGAGCGTTCGCACGCCACACCGACCCGCACTTCAGGCCCCACCCCCGCTTCGCGCAAACGCCGGGCCAGACGATTGGCACGCCGGTTCAGCGCGGCGTAGGTCAGGCTTTGCGCGCCAAACACCAGTGCACAGGCGTCAGGCGTGGCGGCGGCGTTCGCTTCGAAGTGCAACTGCACGCACGCGGGGCCGGGATAGCGGTGTTCGGTGGCATTGAGCCGGTAGCAGGTGGATTCAACTTCGGCTGCCGACAGCATCGGCAATTCACCTACCGCGCAATCGGGATCGGCCACAATCGCCGCCAGCAGGTTGCGCCAATGTGCCGCCAACCGCTCGATACGCGGCGCATCAAACAGATCGGTGGCGTAGGTCAGGCTGGCCATCAGGCACTCGCCTTCCTCATGGGTGTCCAGTTGCAGATCAAATTGCGTGGTGCGGCCCTGCCACTCCACCTGCTCAACTTGCAACCCGGCCAGCATCGCGCTCAGCGCGCCGGGTCGGCTTTGCTGGTGGTTGAACATCACTTGAAACAACGGGCTGTGGCTCAGGCTGCGCTTGCCCTGCAACGCCTGCACCAGACGCTCAAACGGCAAGTCCTGATAGGCCTGCGCATCCAGCGCTCGGTCGCGGGTCTGCTCCAGCAGGCGAGAAAATGGCAGGCGCCCCTCCAGTTCGGCGCGCACTACCTGGGTGTTGACGAAAAAACCGATCAACCCACGGGTCTCGGCGCGCGTGCGATTGGCCACCGGCACACCGATGCGCAGGTCACGCTGGCCGCTGTAGCGGTGCAGCAGCGTCTGAAAACTGGCCAGCAGCAGCATGAATGGGGTCACGCCCTGCTGCCGGGCCAATGCCATCAGGTTTTTCGCCAGCTGCGGTTCAAGGGTGAAGTCCAGACGCGCCCCCTGCCGGGTCGGATGGGCCGGACGCGGGCGATCAGCGGGCAACTGCAGCACCGGTTGCTCGTCCCCCAGTTGCGCCCGCCACCAGTCCAGTTGACGCTCCAGTTCGCCAGCCTCCATCCAGCGCCGTTGCCACAGCGCGTAGTCGGCGTACTGGATCGACAATTCAGGCAAGGTCACGGATTGGCCCCGGGCATGCGCGGCATACAGCTGCGAAAACTCATCGACCAGCACCCCCATCGACCAGCCATCGGCCACGATGTGGTGCAGGGTCACGACCAACACGTGATCGTCCGTGTCCAGTTGCAACAGGCTGACCCGCAGCAAGGGGCCGTGTTGCAGGTCGAACGGGCGGGCAATGTCCTGCTCCACCCAGGCCAGCGCCTGGCTCATGCGTTCGGCGTCGGGCTGATCCCGCAGGTCGTGGCGCACGAGCTTCACAGAAGGGCCGCTGGCGACGGCAGGTTGCACTGACGCGGCGACCTTGAAGGCCTGGGGCGCGGCTTCGTCGCCTGCGCCTGCGACCACCGGGTCTGGCTCGACAAAGACACTGCGCAAACTGTGATGGCGCTCCAGTAAGGCGTCGAAGCTGCGTTGCAACGCCTCGACATTCAGCGCACCGCGCAGCCGCAAAGCCGTCGGTATGTGATACGCCGCGCCTTGCGGGTCCAGTTGCCACAAAAACCATTGCCGCTGTTGCGCGTAGGACAGCTCGCAGGGCGCATCGGTGGGGGCTGTGGCCGGGATCGGCAACTGGCCGAAGCTGACGCCCTGCTCCTGCATTTTCTGCAGAAAATCACGGCGCTGGTGCGGCGCCAGGGCGGCGAAACGGTTGGCAATGCGCCACGCGGTAGCGTTTTCCATCAGTTGATCTCCATCTCGTCGAGCAGCGATTCAAGCGCGCTCAAACGTGCATCGTTATCCGCAGGCGTTTGTGCCTGTGCCACTGCGGCATAGGCTTGCAGGTCGGCAGCTTCGAACAGCGCACGCAGCGCCAGCTCGATGCCCAGTTCCAGTTCAACCCGGGCATTGGCCTGGGCTGCGAGCAACGAGTGCCCGCCCAATTCAAAGAAATTGTCATGACGACCCACCCGCTCCACGTGCAACACACTGGCCCAGATGGCCGCAAGCCGGGTTTCCAGCTCCCCGACCGGGGCGCTGTAAGGCCGCTGCCCGTCTTCAGCCTCGGGTGGCGGCAAGGCCTTGCGGTCGAGCTTGCCGTTGCCGGTCAAGGGCAGCGCGTCCAGCAGCCTCCAGTGGCTAGGCACCATGTAGTCCGGCAGGTCGACCTTGAGCGCTGCACGCAAGTGTTCGCGCCAGGCCAGCGGATCGGCTGGCGTGTCGATGGCTACCACGTAGGCGCAGAGTTGGGGGCCTTGGGCGCTCGCATGCACCGTCAACACCGCCTCAGCGACCCCGGGTTGCTGCTTGAGGCAGGTCTCGATTTCCCCCAGTTCGATGCGGAAACCGCGAATCTTCACTTGCTGGTCGATGCGGCCCAGGTAGTCGATGTTGCCGTCCGCGCGCTGGCGGGCCAAGTCGCCGCTGCGGTACAGGCGTTCGCCCGGCGCAAACGGACTGGGCACAAAGCGTTCAGCGCTGAGCCCGGCGCGGCCGTGATAGCCCCGCGCTAGCCCTTGGCCAGCGATGTACAGCTCCCCCGCGCATCCCGGTGGCACGGGGTGCAACTGGCTGTCGAGCAAGTACCAGCTTAAGTCGCTGAGCGGGCGACCGATCGGGCTCTGGACGTTGGCCTCTAGATCGGCCGGACTCAGCGCACGGAACGTCACGTGCACTGTGGTTTCGGTAATGCCGTACATATTGACCAGCGTTGTGGCGCGCTCGCCAAAGCGCTCATACCACGGTCGCAGGCTCGACAGCTCCAGCGCTTCCCCGCCAAAAATCACCCAGCGCAAAGCCAGCGCTTGCGGGCTCTGGCACGCCACCGGTATCAGTTGCCGGAACGCGGTCGGGGTCTGGTTGAGCACGGTGACGCCTTCGTCACACAACAACTGATGAAACGCTTGCGGCTCGCGGCTGATGAAATACGGCACGATCACCAGTCGCCCCCCGCTGCACAGGGCGCCAAACAGCTCCCACACCGAGAAGTCAAAAGCGTAGGAATGGAACAGCGTCCACACGTCGTTCGGGTTAAAACCAAACACCTGCTCGGTGGCGCTCAGCAAACGGGTGACGTTGCCATGGCTGAGCAAGGCGCCTTTAGGCCGCCCGGTGGAACCCGAGGTGTAAATCACGTAAGCCAGGTTGTCCGATTGGGTCAGGTTCGGCAGGTTGTCGGCACTGAACCTGTCCAGCGCCATCTGCTCCAGGCACAGGGTCTGAACCCCGACGTGCGGCGGCAGGTTCTCCAACAGGTGCTCCTGAGTCAGCAGCAAGCGGATGCCGCTGTCCTCGATCATGTAGCTCAAGCGTTCGGCCGGGTAGTGCGGGTCCAAAGGCACGTAAGCGCCACCAGCCTTGAGGATGGCCAGTACGCCCACCACCAGCGGTATCGCACGCTCCGTGGCAATGCCCACCCGCACCTCCGGGCCGACACCCCGTTCGCGCAGCTTGCGCGCCAGCTGATTGGAACGTGCGTTAAGGTCGCCGTAATCGAGCGACTGTTCGCCACAGCGCAACGCCACAGCGTGCGGCTGGGCAGCCGCCTGCGCCTCAAACAGCTGATGCAAGGCTGGCGCCACGGGCTGAACTTCAACCTGCGGGTTCCAGTGCCGGAGCAGCGCCTGTTGCTCGCCGGGTGCCAACAGCTCAAGCGCCGCAATCCGTTGCTGGGGCTCGCGCACCACAGCACGTAACAGGTTCAGCCAGTGCCCGGCCAAGCGTTCGATCGTGGCGGCGTCGTACACATCGCTGGCGTAGGTCAGGCTGGCGTGCAATTGCTCGCCCTGTTCTTCGGTGTCCAGCGCCAGGTCGAACTGCGCCGTGTGCTGTTGCCACACCATGCGCTGGATGACCAGCCCCGGCACGCTGCGCTCGACGCTCTCACCGATCTGCCGCTGGTGATTGAACAGCACCTGGAACAACGGGCTGTGGCTCAGGCTGCGCTCGGGTTGCAGCGCATCCACCAGTTGCTCGAACGGCAGCTCTTGATGGGCCTGCGCCCACAACGCGGTTTTCTTGACCTGTTGCAGCAGGCTGGCAAACGTCTGTTGGCCGTCGATGTCGGCGCGCAGCACCTGGGTGTTGATGAAAAAACCGATCAGGCCTTCGGTCTCAAGGTGGTTGCGCCCGGCCGTGGGCACGCCGACGTTGATCGCCGACTGGCCACTGTAGCGATGCAGCACGGCCTGGTAACTGGCCAGCAGCAACATGAACAGGGTCACGTTGTGTTGCTGCGCCAACTGCCGCAAACCGGCCGCCAGTTCAGGCTCAACGGCCAGTTCCAGGCGCGCCCCGCGTTCGCTGCGAATCGCCGGTCGGGTCAGTTCGCTGGGCAACTCAAGGGGCGGGTGCTGGTGACCCAGATGGGCCGTCCAGGCACTCAACTGACGCTCGCCCTCCCCGGCCTGCAACCCGTCCCGTTGCCAGACTGCATAATCGGCGTAGCTCACCGCCAGGGCAGGCAGTTCGGGTGCTTGCCCCTGAACGTGGGCCTGATACAAGGCGCTGAACTCATCGACCATCACTTGCATCGACCAGCCATCGGCCGCGATGTGGTGCACCGTCAGCACCAGCACCTGTTCCTCGGCCCCGACCGTGAGCAGCAACACGCGCAGCAGCGGGCCGTTACGCAGGTCGAAGGGTTGACCCATCTCTTCAGCGACCCGCGCCTGAACCTCGGCCTCGGCCGGGGCCGCCAGGGTCAGCTCGCGCAGGGCCAACGGCAGGCTGGCATGCTCGACGCCTCGTGCGTGTTCGCCATCCTGAATAAAGGTGGTGCGCAAGGTGGCGTGCCGCGCTTGCAGGTCATTGAAGCTACGCAGCAGGGCGTCGCGATTCAGCGCGCCTTTGAGCCGCAGCGCGACCGGGATGTTGTAAGCGGCGCTGGCCGGGTCCAGTTGCCAGAGAATCCACTGCCGTTGTTGTGCGTACGACAGCACGCCCGCCTGACCGTGCGCCATCGGCCGCAAGGCCGGTGCACTTTGCATTTGCGGTTGCGCCTGGCAACGGGCGGCAAACTCGCTGAGCACGCTGGTTTCAAACAAGCTGCTGAGGGGCAGTTCAATCATCAATTGCTGACGCACGCGGGACACCACTTGCGCCACCAACAGCGAATGGCCGCCCAGTTCGAAGAAATTGTCGTCGCGGCTGACGGCGTCCAGCTTGAGGACTTCCTGCCAGATCGCGGCAATACGCGACTCAATCCCCGCGTGGGGGGCCACCACCTCCCGCTGCCAGTCGGCCGCGTGCACCTGGGCCAAGGCCTTGCGATCCACCTTGCCGTTGGCATTGAGCGGCAAGTGGTCCAGAGGCAGCCATTGCAACGGCACCATGTAATCGGGCAACTGCGCCTTGAGCGCAGCTTTCAGTTGCTCACGCAGCGTTGACCACTGCGGCGCCGAGTCGTGCGCCACGACAAACGCCACCAGCGCTTTGCCGGTCGGGCTGTCCTGCACCACCACGGCCGCTTCACGCACGCCGTTCAGGTCGCGCAGGCGCGATTCAATTTCACCCAGCTCAATGCGGAACCCGCGCACTTTTACCTGTTGGTCGATACGGCCCACGTACTCCAGTTGGCCGTCTGTTCGACGGCGCGCCAGATCGCCGGTGCGGTACAGCCGTTCACCCGGCTGCCGGGCGTAAGGATTGGGCAAGAACACGCAGGCAGTGCGCAACGGATCGCCAACGTAACCGCGTCCTACACCGGTGCCAGCCACATACAGTTCGCCCACCACCCCGGTCGGCACCGGCTGCAACCCGCCATCGAGCACGTACAGGCGATTGTTGTCGGTGGCCAGGCCAATCGGCAGGTACGCGCTTTCGGCCGAAGCTGCATCCACCCGGAACAGCGCCACGTCGTCCGAGCACTCTGCCGGGCCGTAGGCGTTGACTAGACCGATTCCGGGGTAACGCTGCAGCCAACGTCGCGCCAGTTCAGGCGGCATGGCCTCGCCGGTGGGCAGCATCCAGCGCAAACCCGTCAAGGGGCGATCAGGTTCGTCCAACAGGCTCTGGATCAGCGACGGCACGCTCTCCAGCACGCTGATACCGCGTGCCGCCACATGGCCCAGCAGCGCGGCCGGGTCATGGGCGATGGTGTTCGGCACGATGTCCACCTGCGCCCCCAACAGCGGCGCAGCGAGGAATTGCCACACCGAAATATCAAAACTCTGGGACGCGGTCTGGGCAATGACAGCGTCACGGCCCAGGTCGAGGTAGGGGCGTTTGCTCAACTGGTTGTTGAGCATCCCTGCCTGCTCGACCATGACCCCTTTCGGGGTGCCGGTAGAACCTGAGGTGAAGATCACGTACGCCAAATGATCTGGCCCGGTGTAGATACCCGGCCGCGCGCTGGAGAACCCCTGCGCCTGCACGTCATCCCACACCACCAATCGCGGGGGGTGCGCCGGGGCTAATTGCGCCAGCAATGCCCGCGCCTGATCGCCACAGGCCGCAGTGGCCACCAGCACCGGCACGTGACCCAGTTGCAGCAAGTCGAGCAAACGCCCGGCAGGCAGTTGCGGGTCCAGCGGCAGGTAAGCAGCGCCAGCCTTGAAGCTGCCCAGCATCATGCCCAGCAGCTCAAGGCTGCGTTCGGCCAGCAGCGCCACCGGCTGATCGACGCCCACCCCCGCCGCCATCAAGGCATGGCCGAGTCGGTTGGCACGGGTTTCCAGCTCGCGGTACGTCCAGTGCTGATCGAGGCACGTCGCCACCACCTGTTGCGGGTGCGCGTCGTGCTGCGCTTCAAACAGGCGCACATAACCTTCGGCCAGCGGGTAGTCGCGGTCGGTGTGATTGCCCGCTTGCAACAGGTGCTCACGCTCGGCGGCGTCGACTACCGGCAGATCGGCAAATTGCCCGTCTGCATGCTCGCCAATGGCCAGCAGCAGGCGTTTGAAATCGGCCAGCAAACGCTCGGCCGTGGCGTCGTCGAAGAAACGCTTGTCGTAAGACAGGTGCAGGCCCAGCGCATCGCCGGGGTACACCACCACGGTCATCGGGTAGTTGGTGTGGGTGCGGGCACTGTCGGACTTGGCGCTGATTTGCTCGGCGCCTGTGACCACGGCACTTTCCACCGGCGCGTTTTCATAGACAAACAAGCTGTCGAATATCGACTGGCCTTTGTCCAGCCCACTGCACGCCTGAATCTGCAACAGCGGCAAATGCTCGTGCTCACGCAGCGCCAGGTTGTGTTCAAACAGGCCTTGCAGCCACGCCTGCACGCTGACGTCCTGCCCGGCACGCGGCAGTTGTATGCGCAGCGCAATGCTGTTGATGAACAGGCCCACGGTGTCCTGCATCTCGGGGCGATTGACCGGTCGACCGGCCACGGTCACACCAAACAACACTTCATCGAGGCCACTGTAGCGCTGCAATACCAATGCCCAGGCCGCCTGGGTCAGGGTGTTGACGGTGAGCTGATAACGCTGGGCCAACGCACGCAGGGCTCGGCCCTGACTGACCTGCAGATCGGCGTACACATCGCCGATCTGCGAGAAACCACCCTGACGCCGCATGGGCCGGTCAAACGGCAATGGGGTCGGTTGTTCAAAGCCCGCCAGCTCTTGTGTCCAGGCCTGTAGTGCCTCCCGTTCGCCCTGCGCTTGCAGCCACTGAATGAAGTCGCGGTAACGGCCTGCGGGGGGCAAGCTGCGTTGGCCGCTGTAGAGCGTGAAGAAGTCTTGCAGCAGCAGCGAGCGGCACCAGGCATCGATCAGGATGTGGTGGTTACTGAGAATGAACCAGTAATGCCCGGCGCTGCGTCGAATCAGGCGCAGGCTGAAGGGCGGCGTGTTGAGCAGGTCAAAGCCTTCTGCACGCTCTTGCGCCAGCAACGCGTGCAACGCCGCTTCGTGTTCGGACTCGGGCCGATCGGTCCAGTCATGCACCTGCACGTTCGGCGCTGCGTCGCGGTGGATGATTTGCAGCATGTTGCCGTCATCGTCGACGCTGAACGACGCGCGCAACGCATCGTGACGCTGGGCCACGGCGTGCCAAGCCGCGGTGAAGCGCGGCAGGTCGATTTCGCTGTCGATGGTGTAGCGGTCTTGCATGAAATAGATGCCCGAACCCGGTTCGAGCAGGGTGTGGACCAGCAAGCCCTGCTGCATCGGCGACAGCGGATAAATGTCTTCAATGGTGGCGGGCGCCACCGTGAGGTTCTCCAGTTGCTGCTGAGTGAGGCGTGCCAGCGGGAAGTCCGACGGCGTCATGCCGCCGCTCTTGTGGGTCACGCAGTGCTCGATCAGCGCGGACAGTTCGCGCTGGTAGTCGTCCATCAATGCGCCAATGGTCGCCTCTTCAAACATCGCTGTGCTGAAGGTCCATTGCAGGTTCAACTCGCCTCCATAGACCTGGCTTTCGATGCTCAGCCAGTTGGCCAGCGGCGCCTGTTCATCCTGCGCCTGACCGGCGCTTTGCGCGGCCGGGACGAACATCGCCTGAGCATCGAACTGGCGATCGAACTGCCCCAGGTAGTTGAAGGTGATGCGCGGTGTGGCCAGCGCGGCCAGTTGCGCCCCCGCGTCGCTGCCCGCCAGGTAGCGCAGCAAACCATAGCCGACGCCCTTGTCCGGGACACTGCGCAATTGTTCCTTGATGGCTTTGATCGACTCGCCCATGCCGTCGGTTGGCGTCAG
The DNA here is from genome assembly GCF_012985745.1 of Pseudomonas sp. WS 5078. NCBI lineage: Bacteria > Pseudomonadati > Pseudomonadota > Gammaproteobacteria > Pseudomonadales > Pseudomonadaceae > Pseudomonas > Pseudomonas sp. WS 5078. The sequence continues at coordinate 258,680 of NZ_JAAQWX010000004.1, read as the reverse complement.
TTGCACCGGGAACAGGCTGGTAAACCAGCCCACGGTGCGCGACAGGTCAAGACCGTCGAACAGGTCTTCGCGACCATGGCCTTCGAGTTGAATCAGACTGCTGCTGTGCCCGCTCCAGCGGCAAATCACCCGTGCCAGCGCCGTCAACAACAGATCATTCACCTGGGTGCGGTAGGTCGCTGGCGCCACGTGCAGCAACTGCCGGGTACGTTCGGCGTCGAGGCTGAACGCACGTGTTTGCCCATGACGGTTCTGCAACCCGCCCCCGGCACGGTCGCATGGCAACGCACTGCTGGCCCCGCTCAGTTGAGCGTGCCATTGCGCAAGTTCCGGCAAACGCGCCTGCGCAGCCGCCTGTAATTGCGCTGTCCAGGCCTGATAGCTACTGGTTTTGGCCTGTGGCGCCTGTGCAGGGTGTTCGTAGAACTGTTGTAAGTCCTCCAGCAGCACCCGCCACGACACGCCATCCACAGCCAAATGGTGCACCACCAACAGCACCCGCTGGCTGTGGTCGGGCATTTCCACCAGAACTGCACGCAACAAAGGCCCAGCTTGCAGATCAAGGCTGCGCTGCGCGTGTTCGCACAGGCTGTTGAGTTCGTCCAGCGAAGCAGCGTGTTGATGCCACAGCAACGGCTCGGCCGACAGCTCGCCATAAGCTTGTTGCCATTGGCCATCGCGCTGCTCGAAACGCAGGCGCAAGGCATCGTGATGGGTCAGCAGTTGCCGCAGCGCGTGCTCCAGCGGCGCGGCCTTGACCGGCTGACGCGGGTGCAACAGTAAGGAATGGTTCCAGTGATGGCGTGACGGCATCGCCTGTTCGAAGAACCAATGCTGCACCGGTGCCAATGCCACCGGGCCCTGGGCCAGGCCCTGATCGATCGACGTGTGCGTGCTCAGCCCGGCAACCCGCGCCAGGCTGCGGATAGTCTGGTGCTGAAACAAGTCACGAGGGCTGAAGGCGATGCCCGCCTGACGCGCCCGACTGACCACCTGAATGGAGATGATCGAGTCGCCGCCCAGCGCAAAGAAATTGTCGTCAACGCCAATGTGCGCCACGCCCAGCACGGCCTGCCAGATGGCGGCCAGACGCTGTTCCAGTTCATTGGCAGGCGCGGTGTACACCTGCTGCGTCGACGCCGGGTCGGGACGCGGCAAGGCTTTTCGCTCCAGCTTGCCGTTGGGCGACAGCGGCAGGCGCTCTAGGCTGATCCAGTGGCCGGGCACCATGTAGTCCGGTACGCCGCGCAGCAGATGGGCCGTCAACGCAGCTTGCCAATCGCCAGCCGTGGCCGGGTCTTGCAGGACCACGTACGCCACCAGTTGTTTGCCGTCGAGCACCAGCACCACGGCTTCACGCACGCCAGCATGCTCTGCCAGGCGCGCCTCGATTTCCCCCAGCTCAATGCGCAACCCGCGCAGCTTGACCTGATGGTCGAGACGCCCCAGGTACTCAATCACCCCGTCCACGCGCTGGCGCACCAGGTCGCCCGTGCGGTACAGGCGTTCGCCATCATTGAACGGGCACGGCACGAAGCGTTCGGCGGTCAAGCCCGGACGTCGATGGTAATTACGGGCCAGACCGGCGCCCCCTACATACAGCTCGCCCGCCACCCCCAGCGCCACCGGCGACAGGTCAGCATCGAGCACCCAGGTGCGCAGGTTGGCAATCGGAAGGCCAATCGGCACGCTGGCTGCGCCTTCATCGACACAGGTCCAGTGCGTGACGTCGATGGCGGCCTCGGTCGGGCCGTACAAATTGTACAGCTCGGCGCCCGGCAGCTTGGTAAACACCTGTTGTTGAGCGTCCACCGACAGCGCTTCACCGCTGCACACAATGCGCTGCAAGCTGATGCAGTGCTCCACGCCGGTCTCGTGGATAAAGGCTTGCAGCATTGATGGCACGAAATGCAGGGTGGTGACCTGATGCTGGCGGATAGTGTCGATCAGGCGCAGCGGCTCGCGGTGTTCTCCCGGCTGCGCCACCACCAGCCGCGCCCCCGTGAGCAGCGGCCAGAAAAATTCCCACACTGACACGTCAAAGCTGAACGGGGTTTTTTGCAGGACCGTGTCGTGCGCACGCAGGCCATACGCCTGCTGCATCCAGCACAAACGATTGACCAGCGCCGCATGGGTGTTGCCCGCGCCTTTCGGGCGCCCGGTCGAGCCCGAGGTGTAAATCACATAAGCCAGGTGCTGCGCGTCATGGGCGAGGTTCAGGTTGCTGTCGTCATAGCCTTGCAGCGCTTGGGCGCGGTCATCGAGGGCAATAACCCGAATGTCGGCCGTGGGCAGACCGGCCACGAGCGCTTGCTGCGTGAGCAACAGGCCGATGCCGCTGTCTTCGATCATGTAGGCCAGACGTTCTTGCGGGTAGTCAGGGTCCAGCGGCACATAGGCACCCCCCGCCTTGAGGATGGCCAGCAGGCCGATCACCATGTCCATCGAACGCTCAAGCGCAATGCCCACCAGCACATCCGGGCCCACGCCCTGCGCGCGCAGGTGACGTGCCAACTGGTTGGCGCGGGCATTGAGTTGCGCATAACTGAGCGTCTGGTCCCCGAACACCAGCGCGCAGGATTGCGGGGTACGCGCGACCTGCGCTTCGAGCAAATGATGCAGGCTGCGATGGGACGGGTAGGCGGCTGCCGTGTTGTTCCACTCGTGTACCTGCGTGTGCCACTCGCTGTCATCGAGCATCGGCAACTCGCCCACCCGGCATTCGGTATCTGCCACCAGCGCCCGCAGCAGGTTGCTCCAGTGGCGCGCCATGCGGGTGATGGTCGCAGCATCGAACAGATCGTTGGCATAGGTCAGCGCCGCATTCAGGTGCCCGCCTTTTTCCCAGGTGTCGAGGCTCAGGTCGAACTGGGTGGTGCGCCCTTCCCATTCGACCAGCCCCAGTTCAAGGCCCGAGGCCGTCTTGACCGTTTCAATGTCCGCCACCTGCGGCTGGTGGTTGTACATCACTTGAAACAACGGGTTATGGCTCAGGTTACGTTCCAGCTTGAACGCCTCGACCAACTGCTCGAACGGCAGTTCCTGATGGGCCTGAGCACCGAGGGCGGTTTCCTTGACGGCGCGCAGCAGGTCGGCCACCGGGGTCTGGGCATTCAGTTCACAGCGCAACACCTGAGTGTTCACGAACAAGCCGATCAGCCCTTCGACTTCACGCCGGTTGCGGTTGGCAATCGGTACACCAACACGCACGTCGGTCTGGCCGCTGTAGCGGTGCAACACAATATTGAACGCCGCCAGCAGCAGCATGAACAGCGTGACATTGTGCCGTTGGGCCAACGTGCGCAACTGCTCCACCCGTGCGGGGTCGAGCGCGAATTCATAGCGGGTGCCGCGATAGCTCGGCATCGCCGGGCGCGGGTAGTCGGTGGGTAACGCGATGACCGGGTGCTCTTCGCCAAGCGTGGCGTGCCAGTACGTGAGCTGCCGCGCCTGCTCTCCAGCTTCCAGCCAGCGGCGTTGCCACAGCGCATAGTCGCTGTATTGAATCGGCAATTGGGGCAGTTGCGGCGACTGACCGCGTTCAAAGGCGTCATAACCGCGAATAAACTCGTCGATCAGCACATTCATCGACCAGCCGTCAGACACAATGTGGTGCAGGGTCAACAGCAGTACGTGTTCGTCGTCGGCCAGTTTCAGCAATTTGATGCGCAACAAGGGGCCATTGGCCAGATCGAAAGGCAACAGCGATTGGCGCTGCGCCTCGGCCGCCACCGCCCCATCGCGCTCCACGGCAGGCAACAGGGTGAAATCCATTGCTTCAACCGCAAGCGGCTGGCTCAAAGCCACTTGCTCGAGGCTGTCATCGGCGTGCTGGCGAAACACCGTGCGCAGGGTTTCGTGGCGCTGTACCACATGCGCAAACGCCTGCTCCAGGGCCGCGACGTTCAATTGACCCTTGAGGCGCACCGCCCCCGGCAGGTTGTACGCGCCGCTGTGCGGGTCCAGTTGCCACAAAAACCACATGCGCCGCTGTGCATAGGACAGCGCATGGCGATCGTCTTGCGCCACGTCTTTCGGAATCGGGAACTGAGAAAAGTCGATCCCTTCCCCGCGCAAGCCGTCGAGGAATAACCGGCGTTTTTCCAGCGGTAATTCGATGAACCGGCGGGCAAGTTTGAGGGACTTCTCAGCATTCATCTGGCTTCTTCCGTACGTATTGGCTATCGAGCGTTGGCTCGGCTATCCCTACGGAACGGATGAACGCGGCGGAAAATTAACCTGCATGCGCACCCGCCTGGCAGGCGGGTATTGGAGGTTTTTCAAGGTGGCCGCTGCGGCTAAATACCGGCAGCACTCACTCGTTATCAAGCATGACATCCACTGACCAAGGTGCTGTTTATGTCTGTCGCCGCGACGCTGGTGCACGCTCTGCGCAAACGCCTGAGCAAACCCGGCGGTTATGAACTGTTCGACATCCGCCTCAAACAGCGCATCGCCTTGAGCCCTTCGCTGATGCGTTTCGTTTTTACCGGCGATGAGGTGGGACTGATGCAAATACTGGCGCCGGATCAGCGGGTCAAGCTGTTCTTTCCGAGCACCGATGGCACCTCGCCCTGCCTGCCCAATAGCGGTGACTGGCAAGCGGCGCGACGAGCCTTGAGCGCCGAGAAAACACCGCCCATGCGCACCTACACCCTGCGCAACCTGCGGCCCGATGCCCACGAGCTGGACATCGACTTCGTCTTGCATGGGGAAACAGGCCCGGCCTCGCGCTGGGCCATGCACTGCCAGCCGGGTGACCGCTTGCAGATCGTCGCGCCCCATGCGGCGTACCGTGGCGACCCCGGTGGCTATGAATGGCAGCCGCCTCACGGGGTGCGACACGTGTTATTAATCGGCGACGAAACCGCACTGCCGGCGCTGGCCGGAATTCTGGAACAACTGGCCGACCATCCCGATGCGCCGCACGTTCAAGCCTTTATCGAGGTCCCCGAAGAGGCGGACTGCCTGCCCCTGCTCTGCGGCCTCAATGCCAAGGTGCATTGGCTGCCCCGCGCCAGCCTGGGCAAACGCCACGGCGAAGGCATGATCCTGGCGGCCCGGGAACTGGCGAGCTTGCCGCCGATGCGTGCAGCACTGCATATTCCAACGCCCGTTGAAGCGTTGGATTTGAACACGCAGCGCCCATGGGAACGCGCCAGCGCCAAACAGGGCGACTTTTATGCGTGGATTGCGGGTGAGTCCGCAGCCGTGATGGCCATACGACAATTCTTGATCAACGAACAAGGGCTGGCACGTCAGCAACTGACGTTAATGGGGTATTGGAAACAGGGGCGGTCGCTGGAATAACAACTAAAGTGTGTCGCGATTGAGCATAACCCTGTTCAACCGCGCACACTTGAGTTGCTTGACCCGTCAGCGCGTTCGACAACAACAGGTAATTAATCACACATCAACTTCGGACTTTCGATACTTTTCACCCTGAATAACAATTGTCTTGTCATTCACATCAGGGACAGGGCATTTAGCGAGCGCGGCTTGATTTTTCAATGTTTTATATAAGGCCTGCACATCAGGCCGGTATAACGCACCCGCGTCGTAGTCGGCCCGACTGGAACGAAAGAACACAACTTCATTACACGGCATGAAAAAAAGGATGATGGAATTGTCTGCGACCTCGTCGACGGGGGCCAGAAGTGCTTCTTTTATTTTTATTGTATTTCGATAATGCTCACCATTCGCCGCCTGATACACCGGACCCACTTTGTGAAAACTGTATGTTGTGCCTGAATCGTAGGGATAACGTGAAAACAACCGTGGCGGGTTGATGACGCCTGCAACGGGTTTGATACCCCCTGCGGAGCGGGGCGCTGACACGGCACGAGCCGTATAGCTATCCTCCTTCAGGGTCGCAGTCGTGCCAATGAAATCAGTGTTGTTTCGAGGTGCATCATAACGCGGCCAAATTGCATAATCGAAGTCATCACCACCGGTTAAATTAATACTGTAAAGCGGGGCCGAATAACCCACGGGACGGGGTGGATCTTTGACCTGCGACCTCTTCTTTAGCCAAACATCAATCGGATACAAAACAATATCCACTGCCAAATCCACCGGCATGGAGGCGATTCCCATCATCGGGAGCAACCCGAGTGTACCTATCCAGAGAAAGGGCTCTTTGACCATTTTCATATCTTCTCGAACCCCGCTAAACCCTCCTGACCGCTCACTCATCAACGTCCCACATCCGGACATCAGCGACATACACACCACCAACACATATCCCTGTATTTCTTTATGGCGACTGACGTTCATTGCAACTCCTTGCCTCTTCTTTTTATCTGGTTTTTAACGGATGCACATGAATAAATCTATAAATTAACAGGTCGCAATGCCTATATTTTTGCCCATGTATGTGACTATCAACAAAACTGAATACCCTCTCTGAAATGCCCTACGAAAACGCGCTGTAATAATTCTTTACATCTCAAGGTTCGGGTTTCGGCCTGCTCATCCGTCCTACATGGATAAGCAATCGCTTCTCAATGGCGATTAACACCCGCTCAACCGCGAGTTTGCCGTTACCCATGTCCAAAAAATCCCGTTCCAAGCTCTGGTTTCTGGTGCACAGCTGGCTCACGTTGCCGATCTGGTTCTTCGTGCTGATCGTGTGCGTGACCGGCACCCTGGCGGTGGTCAGCCAGGAAATTGTGTGGCTGGCGACCCCTGAAGCCCGTGCCAGCCAGCCCTGGGACGATGCGCCGTTGCTCAGCTATGAACAGGTGCTCACTGCCCTTCATCAGGCCGAGCCGACCCTGGCAGTGCAGTCGATCAGCCGCCCGGACGAGGCCCACTTCGCGCTGGTGGCCGATGTGGTGTACCCCGACGGGCGCTCACCTTCGCTGTATATCAACCCCTACACCGGCGCCATTCAGGGCGAGAGCCCGCGTTTCAACTTCAAGGCTTTCACCCGCGCCCTGCACGGCTGGTGGCTGGTGCCGTTCACCAATGGGTACAGCTGGGGCTGGTATTTGGTGTCGTTCCTCGGCCTGCCGTTGCTGGGCTCGTTGATTACCGGGCTGGTGGTCTACAAGAAATTCTGGAAAGGCTTTTTCAAACCCAACTTGCGCTTCAAGCACGGCGCGCGGATTTTTTGGGGCGATTTCCATCGCCTGTGCGGCATCTGGTCGATCTGGTTTATCGCGGTGATTTCCATCACCGGCCTGTGGTTTCTGATTCAGGCGTTCATGTTCGATAACCAGATTTCCATTTCAACGGCTGGCAACCCGCCGGTGGTGGCGCGTCAGGATGTACCGATCATGCCCGACGGCACCCCGGCGCCGCAGATCAGTCTGGACAAGGCCGTGTCGATTGCCGCCGAGAAGATCCCCGGGCTCGAAGCCAGTTTCATCAGCCTGCCCAGCAATGCTTACGGCCATATCGAAGTCGGCGGCCCGGGCTGGTACCCGCTGTTGTTCCAGACCGCCGAGATCAACCCGTACAACGGTCTGATTGAAGGCTCGCGCATGATTGCCGACCGCTCCGGGCTGGAGCTGGTCACCGAGTCGATGCGCCCCCTGCACACCGGCGACTTTGGTGGCATTTGGGTCAAGTTGATCTGGTTCTTCTTCGGCCTGATCCTGAGCCTGATGGTGCTTAGCGGGTTGCTGATCTGGACCAAACGCACTGCGCTGGCCACCGCCCACGCCCTCAAACGCAGCCACAAACCGGCCCGCACGCACGCCACTCACACCGCCCAAGCGCGAACCGACGCGCCCTCGGAGACCCACGCATGAGCAAGGCCGTGATCACACAGCCCGCCTCGCCCTTGAGCCGCTGGTGGCACAAATGGCGCTTCCACCTGAACATACTGCTGTTACTGGTGCCGCTGGGGTTCATGCCCAAGTACTTCGCTGATGCGTCGCTGTTTCGCGGCGACAGCGGCTTGGGCGAGCGTGACATCGGCACCCTGCAGGTCGGGCCCTGGCGCCTGCAACTGGCCGAGCTGCGCGACGAAGCGCCACGTCCGGACGGGCCGGCGGGCTACATGAAAAACTTTAATGCGGCCTTGTGCGACGCCTGCATCGAACCGGTCAAGGCGGTCTATCTGCGCATCGGCAAACCCCGCAGCCTGCGCACCGCCGGGGTGATTTTCTTCGGCACGCCGTATCGCCTGGGCGCCACCGTTCCCGTGCCGCTGCGTACTAAAGAGGATGCCGAGCTGTGGGTCACCCTCGAAGGCTGGGACGGTTCGGTGCATCAAGCATCCATCCCCCTCAAAACGGCATCACCGGCCACCGTGGCCTGGTTAAAACAACAAGGAGGCAAGCAATGAACGTGCAACTGTCCCGACTCCCTGTGCGACGCCTGATGGCTGCGGGCTTTGCAGCATGCATGGCCATGAGCAATCAGGCGTTTGCGCACAACCCGATGTGCGAATGCAAAGCACTCGACGGCGAGCAGATCCGCTGTACGGGCGGGTTTTCGGACGGCAGTGGCGCGCCCGGCGTCACCCTCGACGTCATCGGTTACGACGAAACCATTCTGGTGCCGGGCAAGCTGGGGCAGGACTCAAGCCTGACGTTCAAAAAACCCGATGGCGAGTTTTACGTGCTGTTTGACGCCGGCCCCGGGCACATCGTCGAAATCGACCAAGCCGACATCGAGGCCCCATGAATACTCACGTGGTACGCCCCGCCGGAGCCGGGCATGAAACGCTGTACGTCCTGCTGTTATGCCTGTTAATCCTGAGCATTGCCGGTGCGGTGGTGGCGTGGCGCCACGAATCGCTGACCGAGACCCCGGTAGCGGCCCATCAAGTGGATGCACGCCGGGACATGAACGCCGCCGAGCAAGGAATCTACGCCGACCTGCGGGTCACTCTCGACGAAATCCGGCTGCTGCGCGAAGACGCCAATGCGCTGCCCGAGCCGTCCGAACTCGCCGCTGACGGGTTTGCCCCTTTTGCTGTCGATGCCAGCTCAGTCAGCCGTGGGGGCCACGTGTGGCAATTGCTGGGCGACCAGGCGTACCTGGGCGTGAGCCCCCACCCCGAGGTCGCGGGTTCGTTTTTGTTGCGCATTGGCACCCAACCGGATGTATGGCTCAACCGCAACAGCACGCTCAGCGTACCTGCCGACCTCAGCGACGCTGCCCTGATCCAGAGCGGCTGGCAGCAAGTGACCGCGCACTTCGATGCCGGGGTCACTCGCCAGCATCGGCACTGAACCCACCGCTTGACCTCAGAGAAGACTGCTCGCCATGTCCATTTCATCTGTTCTGCGTCGCCGCACCCTGTTGCTGGCCGGCCTGTTTGCCATGTGCCTTGCCCCGCTCGCCTGGGCCGACACCCCGACACCGCTGGCCAAGCCCTTGCGCATCGGCATCACTTTGCACCCCTATTACAGCTACGTGAGCAACATCGTCGGCGACAAGGCCGAGGTGGTGCCGCTGATCCCCGCCGGTTTTAACCCTCACGCCTACGAACCGCGGGCTGAAGACATCAAACGCATCGGCACGCTGGATGTGATCGTGCTCAACGGCGTGGGCCATGACGACTTCGCTGACCGCATGATCGAAGCCAGCGAAACGCCCGGCATCCCGGTGATAGAGGCCAATCAGAACGTGCCGTTGCTGGCCGCCACCGGCAATGCCGCGCGCGGTGCAGGCAAAGTGGTCAACCCTCATACCTTCCTGTCCATCAGCGCATCGATTGCCCAGGTCAACAACATCGCCCGCGAGCTGGGCAAGCTGGACCCGGCCAATGCCAAAACCTACACCGCCAATGCCCGGGCTTATGGCAAACGCCTACGCCAGATGCGGGCAGATGCGCTGGCCAAACTGACCCGGGCCCCCAATGCAGATTTACGGGTGGCCACCGTGCATGCCGCCTATGACTATCTATTGCGCGAGTTTGGCCTTGAAGTCACGGCCGTGGTCGAACCTGCCCACGGCATCGAACCCAGCCCGAGCCAGTTGAAAAAGACCATCGACCAACTGCGCGCACTGGATGTGAAGGTGATTTTCTCGGAGATGGACTTCCCCTCCACCTACGTCGACACCATCCAGCGTGAGTCAGGGGTCAAGCTCTACCCGCTGTCGCACATTTCCTATGGCGACTACAGCGCCGACAAATACGAAAAAGAAATGACCGGCAACCTCAACACCGTGGTCACCGCCATACAGGAGGCCGGAGCATGAGTGCTGCCCAACCTCTGGTCACCCTCGCCACCGGCCCGGGGGTTGAGTTCGATCAGGTCTCGCTGACCCTGGGACAGACAACCATTCTCGATCACGTCAGTTTCACCATCCGCCCCGGCAGCGTCCATGCGCTGGTTGGCCCCAATGGCGGCGGTAAAAGTTCGCTCATCAAAACCCTGCTGGGGCAAATGCCTCACCAGGGTCGGCTGTGCCTGAACTGGCCGGGCGCAACGGGCCCGATCGGCTACGTGCCGCAAGCACTGGAATTCGACCGTGGCCTGCCCATGACCGTGGACGATTTCATGGCCGCCATGTGCCAGCGTCGCCCAGCCTTTCTGGGCCTGTCGCGCAAGGTGGCGCCCGCCATTGGTGAAGCACTGGAGCGGGTCGGCATGCAGGACAAACGCAAGCGCCGCATGGGCGCGTTGTCCGGCGGTGAACGCCAGCGTGTGCTGCTGGCTCAGGGCCTGATCCCGGCCCCGCAGCTCTTGGTACTGGACGAACCCATGTCCGCACTGGACGAAGCTGGCGCCCGCGTGTTTGAACGCTTACTCACGGATTGGCAGCAGGCGGGTGTCACCGTGGTGTGGATCGAACACGACCTGGCCGCCGTCAAGCGATTGGCCGAACGCGTGACGGGGCTCAACCGGCGCGTGCTGTTCGACGGCCCACCCGGACAGACCCTGAGCCCGGAACGCCTGCTGGACCTGTTTGCGACACACCCCACCGGTAACGGGAGCAATAACGTATGAGTTACGAAGCGTTTCGCCTGATGGTTCAAGGCTGGGCGTCGGCTGGCTATTTGCCCGAGGTGCTGGCCTACGGGTTCGTGGTCAACGCGTTGCTGGCGGGTCTGTTGATCGGCCCGGTACTCGGCGGGCTGGGTACGCTGGTGGTGGTCAAGCGCTTCGCGTTTTTCTCCGAAGCGGTGGGCCACGCGGCACTCACAGGAGTGGCCATCGGTATTTTGCTCGGCGAACCCTACACCGGGCCATACGGCAGCCTGTTCGGCTATTGCCTGCTGTTTGGCGTGTCACTCAATTATTTGCGCAACCGCACCGGCTTGGCGCCCGACACCCTGATTGGCGTTTTCCTCTCGGTGTCACTGGCGCTGGGTGCCAGCTTGCTGCTGATTCTGGCTGGCAAGATTAACGTTCATATTCTCGAAAACGTGCTGTTTGGTTCCGTGCTCACCGTCAACGGCAACGATTTGCTGGTACTGGCGATTGTTGGCGCACTGGTGCTGGGGCTGAGCCTGCCGCTGTACAACCGCATCATGCTCGCCAGTTTCAACCCGCAACTGGCCGCCGTGCGCGGTGTGCCCGTCAAAGCGCTGGATTACCTGTTCGTGATTCTGGTGACGCTGATCACGGTCGCGGCGGTCAAGGTCATCGGCGCCATTCTGGTCGGCGCCCTGCTGGTGATCCCGGCAGCGGCTGCGCGGCTGTTAAGCCAGTCGCTGAAGGGCTTCTTCTGGATTTCGGTGTTGATCGCCACGTGCAGTACGTTGTGCGGAATTATGGTGCCCATCGTATTCGACCTGCCAATCCCCTCCGGCGCCGCAATCATTCTGGTGGCCGGTATCGCCTTCGCCCTCGCCGCTATCGCCCGCGGCGTGCTCCCCAGCCTGAAAGGGAATATTGGATAAATGCCAACTCTGCGCACACTCACCCTCACACTGGCCCTGACCGGCTTGCTCAGCACCCCACTCATGGCCGCCGACCTGCCTGCCCAACCGGTGCGCATTCTGGCCAGCGTGCCGATCACCGTGGGCCTGGGCCAGTTGCTGCTCAAGGACACAGGCGTGATTCTGGAGCGCGCTGCAGCTGCCAATCTGCCGGGCAGCCGCCAAAGCGCTTACTTCAGCGGGCGCGGCGCGGGTGCCCTGCACCAACTGGCCGAACACGCCGACGCCGTGATTGGTCTGCGCTCGGTATGGCGCGACGACCCGCTCTACCCCATGGCACGTCGCAGCAATATACGCATCGTCGAAATCGACGCCGCACGCCCGGTGGATGGCAGCCTGCCGGGTATCGCCTTGCAACCGGGCGCCGAGCGCGATGGCCTGAACAGCCAACCGTGGCTGGTCAGCAATAACATGGGGCGCATGGCGGACGTCATGGCAGCCGATCTGGCGCGGCTGGCCCCTGACGCCAAGCCGCAGATCGAAGCCAATCTGGCCACCCTCAAGCAACGCCTGTTGAAACTCAGCGCCGACAGCGAACAGCAGTTGGCCCACGTCGACAACATGAGCGTCGTCAACCTGTCCGACCGACTCGATTACCTGGTGGCAGGGTTGAATCTGGAACCGGTGACGATCGATCATCCAGCAGACCAGCCCTGGACCCCCGAAGCCCTCAAGACCCTGACGCAAACCCTTAAAGACAACGACGTGGCGCTGGTCCTGGACCATCGCGCACCCAGCGAAGCGCTGAAAACCGCCGTGGCACAAAGCGGCAGTGAGCTGGTGGTGATCCGCGCCGACGGGGCTGACCCGGTGGCGCAGTTGCAAGCGACTATTGAGACCCTCATCACGGCGCTCAGCCACAGGTAATACCCTGTCGAGGGTGTATGTACCGCGTGCACAACCGGGTTGGCGCCGCGCCCCAAGACGCGTTGACTGCGCATGACCCGCCATGACGACGCACCAAAAGGTTGCGAAATGCCGCGCAGTTAAATACTGTATGCACATACAGCTAACCAAGGACCGCATCATGGCTAAAAAAGCAGCGAAAGCACCTACTCCACCGTCCCCCTACGAATTGTTCGGACTTCGCATACAAAAAGAAATTAGCTCTCCCAAGGCACAAAAAGCCAAAATGGCGGTCCTTTTGCCTCAGGAAGGCGATAACCCGGAGTTCTGGGAGCGCCTGCTGGAAGAAATCTCCGAAAACGACAACGTCACCGTTGCACACCGCGATGATGGTGGTGTGAATGTTTTCTGGACTGTGCTTGAGGAAGACTGAGTCAATGAGGGTTTGTTTACTGGCATTTGCCAGCCTCTTCACTGTTTTAAGCGTTCAAGCGGCTGCGCCGCAAACCTTTAGTGAAGCGAAAAAGGTTGCCTGGAAACTCTACGCACCTCAATCCACCGAGTTTTACTGTGGCTGCAAATACACAGGTAACCGCGTCAACCTGCAAGCCTGTGGTTATGTGCCGCGCAAGAATGCCAACCGCGCGGCACGCATCGAATGGGAACACATCGTGCCCGCCTGGCAGATTGGCCATCAACGCCAGTGCTGGCAAAAAGGAGGACGTAAAAACTGCACCCGCAATGACCCGGTGTACAAAGTGGCAGAAGCCGATTTGCATAACCTGGTGCCGAGCATTGGAGAGGTCAACGGCGATCGCAACAATTTCAGTTTTGGCTGGCTACCGCAGCAGCCGGGGCAATACGGTTCGTGCCTGACCCAAGTGGACTTCAAGGCCAAAAAAGTCATGCCCCGACCTTCCATCCGGGGGATGATTGCACGCACCTATTTCTACATGAGCAAACGCTACAATTTGCGCTTGTCCAAACAGGATCGCCAGTTATACGAAGCGTGGAACAAGACGTACCCGGTGCAAGCCTGGGAGCGTCAGCGTAACCAGGCCGTCGCCTGTGTCATGGGCCGGGGTAACGACTTCGTCGGGCCCGTCAATCTCAAGGCCTGCGGCTAGATCTACGCGCGTTTTTACACACCCTTGAATCCCGCATCTGCGCCAGGTTCAAGGGTTTTTCTCGTCGTCGCCCAGACGTCGCGTCATGGAATTTGCCCTCGATCCAGAGGCCCATTTATTGCCGAAGTGCCATTATTGAGCTATTACTCTGCACATGATTAGACAAGCTCGATTCAATAAGAAACAACACGTGGTAGAAGAACTTGTTCACCGAATAGAAAACGGGCTTTTAGTTGATGGTTTACCCCTGCCGGAAGAAGACAAGTTGGCGCAAGAACTGGGTGTCAGCCGCAATACGTTGCGTCAGGCCTTGAGCGAACTCGAACGCCGCCGTTACATCGCGACCCGCACGGGTGGCGGATCTGTCGTGACCTACGACGGCATCACCTTGGACCAACACAATGGCTGGACCCAGGCGCTGGCCGATACCGGCGCGCGCATCCATACCGAACTGTTGCGTTTCGAAGCCATTGAGCGCCCAGAATTGCTCCCTCAGTTTGGTGTCAGCCAGTTCATTACCCTGGACCGTCGACGCCGTCGCGCCGATGGCACTGCGGTGTCACTGGAGCGCTCATTGATGCCGGCCACCAACGGCCTTGAAAGCTTGCCACGGGTCGGACTGATCGACGATTCACTCACGATCACCCTCGCCGCCTATGGCTTTGTGGGTGAGCGTGGCGATCAATGGATCGGTGCCGAGCCGTTGGGCGAAGAAGACGCGCTGTTACTCGGGCGTCCCGCCGGCACTGTATTCCTCAGCGCTTTGCGCACCACCTATGACCGGCAAGGCCGTTTCATGGAGCAGGTCGAAAGCTGGCTCGATCCGCAGCACTTCCGCATGCACCAGTCATTCGGAACACCCACATGACACAACGTGATCGGGCGCTGGGCGCGTTTTACGGGCTGGCCCTGGGGGACGCGCTTGGCATGCCCACGCAGTCGTTCAGCCGTGCCGACATCGTTGCCCGCTTCGGTCACATCACCACGCTGGAAGACGCGCCCGCCGACCAGCCCATCGCGCCGAACATGCCCAAGGGCTCAATCACCGACGACACCGAGCAAGCCCTGCTCGTCGGTCAGCTACTTATCGAAAACCAGGCCTGCATCCCTCCCGACCAATTGGCACAACGGCTGATCGACTGGGAGGCCGGAATGCAGGCCAAAGGCTCGCAAGACTTGCTGGGGCCATCCACCAAGCGGGCCATCAGCCTGATCCTGGCGGGCCACAGCCCCGATGAAGCGGGCCGTTATGGCATCACCAACGGTGCGGCCATGCGCATTACGCCTGTGGGCATCGTCAGCGATGTGGCGCAGCAAGAACGGTTTATCACCGCGGTGGTTCAAGCCTGCCAAGTCACCCACAACACCAGCCTGGGCATCGCCAGCGCTGCCGCCGTGGCAGCCGTGGTGTCCAGCGGGATTAATGGCAAACCACTCGAACACGCCTTGAATGCCGCCACTGAAATCGCCTACATGGCCGAGCATTACGGCCACTGGGTGGCGGGTGCACGTATCGGGCCACGCCTACGTTGGGCCCGGGACGCCAGCGCGCATTGCAACAACGATAACGTCGGGGACCTGTTGTACGACGTCATAGGCACCTCGGTCGCTTCGCAAGAATCGGTGGTCGCCGCCTTCGCGTTGGCACAGCGGGTGGCCAGTGGCTACATGAGCAGCTTTGATGCCGTGTGCATGGCCGCCAGCATTGGCGGCGACACGGACACCATCGCCGCCGTGCTCGGGGCTATGCTGGGCGCCTGTGAGGGTCTTGGCGCCTGGCCCACGGCACTGATCGGGCACGTGCAAGACGTCAATCATTTGCAACTTGAACCGCTGGTACAGGCGCTATTGGCCCTTCGCAACGCTTAGCTCACCCCCTCGCAATGGACTGCACTCCGGCTTGCTGCCCGAAACCGGCGTGGCACGCTGTTTAAAAACGATAAAAAAGCATCAGGAGCGACACCCATGAGCCACCCTCACGTCGGCCACAGCGCCGGACAATTGGAAACCCGGGGTATCGAGCCCGTCCCGGACATAGAGTGCAATGGCAATCCGCTGCAATTGTTCTGGGTTTGGTTCGCTGCAAACATCAGTATTTTGGGCCTGCCCTTGGGCGCCACGCTGGTGGCCTTTCACCAGTTGGCGATCTGGCAAGTGATGCTTGTCGCGTTGATCGGCGCCGCAGGCTCATTCGCCGTGGTCGGGGTCATTTCCATTGCGGGCCGACGTGGCCGGGCACCGAGCCTGACCTTGTCGCGGGCCATTTTCGGCGTGCGCGGCAATATCGGTCCGACACTGGTGTCGCTGATGTCGAGGGTGGGCTGGGAAACCGTGAATACCATCACTGCTGCGTTTGTGTTGCTGGCCCTGAGTGCCATCCTCTTTGGCACCCCGACCGACGCCAAAAGCGCCCCGCTCCTGACCCTGCTGTTCATCGCCATTTTTGCCCTGCTCACGTTGTCGGTTTCCGGGCTGGGTCACGCCACCTTGCTGGTCATCCAAAAATGGGCCACGTATGTGTTTGGCGCCCTCAATGTGCTGGTCGGCGGATTCCTGTGCGCAATTATCGACTGGCAAGGCGTGTTTGCAGCGCCTTCGGCCCCCATGAGTGCGGTGATTATTGGTATCGGCATCATGGCCGCAGGCACGGGCATCGGCTGGGCGAATGCCGGGGCCGACATGTCGCGCTATCAGAAACACAGCGTCAGTGGTCCGCAACTGGTAGCGTCTGCCGCCTTGGGCGCCGGCATACCGCTGGTGCTGCTCATTACGCTCGGCGGTTTGCTGACCGTGGGCAATCATGAATTGGCCTCGGCCACCGACCCGGTTGCCGCCATCCGCAACCTGTTGCCCGCCTGGATGGCCGTGCCCTATCTGCTCAGCGCCTTCGGCGGCCTGTTGCTGTCCAACCACCTGTCGGTGTACTCGGCGGGCCTGACCACGTTAACCCTCGGGGTAAAACTCAAACGGGTTCAGGCGGTGGTCGTGGATATCGTCGCCATCCTGAGTGGTTCGATTTACTTCATGTTGTACGCAGACGGATTTTATGGACCCTTCATTACCTTTATCTCCCTGACGGCCATTCCGATTACCGCGTGGGTCGCCATCTTTGTTGTGGACCTGATCCATCGTCATTACTACAGCCCCCGGGACTTGATGGACGCCAGCCCTCGCAGTGCCTATTGGTATAGCGGCGGCATTGAATGGCGCGCCTTGGGCGCCTGGGCCGTGGCGCTGATCCTGGGGTTCTGCTTTACCCGAGTGGGCAGCAGCGAAGCGGACTGGTTTGTCGGCCCGCTGGCAGATTCCTGGCTGGGGCATAACGGGATGGGCTGGGTGGTGACATTTGTGGTGGCTGGCGGGTTGTATGCCCTGCTGGGCGGCGCCCGGGACCGGCGTCTGAGTGTCACGGAGCCTGCCCATGCCTAGGTTGCTGCACACAGGCCAAATCATCATCGATCTGGTCATGGCCCTCGACACCCTGCCGCCCTCGGGCGGTGATGCGCTGGCCAGCAGTGCCAGCTTTCAGGCCGGGGGCGGCTTTAATGTCATGGCTGCTGCGCGGCGCAGCGGCCTGGACACCGCGTACCTGGGGCGACACGGTCAGGGCCAGATGGGTGAACTGGCGCGTCAGGCCATGTTCAGCGAAGGCATCACCGCGACCCTGCCGCCCGACCCGCACCAAGACACCGGGTTATGCGTCGCCCTGACCGAAGCCAGCGCCGAACGTACTTTCATTTCGTACATCGGCGTCGAGGGCGTGTTGACCGCTGATGACCTGCAACAGGTACGGGTGGCGCAAGATGACTATGTGTATGTCAGCGGTTATAGCCTGCTTGAGCCTGGCAAAGCGCAACCGTTAATCGCGTGGCTGCTGGCGTTGCCGAACGACATCCACCTGAGTTTTGACCCCGGCCCGTTGCTCCTCGACATAGCGCCAGCCCTATTGGACGCGCTCTTGCCGCGCCTGAACCTGTGGACCAGCAATCGTCATGAAGCCCAGGCCCTGACAGGTACCCGCACGCTGGACGAAGCCTTGAAGGCCCTGGATGCACGTTTGCCCGGTACCTGCCTGAAGGTGGTCCGTGATGGCCCGCATGGCTGCCGGGTCAGCGATGCTCAGGGCCATCACCCGATTGCCGGGTTCACAGTGCAGGCGCTGGACACCAATGGCGCAGGTGATGCTCATACCGGGGTGATGCTGGCCGCGCTGGCAACCGGGGTTGCCCCGTGTGAAGCCGCACGCCGGGCCAACGCAGCGGCGGCCATCGCGGTCACACGCAGAGGGCCGGCCACGGCACCGACCAAGGCGCAGATCGATGCGTTCCTGGCCGATCAACGCACCTGAGCGATCCAGGTCAAATTCCATTTCTGCACAGCTTTAAGGGTATTTCTTACAATCAACCCGACCAAAGACTGTAACCAGAAGTGTATAAAACCTGCATAAAAGCTGGAAAATGCCCAAAGGGCTGTTTTAACCTTGCCCTTTGACTTCCCTCCTACAGCACCAACCTTCGGAAAACGCTTACGTTTCCCGAGCCATTTGCGTGCTAACAGGGCGGCGTTTTCTCTCGACTTGTGACGATACTCTTGAAACTCATCATTATTGCTGTCTACGTTTTGTCCATCGCATATGTCCACTTGCGGGGCAAGGTTCGGCATAAGCTGAGCCGTCAATTAAGCGACCACTCCACCTTCCTGGCGCCGATCAACTGCTTTCTGTATTTGTTCTCCAAAGTGCCCGCTCAGCCTTATCTCAAGCCTGCGGACTTTCCAGAACTGCAGCCTTTGCAAGATCACTGGGAAGAAATACGCGAAGAAGCGCGCAAGCTGATGCAGGCAGGCGAAATCAAACGCTCTGAGCAACCGAATGACGTGGGGTTCAACTCGTTTTTCAAAACCGGCTGGAAGCGCTTCTACCTCAAATGGTACGGCGACAATCACCCGTCGGCGGTCGAGCTGTGCCCGCGCACCATCGAACTGCTTAATGGCATTGGCACGATCAAGGCCGCCATGTTTGCTGAGTTACCGCCCGGCTCGAAACTGGTGCGTCACCGCGACCCTTATGCGGGTTCGTTGCGTTACCACTTGGGCCTGGACACGCCTAACGATCCGGATTGCTACATCAATGTCGACGGCCAGAATTATGCGTGGCGGGACGGTGAAGGCGTGATGTTTGATGAAACCTTTATCCACTACGCCGAAAACAAAACCGACAAAAACCGCATCATTCTGTTCTGCGACGTTGAGCGCCCGATGAAGTACCGCTGGGCGGCTGCGTTCAACCAATGGTTCAGCCGCACGGTCATGGCCTCCGCCAGCTCGCCAAACGACGCCAATGACAAGGTCGGCGGCCTCAACCGTGCATTTACCAAGCTGTACAAGATCCGACTGCGCGGCAAGGAACTGAAAAAACGCAACCGCACCCGCTATTACCTGGAGAAATGGGCCATTTTCGGGGGGCTGCTGGCGTTGTTCCTGCTTATCTGACCCGCTAACCGATGCCCCAAAACGCGTAGTCGCTCATCTGCCTGGCGGCTACGCGGCGCTGCCCCCTCATGACGCACGCATCCAGTCTTGCTCCGAACCTTGCGCTAATCAGCCATCATGGCAATGCGCCTTGAGTTGCCAGGGCGCGCCCATATACTCACCTGCATCCGATTGAAGAACCGCCGTTGCAGGCGATTGTGTGACAGAACGCTGGAGGTCTGCACCATGCCCACTCGTCTCAGTCTTATTTGCCATGCCCGTACCGAGGCCCAGCGCCTGGGCCGGTTCCCGGAAGATGAACCGGCAGAAAGCAAAAGCTTGGAAAAGGCAGGGCAGTTGGCCACAGTGCTGAAAAAGCCGGTGCGGATTCTCTGCGCCCCTGAGATCCGAACCCTGCAAACCGCCCATGCCTTGGGCCGCGACATTGAGATCGTGCCTGCGCTTGAAGACTACGATTTTGGCGACTGGCGAGGCCAAAGCCTGTCAGAGCTGCAAGAAAGCTGCCCGCAAGCAGTGGCCAACTGGCTCAGCACTCCCTATGCCGCGCCGCACCATGGCGAGTCGGTGCAGGACCTCTGCTTGCGGGTCGGCACTTGGCTAGAGGGGTTCCGTGAGGAAGGCCATTTTGCCGTGGTCACACATCCGTTCGTGATCCGTGCCGCCATTTTGCACGCCTTGGCTGCCAGCACCGACTCGTTCAACTTCATTGACATAGAACCATTAGCCATCGTGGATTTGCGTTTTAACGAACGCTGGCGCCTGCGGTTCTGAGTTGAGATACATCGCGGCGGGTAGCCCCCCCCGCCCGACTCAGCGTTCTTCAAGCACCAACCCGCCCGGCGGCAACGGCAGCGCGGTTTTGTAACGCACTTGCTTGAGGGCAAAGCTGGAGCGGATGTTGGCAACACCCGGCACCTTGGTCAGGAAGTCCATCATGAAGCGCTCAAGCGCCTGAATGCTCGGCACCAGTACGCGAATCAGATAGTCGGGGTCCCCCGCCATCAAATAGCACTCCATCACTTCAGGCCGGTCCGAAATGGCAGCTTCGAAATGTTGCAGGGCCTCTTCCACCTGTTTCTCCAGGCTGACGTGAATGAACACGTTGACGTGCAGGCCCAGCATGTCGGCGTCGAGCAAAGTCACTTGCTCGCGAATCAACCCCTGCTCCTCCATCGCTTTGACCCGGTTGAAACACGGGGTGGGCGACAGGTTTACCGAGCGCGCAAGGTCCGCATTGGTGATGCGCGCGTTCTCCTGAAGGCTGTTGAGAATCCCGATATCCGTTCGATCCAGCTTGCGCATGAGACAAAACCACCTGTTTTTTATGTTTATGCAGAATTCTTATCCTTATTCGCTGTAAAGCACAACGAACTACAGATAAATATTCTTCACTGTCCGGAATATGATTGTTGTAGGACAAGATCTGGCGGTTCACCTGACATTTCTTGCATGCAGTACCTAGCTCCCGCGCCCTAATAAAACACGACAAGATCGAGCGTAGAGAAAGCCATGAATGAAGAATATGCACCACTGCGCCTGCACGTTCCTGAACCTTCCGGCCGTCCGGGCTGCAAGACCGATTTCAGCTACCTGCGTTTGACCGACGCCGGCCTGGTACGCAAGCCGCCCATCGATGTAGAACCGGCAGACACCGCCGACTTGGCCAAGGGCCTGATTCGCGTGCTCGATGATCAAGGCCAGGCCCTTGGTCCGTGGGCCGAAGGCGTTCCGATGCACGTGCTGCGTGCCGGCATGCGCGCCATGCTCAAAACCCGCATCTTTGACGCCCGCATGGTGGTCGCCCAGCGGCAGAAAAAAATGTCGTTTTACATGCAAAGCCTGGGCGAAGAAGCCATCGGCAGTGCTCAGGCGCTGGCACTGAACCTTGACGACATGTGCTTCCCCACCTATCGCCAGCAAAGCATCCTGATGGCCCGCGACGTGCCGTTGGTGGACCTGATCTGCCAGTTGCTGTCCAACGAGCGCGACCCACTCAAGGGCCGCCAGTTGCCAATCATGTATTCGGTACGCGACTACGGTTTCTTCAGTATTTCCGGGAACCTCGCCACCCAATTCGTACAGGCGGTGGGCTGGGGCATGGCGTCGGCCATCAAGGGTGATACCAAAATTGCTTCCGCCTGGATCGGCGACGGCGCTACCGCCGAATCCGATTTCCACACCGCCCTTACCTTCGCCCACGTATACCGCGCTCCGGTAATCCTCAACGTGGTGAATAACCAATGGGCCATTTCCACGTTCCAGGCCATCGCCGGGGGCGAATCCACGACCTTCGCCGGGCGTGGCGTGGGGTGCGGCATCGCTTCCCTGCGGGTCGACGGCAACGACTTCATCGCCGTCTACGCGGCCTCGGTATGGGCTGCTGAACGTGCCCGCCGCAATCTGGGCCCGACGCTGATCGAATGGGTCACCTATCGCGCAGGCCCGCATTCAACCTCTGATGACCCTTCCAAGTACCGCCCTGCGGATGACTGGAGCCACTTCCCGCTGGGTGATCCGATCATTCGCCTTAAACAGCACCTGATCGCCACGGGCAATTGGTCCGAAGAAGAACACGCGGCAGTCAGCGCCGAGCTCGAAGCCGAAATCATCGGCGCACAAAAGGAAGCCGAACGTTTCGGCACCCTGGCGGGCGGGCAGATGCCGAGCGCGGCGACGATTTTTGAGGACGTGTACAAGGACATGCCCGAGCACCTGCGTCGGCAACGTCAGCAATTGGGGTTATAACCAGATGAACGACAACAATAAAATTCAGATGGAGAACGCCGTGAGCACCAGCACCATGACGATGATCCAGGCCTTGCGCTCGGCCATGGACGTGATGCTTGAGCGCGACGATAACGTGGTGGTGTTTGGTCAGGACGTGGGCTACTTCGGCGGTGTATTCCGCTGCACCGAAGGCCTGCAGGCCAAATATGGCAAATCGCGGGTATTCGACGCGCCGATCTCCGAAAGCGGCATCGTCGGCGCAGCGGTCGGTATGGGGGCGTACGGCCTGCGCCCGGTGGCCGAGATCCAGTTTGCCGACTACTTCTACCCGGCGTCTGATCAAATCGTCTCCGAAGCTGCCCGTTTGCGTTACCGCTCGGCTGGCGAATTCATTGCGCCGATGACCCTGCGCATGCCCTGCGGCGGGGGAATTTACGGCGGCCAGACCCACAGCCAGAGCCCTGAAGCGATGTTCACCCAGGTCTGCGGCCTGCGCACGGTGATGCCGTCCAACCCCTACGACGCCAAAGGCCTGCTGATCGCCGCCATCGAAAACGATGACCCGGTGATTTTTCTCGAACCCAAGCGCCTGTACAACGGCCCGTTTGACGGTCACCACGAACGCCCCGTGACCCCATGGTCCAAACACGCCGCCAGCCTGGTACCGGACGGCTATTACACCGTTCCGCTGGACTGCGCAGCCATCGTGCGCCCCGGCACTGAAGTCACCATCCTCACCTACGGCACCACCGTGTATGTGGCGCAAGTCGCAGCTGAAGAAACCGGCATTGACGCCGAAGTCATTGACCTGCGCAGCCTGTGGCCACTGGACCTGGATGCCATCGTCAATTCCGTGAAAAAGACCCGCCGTTGCGTTGTCGTGCACGAGGCCACCCGCACGTGCGGCTTTGGCGCCGAACTGATCGCACTGGTTCAAGAGCACTGTTTCCATTACCTGGAAGCGCCAATCGAGCGTGTTACGGGCTGGGATACGCCCTACCCGCATGCACAGGAGTGGGCTTATTTCCCCGGCCCGGCGCGAGTGGGAGCAGCTTTGCAACGGGTTATGGAGGTCTGAATGGGTACGCACGTTATTAAGATGCCGGACATTGGCGAAGGCATTGCGCAAGTGGAACTGGTGGAATGGTTTGTCAAAGTCGGTGACATGGTCAGCGAAGATCAAGTGGTTGCCGACGTGATGACCGACAAAGCCACGGTGGATATTCCTTCGCCTGTGGCGGGCAAGGTGTTGGCACTGGGCGGCCAGCCCGGTGAAGTGATGGCCGTGGGCAGCGAACTGATTCGCATCGAAGTCGAAGGGGCTGGCAACCTGCGCGAAAGTGCCGCCGCCCCCGTCGAACCCGCCGCAGCACCAGCACCAGCAGCGGCAAAAGCTGCACCCCAGGCCCGGGTCGAAGTGGCCGCCGTGTCCGCCCCGCCTGCCCAACCTGCGGCGCGCCCGGCACCGGTCGCCCGTGAGGCCAATGAGCGTCCGCTGGCCTCGCCGGCAGTGCGTAAACGCGCGTGGGACGCCGGTATCGAATTGCGCTTCGTAATCGGCACCGGCCCCGCTGGCCGCGTGCTGCACGATGACCTGGACGCCTACTTGGCTCAGGACACACAGACCAGCCCTGCGCCCATGGCCGGTTACGCCAAACGCACCGACGAGCAACAGATTCCGGTCATCGGCCTGCGCCGCAAAATCGCTGAGCGCATGCAAGATGCCAAGCGCCGTGCCGCGCATTTCAGCTACGTCGAAGAAGTGGACGTGACGGCCCTCGAAGAACTGCGCGTCCAGCTCAACCAGAAATGGGGTGACAGCCGCGGCAAACTGACCCTGCTGCCCTTTCTCGTGCGGGCCATGGTGGTTGCACTGCGTGATTTCCCGCAGATCAACGTGCGTTATGACGATCAGGCACAGGTCATTACCCGCTTTGGCGCGGTGCACGTCGGGGTGGCGGCGCAAAGTGACAACGGCCTCATGGTCCCCGTGGTCAAGCACGCCGAAACCCTGACGCTGTGGGGCGCTTCGGATGAGATCACGCGACTGGCCACTGCCGTGCGCACTGGCAAGGCCGCCCGCGAAGACCTGTCGGGATCGACCATTACCCTGACCAGCCTCGGCGCGCTGGGCGGAATCGTCAGTACCCCGGTGGTCAACCTGCCGGAAGTGGCGATCATTGGCGTCAACCGCATCGTCGAACGCCCGGTGGTGGTCAAAGGCCAGATCGTGGTGCGCAAAATGATGAACCTCTCCAGCTCGTTCGACCACCGCGTGGTGGACGGCATGGACGCGGCGCTCTTTATCCAGGCCATGCGTGGCTTGCTCGAACAACCTGCCACCCTGTTTGTGGAGTGAACATGCAGCCAACTCAACACACCACGCTGCTGATTATCGGCGGCGGCCCCGGCGGTTACGTCGCTGCCATCCGCGCTGGCCAACTGGGCATTCCAACGGTCCTTATCGAAGGCCAGTCGCTGGGCGGAACGTGCCTGAATGTCGGCTGCATTCCGTCCAAAGCCTTGATTCACGTGGCCGAGCAGTTCCATACCTCGCAACGCTACAGTACGGGCAGTTCGCCGTTGGGTATCAAGACCACAGCCCCGACCCTCGACATCGATCAAAGCGTGCAATGGAAGAACGGCATCGTTGATCGCCTGACCACAGGCGTCGGCGCGTTGCTGAAAAAAAATGGCGTCAAGGTCATCCACGGCTGGGCGCGTATTCTGGATGGCAAGGCCGTTGAGGTGGACGGCCAGCGCCTGGAGTGCGAACACTTGCTGCTGGCCACCGGGTCGCAGACGGTTGATCTGCCGATACTGCCGATTGGCGGTGCCATTATTTCGTCCACCGAGGCCCTGAACCCGGCCAGTATTCCGAAGCGCCTGACCATCGTGGGGGCCGGCTACATCGGCCTCGAATTGGGGATTGCCTACCGCAAGCTGGGCGCCGAGGTCACGGTGGTGGAGGCCCGCGAGCGCATCCTGCCTACCTATGACATGGAGCTGACCCAACCTGTCGCTGAATCCCTCAAAGCATTGGGGATCACGTTGTATCTGGAGCACAGCGTGGAAGGTTTCCAGGCCAGCACCCGCACGTTGTCCATGCGCAATCGCATGGGCGAAAGCCAGACGTTGGAGACCGATCAGGTACTGGTGGCCGTTGGGCGTCGCCCGCGCACCCAGGGCTTCAACCTGGAAACCCTGGCATTGGCCATGAACGGCCCGGCGATCCGTGTCGACAACCGTTGCCAGACCAGCATGCGCAACGTGTGGGCGATTGGCGACCTGACCGGCGAACCGATGCTGGCCCACCGCGCCATGGCGCAGGGGGAAATGGTGGCCGAGCTCATCGCTGGCAAGCAACGTGAATTCAGCCCAGCGGCGATTGCCGCGGTGTGTTTCACCGATCCGGAAATCGTCGTGGTCGGTAAAACCCCGGCCGAGGCTGAGGCGGCAGGGCTGGACTGCCTCAGCGCCAGCTTCCCGTTCGCGGCCAATGGACGGGCCATGACCCTGGAATCCAAAACCGGTTTCGTGCGCGTCGTGGCACGGCGTGATAACCACTTGATTGTCGGCTGGCAGGCCGTCGGCGCCGGGGTGTCGGAGCTGTCGACGGCCTTTGGCCAATCCCTGGAAATGGGCGCGTGCCTGGAAGACATTGCCGGCACCATTCATGCGCACCCGACCTTGGGCGAGGCGGTGCAAGAAGCGGCCCTGCGCGCCTTGGGGCATGCGCTGCACGTGTAACACTTTGGCATGCACGAGGCTGCGTCCGGCGTCAACGGCGCGGCCTCGTGTGGCGTCAAGAGCCTTTGAATAAGCTCCACAAAAACGCCAGCAACCCGCCCAGCGTAGCAATCCCCGCCAGCCAGCCAATGGCCGAAAGCCCTTGCCACACGGGCCCCGCCGCCGCGATCTGAGGGCCAAAGGCGATCAACAGCGCACTGATCAACAGCGCCAGCGACAAACGCGTCGAAGCCAGGCGCAGCGACCGTTCCAGCTTTTCGACACCTGGCACATCGACTTTCAAGTCCAGCACCCCGTGCTTGAGGCGATGCACCATCAAGCGAGTCAGTTGCGGCAAGTCACCCAACACCCCCCGCCCTAACTCCAGCCCTTCTATTCCCAGGCGCCGGGCGACTTTCCAGCTGAGTTGCTCACGGAACATCTTCTGCACCGCAGGCTTGGCCGTCGCCACCAGGTCCAGCTCCGGATCCAGCCGGGTCAGCACGCCATCCGCTGTGATCAACGCCTTGAACAACACCAGCAGGTCCGGGGGCAACAGCAAGCGGTATTCGCGCATCACATCCAGAAAATCGGTAATCAGCGCGCTCATCTTCAAAGGTGGCCGGGTGTGCCGTGCCATGTATTGGCGCGCCGCGCGTTCGATCAGCGTCACGTCCTGCACCCGCTCGCCATTCCAGTCGATCAAGACCGAGATCAGGGTTTCGGTGCTGCCCTGGGTCAGAGCACGCATAAAGGTCATGACCTCCAGCCGCCGCCGCTCATCCAGGCGCCCGACCATGCCGAAGTCGATAAACCCGACACGATTGTCGCTCATGGCCCGCAGGTTGCCGGGGTGCGGGTCACCATGGAACAGACCATCCTCCAGCAACATTTTGATGAACGCTTTGGCCCCGCGTTGGGCCAACAAACCGGGGTCCAGGCCTTGGGCAATCAACGCCTCGCGCTCCAGCGGCGTAAAGCTGGGGAGAAATTCCTGCACCAGCAGGCGCTGACTGCTATAGGCCCAATGAATACGCGGGATCACGATGGCAGGATCGTGTTCAAAATGCTGGGCGACGCTGTCGCAATGCTGACCCTCCTGCGTGAAATCGAGTTCCTCAAGCATCGCCCGCGCCAGTTGGCGCACCATTTGGCGTGGCTGATACACCGCCAGTGCCTCATTTTGTTCAATTAACTGAGCGACGCTTTCCAGCAGTTGCAGGTCCGCCGTTATTTTGCCCCTCAACCCGGGACGCTGAACCTTGACCACCACCTCCTCGCCATTGTGCAAGCGCGCGCGGTACACCTGCGCCATTGAGGCCGCCGCCAGCGGATGAGTGTCGAACGCCGCAAACACCTCCTCCAGCGCGCCGCCCAAATCCTCAAGCACCTGCGCTTGCAGTGCCTCCCATGGCAAGGTCGCGACCTGACTGTGCAGCCCTTGCAGCTCCGTAACCCACGCCGGGGGCAGGATGTCGCTGCGGCTGGCCAGAATCTGCCCGCACTTGATAAAGGTCGGGCCCAGGGTCTCCAACGCCATGCGCACCCGCTGCGCGGTGCTGGCAGGCAGCGACTCGCCCGGTTCTGCGCTGACCTGAGTGAGCAAACGCCCGAGCCCCAGTCGCACCACCACGTCCTGCGCGCCAAAACGCACCAGCGTGGCAATGATCTGATGAAGGCGGCGGTGGTGTTTGAGGGCGGTCCAGGTGGGTTCAAGCATGGGCACGGGTCCTTGTTTCAGGGGGACTGACAGCCGGGGCGGCATTCTTTCGGACCGTCGGCGGGCCTAAACATTCGACTGATTAAAGCCCGCGACGGGTTCAATGCAACGCTTATGCACGCAAACGCTGGGCGTCATGGCACAAGACCAGTAGAATCGCGCTCTTTTTTCCAAGGGCGCTCGCCATGACCACTCCCAAAACGCCGCTTGAAGCCGAGTCCCAGAACAGCGATCTGGTCTTTGGCCTTGAGGACCGCCCCAAGCCGTGGATCGGCTTTCTGGCGGCCCTGCAACACTTGCTTGCCATCATCGTTCCGATCGTCACCCCCGGCCTGCTGATCTGTCAGGCACTGGGTGTGTCCAGCCGTGACACCAACTTGATCGTCTCCATGTCACTGGTGATCTCGGGGATCGCCACGTTTGTGCAGTGCAAACGCTTCGGCCCGTTCGGCGCCGGTTTGCTGATTGTGCAAGGCACCAGTTTCAACTTCGTCGGCCCGCTGATTGCGGGCGGCGCGTTGATGGTCAAACAAGGCACGCCCGTGGAAAGCGTAATGGCTGCAATTTTTGGCGTGGTGATTGCCGGTTCCTTCGTTGAAATGGGCATTTCGCGGGTCCTGCCCTTCGTCAAACGGATGATCACCCCGCTGGTGACTGGCATCGTGGTGCTAATGATCGGCCTGACGTTGATCAAGGTCGGCCTGATCAGCATGGGCGGCGGCTTTACCGCGATGGGCAATGGCACTTTTGCCAATGGCGAAAACCTCATGCTCTCGGGCGTGGTGCTGGCGATCATCGTGATCCTCAACCGCATCCCGCTGGTGTGGATGCGCAGTTGCGCGATTGTCATCGCACTGGCCGTGGGCTATGCGCTGGCAGGCTATCTGGGGCGTCTGGACTTTACCGGCATGCATCAGGCCGAGCTGTTTCAAGTGCCGGTGCCGCTGCATTTTGGCCTTGGGTTCTCGTGGGCGCTGTTCATTCCGATGCTGGTGATTTACCTCGTCACCTCGCTGGAAGCGATTGGCGATGTGACGGCCACCAGCAAAGTGTCGCGCCAGCCGGTTGAAGGCCCGCTGTGGATGCAGCGCATCAAGGGCGGCGTACTGGTCAACGGGGCCAACTCGCTGCTGGCCGGTATTTTCAATACGTTCCCCAGCTCGATCTTTGCCCAGAACAACGGCGTGATTCAGCTGACCGGCATTGCCAGCCGTCACATCGGTGTGTGGATCGCCGCCATGCTGATTCTGCTCGGCCTGTTCCCGAGCGTTGCCGGGGCAATTCAAGCAGTCCCCGAGCCTGTGCTGGGCGGTGCCGCCATGGTGATGTTTGGTGCAGTGGCCGCGTCGGGGATCAATATTTTGGCCAGTACCACGCTGGACCGGCGAGCCCTGCTGATCATCTCCGTGTCGCTGGCGCTGGGCCTGGGTGTATCGCAAGTGCCCGAGTTCCTGGCGCACATGCCAGCCTCCTTGCGCGACGTGCTGGAATCCGGTGTGGCGACGGGCGGTATTTGCGCCCTGCTGCTCAACTGGTTCCTGCCAGAGGCCGAGAAAAAACACCGCGTGTAAACACGGGCGACGGGCAGGATCGCTCACCGCGATCCTGCCCCTTCCTGGAACACCCTCGGCGCGATGGCTACAGGCCATGTTTCAACCCTTTTCCTCTTTCCCCACTTCTATTACTCTTTTTACATCCCACCGGTGCCTAGAACAGGCGACAAAATGAGTACATACGGAAAACGATTGCTACAGGAGCGCCTGCGCCTTCACCTCACGCAAAAGCAATTGGCCGCGGCCGGGGGCGTCGGTCGGCACGCGCAAAGCCTGTATGAACGCGACATGAGCCTGCCGCGCGCGCCTTATCTGGCGGCTATCACCCTGGTCGGCGTCGACGTGTTGTACATCCTGACTGGCCGTCACGCAGCGCCTCACAGAACCCCACCGGGCAACGGACTGCTCAGCGAACGTTGAGTGTTGTCAGGCTGCATGCACCCAGCGTCGATGCACGCCGCGAGCGATTGCATCGAGCGCAAACCCCAATACGCCAATCAGCAACACCATGGCCATCAGTTCCGAATAGGCCAGCCGATCACGCGTGTCGAGGATGAAATACCCCAACCCCGCACTCACCCCGAGCATTTCGCAGGGCACCAGTACGATCCACAAAATGCCGATTGAAAGCCGCACGCCGGTCAGCACATGCCCCACTACGCCGGGCAGGATCACCCGACGCAAGGTTTCCCGGCGTGTGGCACTCAAGCTGCGGCTCAGTTGCAGCCAACGCGGGTCCAGTTGGCGCACCCCGGCGATGGTGTTGAGCAAGATCGGCCATACCGCTGCAAAGGTCAGCAAGAAGTAAATGGGCTGATCGCCTACGCCCATCAGCATCACCACCACCGGCATCCACGACAGGGGCGAAATCATGCGCAAGAACTGAAAGGCTGGCGTAGTGGCAGCTTCCAGATTGCGCGAACCGCCAATCAGCAGCCCCAATGGCACACCGATCAATAACGCCATCACCAGACTGACGACGATACGCTTGAGGCTCACGCCAACGTTTTCATAGAGCTGAGCGCTGCCCAGTAACTCATACAGGCTGGCACATGTTGCCTGCGGCGAAAACCGGGCGGCCAAGCCTTGCTCGCTGCCCAACAGTTCGATGCCCAGCCACCAAACCAGCAACAGGCTTAACAGTCCTGCGCTACCCAGGAGCCACTGGCGTTTCGCAGAAGGCGCTGTCTTGTTCAAAAGCCAAACTCCTCGCTGCGCTCAAAACTGTCGGGCAAACCGAACGCCTTGAGCCCCCCCACGGCGGCGATGCTGTTTTTGACGAAGCGGTCGTCTACCAGATCGGTGGCCACGTGCTGGGGGTCAAGGCCCGCCAGAAATTGATTGTCGCCCTGAATCAGCGTGTGTTTAAGACGCGTGACCAGCGCTTCGGTGTAGCTGGCAAACGGATAAGGCTGGAAATCAATGCGCTGCTCATCCCACTCGCTGTGCTGGATCGCACCCTCGGCCTCATAGCGCGCACGATCACTGGCTGCGGGGGCCAGTACTTTTTGCAGCACAGCGCTGCTGTGCGGCGTATAGCGGTTATCACCGTCCTTGGCCAGCAATTGAGCTGCCGCCTGCCGGTTATCACGGGTCCAGAGTTGCGCCTTGACGATGGCGTTAACCACTTTTTGCGACCAGTCGGGGCGGTTGTTCAGGTCGTGCTCATGCATAAACACCACGCAGCACGCGTGATTGCGCCAGAGGTCGCCGGTAAAGCGCTGCACGCGGCCGACGTTCAAGTTTTCAGCCAATGCGTTGAACGGCTCGGCCACGATGTAACCGGCAATACGTTTTGTGGCCAGGGCGGGTGGCATATCGGAAGGTGGCATCACCACCAGGTTCACTTCATTGGCGGCCAGTGCGCTGCCCACCGGACGCGTCACAGGTTGCAGGCCGTTGTCGCGAAACAGTTGTTGCACCACAACGTTGTGAATCGAGTACCAGAACGGAATCGCAATGGATTGCCCGCCCAGTTGACTGACCGCCGTGATGTTGGGGGCCACGGTCAGCCCGGAACCGCCGACATGGTTCCAGGCCACGACTTTGGCGGGCACTTTGCTGCCGTAGCGCGCCCACACTGTCATCGGCGAGAGCAAGTGAATCACATTGACCTGCCCGGAGATAAACGCTTCGATCACCTGCGCCCAACTGCGCAGCAACACCGGGCGCTCGGCCTTGATGCCTTCGGCCTCGAACAAGCCGTTGTTGTGCGCGACTAACAGAGGGGTGGCATCGGTGATCGGCAGGTAACCGATGCGCACCGGCGCATCGGGTTCAGCCGCCGCACGCGCCTGTAAGCTGCTGAGCATCGGCAAGGCGCCTGCCGCGGTAAGCATCGCGCTGAGTTTTAAAATGTCACGCCGTGTGTGAGTGAAGTCGTCCAGGCACATGTGCTAGCTCCAGCGAGTCGGGTAAAGGTTCAGTGACAGAGGTGCGGCTCGCCCGCCGAAGAGTTTTGAGAATATCGATACGCAATGCACCCAGCTCATCGATGCGGTCTTCACGCGGCTGCGCGAGGTCGATGCGCCACTCGCCGACGGTCCGCGCCGGGCTGTGGCCCAGTAGCAGAATCCGGTCGCTGAGCAGCAGGGCTTCGTCAATATCGTGAGTAATCAACAGCGCCGCCGTGTTATGCCGCGCAATCACACGGAGCAACAACTGCTGCATGTCGGCGCGGGTGACTTCATCCAGCGCGCCAAACGGCTCGTCGAGCAGCAACACTTGAGGCTGACGCGCCAGGCAACGGGCCAGCGCCACACGCTGCGCCATACCGCCCGACAACTGGGCCGGGTACTGGCCCAACGCGTGCTGCAAGCCCACCTCAGCAATGGCCTGCTCGACCCGCGCCTTGCGCGTCGCGGCGGGCACGTTAGGCTGGCGCTCGAAATCCAGACCAAAAGCGACGTTGCTTTCAAGATTCAGCCAAGGCAACAGGCTTGGGTCCTGAAATGCCACCGCAACTCGAGGGTGGGGCGCAGTGACCGCCTCGCCCAGCAGCTTGACCGTGCCTGAATACGGGGATTGCAACCCCGCCAACACCCGCAACAGGCTGGATTTCCCCACCCCGCTGGGCCCCAGCACCGACACAATCTCCCCCGGCGCCAGTTGCAGGTCGAAACCCTCCAATACCGATTGCCACCCCTGCCCCAGGGCATACCCGAGGGTGATATCACGCGCCTCCAGCACGACCGGGCTCATCACGCGCTGACCTTGGCCTGACGCAGCAACTCGGCCCGCAGTTGCACCAGACTCGGGGTGACGATCGGCACAAACGCCGACTCGCGCCAGCGTCGGGCAAACGCGCTGCCATGGGCGCAGAGGTACGCTTTGCCGCCACTGGCTTGCAGCTCGAACTGGACCGCGCTGGCCGTGGCGTGGGCCAAGGCAATGCGGATGTTGAACAATGCTGCAGGGTTTGCCAGGAAGCGACCTTCCAGCAGGCCGCTTTTCAAGGCATCCACCTGCGCTTCCAAGTGCGTTTTTTGTTCATTCAACAGCTCAAGCAACCCGGAGCGCGGGCCTTGCAAGTGTGCTTCGGCCTCCTGCAACGAGCGCCGTGCCAAGCCGATCGACAGCCCGCATTGCAGGCCTAAAAACGCCGGGCGCACGGCAGGCAGAAAGACGCTGGCGTTGTCGTGCAACAGCCACTCTTGTGCGACCTGCACCGCCTGGAAATCCAGCGCGGCCGTGTTACTTGACTGCAACCCCATCAGCTCAAGGTCATCGGAACGCTTCACGCCCGGCAGACCATCCGGGATTGCCAGCACAAAAGGCGCGCCGCCCTCTTCACGCTCAACGGCCGCCGCGACCACAAACCCGCTTTTGCGCAAATTGGTGACCCAGTGCAAGCGACCGTCCAGCGCCCAGCCGTTGGTCTCGGCACGGGCGCGCACTTGCAGGGATTCGATCCCGGACAAAAATTTCATCGCGTTGGACAGCCCGGTTGCGCCCGCCAATTGGCCACTCAGCAAATCAGGCAGCAACCGGTCGCGCAGCCCGGTGTTCGGGCTGTGCAACAGGTATTCGATAAATGCGCGCTGGCCCCAAAACACAAACGCCGAGGCCAACGAATGGCTGGCGACACTGGCCATCACTTCCAGTGCGTCCGCCAGATTGCCGCCGGTGCCACCCAGCTGCGGGCTGATGCCGACCCGTAGCACATTGGCCGATGCCAGTTGCGACAGGACGTGTTGCGGGTCACTGTGGCCGAGATCAAGCGCCTCGGCTTCGGCATCCAGCCAATGACTCAGTACAGGGTCTAGCATGTCGATTTCTCCTTTAAATCGGGACCGCCGGATTACTCGGGACGTGTCCAGCTATAGCGCGCCAGTTCAGGGTTCAACGGGGTGCGGGCGAACACGTTGGCAAAATTGCACAGGGTCGCCAAACTTACGCCGAGAATGACTTCCAGCGCCTGGCCTTCAGTAAAACCGGCGGCCTTGAATTCGTTGTAAGTGGCGTCGCTGACGTCCCCGCGTTTGGCAATTACTTCGCGGGTGAAAGCGGCCAATGCTTCGAGGCGTTCTACAGGCAGTTCGGTTTGCCCACGCAGGGCACTGACGACGTCGTCGGGCAGTTTGGCCTTGTTCTGCGCTACGGCGGTATGACCTGCGACACAGAAGTCGCAACCATGGCGCGTTGCCGCGATCAATTGCACCACTTCCCTTTCTGGCAGGGTGAGCTCGGCCTTGCCATTGATGCCCGAAACCGTGACATAAGTCTCCAGCGCAGCCGGCGCATTGGCTAGAATCCCCAACAGGTTTGGAATGAACCCGGCATTTTTCTGCGCGGCGTCTAGAAAGGGCTTAGCCGCTTCGGGGGCAGAATCGAGGGTATGAAGCGTGACGCGAGACATGAAGTGACTCCTGCAAAAGGTGTCTGAACAGTCTGTTGGTTATAAAAATTTGATTCCATATTCTAAAGTAGCGATTACTTGCTTCTGAGTGTTTCCATTAGATGAATTCGTCCAGTCCACTGATCGATTGGTTATTAGAAAGCCTTGAGCTAGACGCCAGCCTGTTCCATGTCGGGCGCTATTGCGGTGGCTGGCACAGCAGCACCCAAGGACTGGCCCGCGCCAGTTTTCACGTGGTCGTGCAAGGGCATTGCTGGCTACACGTGGAAGGGCAGGCTCACGGTGTGCAACTGGATGGCGGGGACGCGCTGTTTTTGCTGCAAGACATCAACTACCGGCTTTCCAGCGCGAGTGACGCTGAGGTGGCCGCACAGTTGCCGCGTCAGACCATGCAAACACTCGATCCACGCGCAGAAGAAGGCGTCGGCTTGGTGTGCGGATTTTTTCACTTTCAGCCGGGCCTTTCTGACCTGATCCTCGAAGCCCTGCCCGCCTGGCTGATCCTGCGTGCCAACGACCCGTCCTCCAGCGCCGCGCGCAGCGTGTTCCAGTTGATCCTGGACGAGTGCGAGCGTGTCCCGGCCCCTTCTGCCACCTTGCTGGAGCGCTTGAGTCATTTGTTGTTTCTGTACGTGCTGCGTCAGCAAGTCAACCACAACCCCGACCTCGGGGGGCTGGTGGCACTGGCGCGCCAACCGGCATTCTCCAACCTGTTGCAACAATTGATCGAACACCCGGAGCAGCCGTGGACCCTTGAAAGCATGGCCGCTTGTACGGGTCTGTCGCGTTCGGCGTTTTTCAAGCGCTTCAGCGAACATGCCGGGCAATCGCCCGGGCACGTGTTGCTGGCCTTGCGCATGCGCCATGCTTGCCAGTTGCTGCAGAAGGACAATACCGTCGAACAAGCCTGCGCGGCAGTTGGTTATCAATCCATTGCAGCGTTCACCCGTGCGTTCACCAAGGCCATTGGCGTGCAACCGGGCGCCTATCGCAAACAACATGAACGCCGTTAATCCCTATTCGTTTACCCCCAGGAGACACCCGTGACCGAACCCGGCCCTATCCATCAACAAGCCCTGGATCGTTTTCTTGCAGCACACCCCGAGCTTAAGGAGCAACTCGATCGGCTCAACCCGCTTGAGGCCCGCGCCATTGGGCAGTCGCAGCAAGAATACCGTCAGGAGCGCCTGAACGAAGCGTTTGAAGCCGAGGCTGAGCGGCTGGGATTTTTTGCCTGGGAATTGACCCTGAAGCTGACCTCTGACAGCGATCAGGCCTTCGACGCTCAACGGCTGGAAGTGCACCGTGAAGTGGCGCAGATGGCAGGCATGGCGTGGGCCGATTATTGTGAGCTGTATGGCATCGTTGCCAACCCGGACTGATTGGCCTCAGCCTGCGGGTACCAGATGTTTGAACAGACTTTGTCCAGCAGCGCCTGGTTGTGGCTAAACACAATCAACCCCAATTCACGGCGCTCGACTTCTTCAAGCAACACCTGCCACACCTGCGCCTGAACATGCGCATCCAACTGAGCGGTCACTTCATCGGCGATGAGAAAACGCGTGCGCGGGTCCAGCGCCCTGAGCAACGCAATACGCGCCAGTTCGCCACCGGATAATTCGTCAGGACGTCGACTTAGCCAAGCCGGACTGATCGCCAGCTTCTCTAGCCATGCGGCCGTTGGAGACCACGCATCGCGTACGCTATCGCCCGTGCTGCGATACGGATTGAAGGTCAACTCGGGGTGTTGGGGCACCAACTGGATCGGGCAATAACCCTTTTTCGCCAGCGGTTTCGCGTCCACGGTAATGCGCCCCGACGTCGCGCCTTGCCATTGCGCCAGCACCCGGCCCAAGGTGGTTTTGCCATAGCCGCTGGGGGCCGAAATACCTTGGCGTTGCCCGGCGCTGACTTGAAACGATACCGAGTCCCACAGCCGCTGGCCGTTTTGCACGATGGTCAGTTGCTGAACATCAAGCATGGGGCGAGCACTCCGGCTGCGGCACTTGCCGGTGAATGAATTGCTGCTCGGGCAGTGCCGCCCACAGCGACTGCAACCAGGGGCTGCCACGGTTGTCGCGCAGCGCCTGCGCACTCACGGTTTCGTGCAGCTCACCGTGGTGCAACACCGCAATGGTGTCGGCAAACCGTGCGGCCAGCGCCAGATCATGGGTCACCCATAAAACTCCACGTCCTTGCAGGCAAAGGCTTTTAAAGTGATCCAACAGTTGGCAGGCGTGTTCATCATCAAGCCACGAGGTGATTTCATCGGCAAGAATGTAACGGGCATGGGACAACGCAGCACCACTGGCCAGCACCCGCTTGGCCATTCCGCCGGACAACCTGCGCGGATACGCGTCCACCAGTTCAGGTTGCAAGTTGTAATGCTGCAGCTGTCGGGCGACATCCTCAAGGCCCAGGGCGCTGCCACTTAATTGCCCAGCCCTTTGTAACTGCGGCCCTACTTTGATCAAGGGATTGAGGGCACTTACGCCTTGAGGGACATAGCACAGGTCTTTGCCCCGCTGATCGATTTTGTCTGCGTCACTCAGGCATTGCCCGTCCAGCCAGATCTCACCCCTGCAACGCATGTTGTCGGGCAGCAAGCCCAGTGTGCTTTGCAGCAGCAGGCTTTTGCCTTCACCACTTGAACCCACCAGCGCCACCAATTCACCGGGGTGAACCTCAAGGGAAATATTGTTAAGCAGCGGATGCCAGGATGGACGGCCAAACCAATGGTAGTGGGCAATATCGATGGCGAACCGGTTGAATGTCAGCATCAGGTGACCCTTATCCATAACTGCTGCAAAGCCCGCGCAAACTGGTCGAACACCAGCACCAGACTCACCAGAATCAAACCCGGAAAAAACGCCAACCACCACGCGCCACTGCTCAGGTAACGCAGGGCGTCGGCCAGCAATAAACCCAACGACGGGTCATGGGGCGCCAGCCCAAAACCCAGAAAACTCAGGGCCGCCGAGTGCAAAACCGCATGGGGAAACATCAGCAAGGTGCCTACGATCCATTGCGGCAGCAATAACGGTAGCAAATGGTGGCGCCAGCGATAAAAACTGCTGTTGCCCAGCCTGTGCGACAACATGACGAAGTCACTCTCGCGGATTCGCAACAGCTCCCCGCGCAGAATGAGCGCCAGACGTGGCCAGTGGGTAAGTGCCACTGCCAGGATCACGCCTTGTTTGCCGCCACCGAGCGTGAAGCAGATCAATACCAGCAACAACAAATGAGGCAAGGACAGGACGCTGTCGATCAGCCCACGAATCAGGAAATCCAGGGTTTTATTCACTGCACACAGGCTCGCGGCAAGCATGGCCAGCAAGCCGCTGCTGAACGCAGCAATGAGGCCGATGTGCAGGCTGGTGGTCATGCCCTGAAAGCAACGCAACCACAGATCACGGCCAAGGCTGTCGGTCCCGAACCAGAACTGCATCGAGGGCGCTTGACGTCGCGCCAGCAAGTCCATGGAGACATCCTCGCCCGATACCGAAATACCGTAGGCAATCAGCAGGATCAGCAGTAACAGCGAGGCACTGAGGCGTAACAGGGCGCGTTGAGGGTTAAAAGTCATGACTGGCGCGCCGCCCCGCGATTGAGGCGCAGCAATAGCGCGTTGGCAATGCTGTTGCCGGTAAAGACCAGCACCGCGCAAAACATCACGATGCCCATCAGCAGCGGGATATCACCGCGCAAACCCGCATCAATCGTGGACTGACCCAAGCCCGGATACGCAAAGACTTTTTCGGCCAGCAACGATCCGCCAATCAATTCGCCCACCGACGCAAATTGCAGGCACACGGCAGGCGTCAACGCGTGACGCAGCACATGGAACGTGACCAGAGGCCAACCTTTGTCCCCTTGAGCATGGGCATAACGAATGAATTCACTGCCCATGACTTCAGCCACTCGCGAGCGAGTGTGCAGCGCAATGTTGCCAACCCCCAATAATCCCAGCGCCAGCATGGGCAGGATCAGGTGATGCAGCTTGTCGCGCCAGGTCGCAGTTTCGGCGTCGCTGCCGGGCGTCCATGCACAACAAATCGGCGCCCAGTTGAGGGTCACGGCAAACAGCGACAGCAGTAACAAACCGATCCAAAACGTCGGCAAAGATGACAAGACGTAGGACACGGTCGAGAGCAGCCGATCTGGCCAGCGATTCAAATAACGGCCAGCCGTGAGGCCCATCGCCAACCCGACGATTCCCGAGAACAGCCACGCCGATAACAGCAGCGCGAACGAGGTCGAAAAGCGTTCGCCAATCACCTGTGAGACCGGAGCGTTGTACAGCATCGAATAGCCGAAATCGCCGTGCAGCATTTGCGTGAACCAATGCCAGAAACGCTCCCACAACGGCAGGTCCAAGCCCCATCTCGCTGCAATCAACGGGTATTGTTCGGGCGGGACATGCAACAAATCGTTACCGATATAAGCGCGTATGGGGTCAACCGGAGAAAAGCTGAGCAATGTGAACGTGCCTGCGGCCGTCACCAGCAACAACCCCAGTAAGCGCACCACGAAAAACACGACCTCCCGGATCACTGGCAAGTCCATTTCCAGCCATCAAGGCTATTGAGCAATGACCATGAACCGTGAATTTCGGGCGCGCCCTTACCCAAGTCGATGCATTCATCGGTCAGGTACGTATGCTGCACGTTAAGCAACCACGCCCATGCGGCATCCCCTTTGACCCCGACGCCGGTCTTGCCGTCCCACTCCACCTGCTGCCAGAACGGCACAGCCTGTTGCCAGTTCGGCGCATCCAAAGCTTGCTGCAAGTGTTGATCCACCACCGGATTGCGGTAATAGCCGGGATTGTAATACTCCACGCCCGCCGCCTTGCTGCTGTAGTGGTGGTAAAGCTCCATCGGGTCAAGGCTGCCCCAGCCGAAGAGTGTTGGATTGGCGTGCATATTGCGTTCGACGGTTTCCCAACTGCCGGACTGCAAGTCCACATCAATGCCGACCGGCTTGAGCATGGCGCGTACGGCCTGAGCCAGGTCACGCCGCGTGGCATCACCGCTGGCGTACCAGAGGGTCACTTTGGCGGGCAGACCGTTTTTTTCGCGCACACCACTGGGGGTTTCTACCCACCCGGCGTCTTCGAGGATCTGCCGGGCTTTGGCGCTGTCGCCATCTTTGAAGGCAGCATCCGGGTGATTCCATGGCAGCCCTTCAACCCCTGTAAAGGCCGGGGTCGCATGCCCCTCCAGCACCTGATCGGCCAGCAACTGGCGGTTGATCGCGTAGTTGATCGCTTTACGAATGGCCACATCGGCAGTTACATCGTTGCCGATGGGGTAGCCTTGCGCGTCTTTTTTACCAGAAGGCACCGTTGGCAAAACAATGCCGCGGTTTTCGACACTGGGGCGTATCCAGAGCTTCATGCCTTGTGCAGGTGTGACCGCCAGTGCGGGGGCAATCCGCACAATGCCCAGTTGTTTGCTTTGTGCTGCTGCAAAGGCGCTGTCTTCATCGAGAAACACAAACACCAGCCTTGCGAAATCATTCTTGTGCCCAGCGTAATAAGGGTTAGCTTCAACAATCAGTTGCTGACCCGGTTGATAGCTGACCAAACGATAAGGCCCGGCACCAATCGGTTTTTGTGCATAGGTTTTAGCGTCGTACTGGTCTGCAGACACGATGCCCAAGGAACCCAGCACATTGATGAAGGTGCTTTGCGGGGCCTTGAGAGTCATCCGCACCGTCAATGGATCAACCGCTTCTGCCTTCAGAAAGTTGCCCATATCGACTTTGCCGCCGCTGGCAGCCGCATTGTTGTACGTGTAGGCAACGTCTTTGGCCTCCAGCGCTGAGCCGTCGGAAAACTTCAATCCCGGTTTGAGCGTCAGGGTCCAGGTTTTACCGTCCTCGTCAGTTTGATAACCGCTGAGCAGGAAGCTGCTCCAGGACAGGTCTTCATTCTGTTTCAGCAAGGGGCTATGCAATAGCAAATAACTGCCATGACTCCACCCCAGCATGGGATCAAACCCTTCAGTGGGCTCATCGCCGATGGCCAGTTTCAACGTCCGTTCAGTCGCTGAGTACACAGGCGTAGCCAGTACACCCAGCAAGGCAACGGTGATCCATGTTGCGCGCATCCATGCAGGCTTGGACATTCGTCCTCCAA
Source organism: Pseudomonas sp. WS 5078 (assembly GCF_012985745.1). Lineage (NCBI taxonomy): Bacteria > Pseudomonadati > Pseudomonadota > Gammaproteobacteria > Pseudomonadales > Pseudomonadaceae > Pseudomonas > Pseudomonas sp. WS 5078. The sequence goes on along the minus strand of NZ_JAAQWX010000004.1, from coordinate 218,640 downwards.
AAATAAGTGGCCGCGGAGCTAACGCGAGTAGTTAAGCAGCACTGCTTTAAATAGCCAGCCAGGCGCCTGATTCTGTGGGTATTTTTAAACATCCAGTCATCCATTCATGCCACGCAAAGAACAGAACCCGCCCCTGATTCAACGTTAAAAAACGCCGTACGCAACCCTGTGCTATACCCATGGGTACGTATTTGCAGCAGTCAATGACTTCACTGACAGAGGTTCGCATGTTCAACGTACTCGCCAGTCACTTGAAAGATAAAAACGTCCATTCATTCAATGCCCTGCCATCAAACAACATTGAACTGTTCGATTGGTACACCGGAATGGTTCTTGGCAAGTTGTACCGCAGCTTTCCTTTGCCCGTGAGTATCAGCGCAGAAGACTTCATCGACTACACAACGTTGCGCGCCGGGACCCGTGAGGCACTTGAGAAGGAAGAAAGCCTTTTCCTTGCCACCATCAAGTGGTTGGCCGACGTCGGTTACATCCACTTCGACGGTATGACCGGGGTGTCATTTTTCGAAGTCATCCTGACCAACCACGGCTTACTGATCTTGCGAGCAGCGCCGCTGTCGGCCGATGAAAGCTGCACCCTGGGCGAGAAGATGATGCAGAGCATCAAAGAAGAAAATACCGAACGCCTGCGCGGCCTGGTGACAGAGGCATTGAGCCTGGGCAGCCGCTTGATCAGTCCTATGACGCGCTCAGGGATTTGAATCACGTTCAGTGAACGGCCTGTGACTGATGTGGCAACAGGGGAGCATGGCTGGGTGTGGCATGCGCTCTTCAGTGAAACATATGCCCTGCACACGTGACTTCCTGCAATGATGGCCGTGCTGAGTGGTTTCTAGGCGGCACCTTCCCTCACAGCCGTAAGCCCTCAGGTATCGGTGAGTCAGGCCTGCGCCACCGTGTGGTGCAGGCTGTTCAGTCCGGCTATAGCCCTATGGATCAGCCTGATGCGGCACCCGACCGCTGTTGCATTTCGGTATGTCTTATCCGCTACGAATTGGATTAAGACGGGACTTTTGCATGCGGATTTTGAGACTCAATGACTATTCGCTGAAGCAGCTTACGAAGCTTCAAAAAACATTACCTCAGTAACACTTTTAAATTCCCTTCTATCTTATTGATATCTCCTACAACATCTATCCAGAAGTCAGAAGGAAACGTCCCGCAAAGCCGAGTAACCTTGGCGACCTGTAATTTCTGACAGGTTACAAGGTTCAAATGAGCGCGTTATAAATCCCTCACATCGACACTCTCCACTCCTGCCAAATACAGCCCGGCAGCGCGGGGATGACGATTCCGCATCCAGGTACGAGGGAGAGAACCACATGATCCGTCAACGTCCGCTCGATTCAGAGCAACGCATTCTGCCTGTTCATTCTTACGACAATAAAAAGGCTGCGGAGGATGTCAGATTAACCCCAAGGGAAAAGGAGGTTTTACTGTGGTGTTTGCTTGGAAAATCTTCATGGGATATATCCCGCATCGTAGGCTGCACAGAGGCGGGTGTGAATTTTCACTTTTCCAACCTGCGAAAAAAATTCGGGGTATCGTCGCGTCACAGTGCAGCTCTCAAGGCTGTGCAACTGGGGCTGGTCAGTTTTTTTTAATGACGTTGAGCCATTCTGGAGCCCGCCAATGTTGAACATCATTGTGGCGGATGACCACCCAGTGGTTGTGCGAGGGGCAATGATGACGTTATCCGAACACCTAGACTCCACCTACACCATCACAGGCTATGCGTTCGGCACAGATGAGCTGATCGAGAAGCTTGGGCAGCATTCATGTCAACTTCTCATCACCGATTACTCTATGCCCCGTGGAGACCAACCGGACGGGCTGGCACTCATCAGCTACATCCGTCGGCATTTCGAATCGGTGAAGATTATCGTTATGACCATGCTCAATAATCCCTCTGCTTTGAAAGCGCTGTCGAAGCTGGGCGTCGCAGGCCTTTTTGACAAACACAATGATTTGTCCGAGTTAGTACAGGCCGTGCGCGTCGTAAGCAAAGGCAAACACTACATCAGCCCTTCCTTTGCAAAAGCACTCGATGAGCAATCCAAGGTTATTAAAAACCTGCCAAACGGCTCTTTGTTGGTACTGTCGCCCAAAGAAATTGAAGTGGTGAGGTTATTTGTCCAAGGACAATCCGGCCGCGAAATTGCTACACGGCTCAGTCGCAGTGAAAAAACTATCAGTCGCCAAAAACGCACGGCAATGAATAAGCTCGGGCTACGCCATGACTGCGCACTTATGGAGTGGGCTGCGGAAAGGGGACTCAGAGCTTGACGTTTTGCGCAAACGTCTAATAGCTCAATTTCTTATATGTTTTCATATTCCGCATGCTGATGTATTGATGTCAGCCCTGAGCTCATACGGTGGAGCTATTGCGCAGCACTTATACTGCAAAAAATTCATACCTCACATGCGTTACGCGTCACGCCAATCACTCCCAAGGCTGAGGCCTGTAATCAGTACTCAACCCTATGCTTTCTTTTTTCTGCGCCGTCAAGCGCTGCTCGGCGCTGTCGGACAGTGCTTTTACTGCACACGGCCTGACCTCTTGCGTCGCAATTCTATAAGACGCGTCGTGAAGGTCCCCTGTTTCTCGCGCTACCGCTCCCCCTACTCATACAGACACAAAGCGGGACAGCACATGCTCCGCTCGAATCCGGAAAGGTGAGTGCAGCCTATTCCTTTAAGGCTTGGTACTGGTTCACGGTAGCGACTTTGCACGGAACTCCTCTTTCGTTTTCTTGCCTCGGGCGCGCAGGCTTCAATCACTGCCCCAAAGCCGCAAATTTACGCCATCGAAATCCCTCGGTATGTGGAAGCGGGAGTTGGACGCTACAACCTTCCAACGTTCCTTCGGAGGCGAGCTATAACCCCCCATACGCGCAGGTTGTACAGGACGGTCATACCCAGATGACCGTTTCCATATCCTTAAATTGACCCGTTATCGACCGCATTTACCAAATTCCCGAGGCTTGACAATGGCACACTGCTGTCTGCGGCGATGCGGCAACTTGGGGGTATCAGCAAACTGCAAGAACTAAAAAGCCCGCACGGCGCGGGCTTAATAGAGCGTTCTAGGTAAAACACTGAGACCCAAAAGCCTCAACCCCCAACAACCTTATAGTTAACTGATTTCGTTACGCGGCAACACTTAATAATTCGCGGAATGCGGAACCTATCAATCAGTTATGTAAATTTCGTCAATGTGGTGCACCCTATCACCTTCAAAGAATATGCTCACGCCAGTTACATTAGGGTTGCCAGAGACCTTATAAGTAACTTTTTTATCAGTTAATACATTCAAAGCAATATCCAGAGGGACATCTAAAATCAATTCCATTCGCAAATCGAAAGATTTATCTTGTACCGGAGCAATGACCAGCTTGGGTATCACGGCTGAATGAGGAATAGTAACAACGCCCTCGACACGAAAAAAATTATCGCCAGGCATACGGTTAATTTGAGCTTTCCAGTCTTTAGTTTCGACAATCATCATCAATATTCCTTTATTGAGTTATTGGACTTGCCGAATAAACATGCGCCCTCCAAGCAAAACTATCAACCTTAAGAACTCAATTCATCGTAAGCGAATTTTTCAGCACGAGAACGCTGAAAATAGACTACATGAAAATCAGAGATATTATATTGATAGCACTTCATACCCCCCTCAGCATCACCCCTCGCCCGCCAGTTTTAGATTGGCATCGAGCACTTCGCAACAAAGCATTATGCAGATACACCGGCGACCCGCCGCAACGTGAGATGCTGGCCAAGCTCCCCCTGCTAACTGCCGTTGCGGCTAGATCTCGTCCACGCTGTAGACTTCTATGCGGTCGCCATAACAGAGGCAATAGTCGTTCACTGCCAAAATACTAGGCATGTGATACTTCGTTAAGTCTGAACACCACCATGTCCACTTCCATCTCTAAGTTGTATTTAAAAAACTTTGGCATTTTTGAGCATTCCTGGAAGACGATAGATATCGTGTCCACCCGTCATGCCGAGAACGGGAACTTTGAACGGTACCCTTGACTCCAACGGCGTGCCAAACTTGGAAATAATCCACCCCTGATTCATATAGCTTTTAAGCTCATAAGGTAATATTCCCTTATAAAGGGATTCTCCTTCGAAACTTTCCAGCAAACTAATAAAAATTTTTTCAAATCGTTTATTACTGGCCCAAAAACCAAGTTCAATGCCCGGCGCCGTCATCATTGATAAGGTGTCACTGTCGTCGAACATGCCTTTTGGCGGACCGCCCGGAAGATAAAGACCTGACGCGACCATTTCAGGATAGGTGCGTCCAAGACTTTTAACCAAGCCTTCTATCATTACTGCATTCATATCAACATAGGCCTTGTTGTTGATGATGATATTTGTGAAATTCGGGGCGTGCAGTTTTGATCTGCGCGTCGGTAAAATTTGCGCCCGCAAATACGTATAATCGTATCTGCCTAAGTGTCCTGACCTATGAGGCTGAACACCAGTCCACTCACAGCCCATTCGAGGCTGTACTGGAATACAGTTTTGATATTTTTAACTGTATTTGAAAGACGATATGTATCCCACCCCCCCGTCATCCCAATCACTGGAATTTTGATAGGCCCTTTTGACTCTAAAGGCTCGCCGTAATGTGATCTTACCCAAGCTTTATCCATTCGACGTTGGAGCTGGTATGGCAAACACCCTTCGTATACCGAGTCGTCATTGAAGGTTTTAAGCAAATAGATATGGATTGATCCGAGGTGTTGATTGGCTAAAAAACCCAAATCTATCCCGGGTGCAGGCGACATATACGAGGTCTCATCGCCATCAAACATACCTTTGGGAGGCCCGCCCGGAAGATACATTCCGGATGCAGTCAATTCTGAGTAAGTACATCCAAGACTTTTAACCAAGTCATCAATCATTGCAGCATTCATATCAACATAGGCCTTGTTGTTGATGATGTTTTCGAAAGTCGAGGCGTGCAGTTTTGATCTGCGCGCCGGGAAAATTTTCGCCCTCAAATACCTATGATCGTATCTGCCTACGTGCCCTGGCCTATTATGCTGAAAACGACTCCTTTCACCTCCAGTTCGGGATTGTACTGGAATACCGTCTCGATATTTTTAGCTGTATTCGGAAGGCGGTATGCATCCCAGCCCCCCGTCATTCCAAGTACTGGCATTCTGAAAGGAGCCTTAGACTCTAAAGGTTCGCCGTAATGAGATCTTACCCACGCTTGATCCATTTGACGTTGGAGCTGGTATGGCAAGCTCCCTTCATATGCTGGGCCGTCGTTCGAAGTTTTATGCAAATAAATATATACAGACCCAAGGTGTTTATTCGCTGAAAATCCCAAATCTATCCCAGGCGCAGGCGACATATACGAGGCCTCATCACCATCAAACATACCTTTGGGAGGCCCGCCCGGAAGATACATGCCGGAGGCAATCAATTCGGAGTAAGTGCGGCCAAGACTTTTAACCAAGTCATCAATCATTGCTGCGCTCATATTAATACCAGCCTTGTAGCTGATGGAGGTTGTGCAGGTCGGTACGTGCTGTTTCGATCTGCTCATCGGTAAAACCTTCGTCGAGTAGATAAGGCTTAATGGCGTTGAGATTGGAATCTACAGCTGCGCGCAGGTCAGCGGCATCCATAATTTGCTTAGCTTTGGTATTTCTACCGCCATATGTCTCACTGTACTTTTGGTGCGCCTCACGTGGAATAGCAATACTTGGCGCATTTTTCAGGATTTTTTCAGGTCATCTGGAAGTATGCGTGGATCGATTGCAACCACATACTCCCTTAAAGCTCTTTGCGACGGCATGTGATCGATGTCGAGACCGTCCTTTGCACTCCGACTGGAAAGGTCATTAGCTGGGCCGACCTCCAGAGGATTGACCATCGGCTTTGCAAAAACAAGGTACAGCGACTTGATCCCGGAGTCCGCCGGGAAAGTGATGATGCAGTCCTCGACTGTGAACTCATCAATAGGCGAGCCCTCGATTTTGCTGTCGCCCCCTTCACTGATCGGGTGAACCAAAATGTTCGCCAGTTCATCGGTCACGCCTGGGTAACGGGTGGGTGCCGTTACCACGGCTCCTTTGTTCGGCGTCCAGATGATAGTGATCGAGCCGAGATGGGCTTCCATAGCACTTTTATCGGCGTTCCATTTGGCCTTGATCACCGGTACCGAGTCTTGACCTGACTGGGCGCTGGTGTGGATACCGTAGACCTGCAATGCCCCATTAGTGTCATTGCGAAACTGGAAGCGAACTCGCGTCGTGGCAGTACGCATGTCGCGCAATTGTTCTTCTGTATAGAAAGAATCGTCCCCGAGCATTGTCGGGGTCATGGCCATTATCAGCACGCGCCCTACAGGCCCCGCCGCGGTTTTAAGCGCCATCCCCGCCATTTCAAGTGACCAGACGAAACTTCTTAGAATGAGTTCTCCCGCGACTCTCCTCAACCCGACCTCGGTCGCGGAGGAAGCCATAATCATGGTTTTGCCGAAGTTCGTCGCGGGCTCACTGCCGGTACCGGCGTGGGTAGTACCCCAAGGGGCCGTGCTGATGGACTTGGCGAAGGTCAGATCAGTCCGATTTTTGGGGGCTGGCCATTCCTCTTTCAACATGTAAACAGGATCTGGCTCAGGTATGGGACAGAAAAAACCACCGCCGCCCGCCGTATTGGAACTGTTTGTAACCAGTACCCAATCACCGTTTCTGACGGCATTGAGAATGTCCTGATTACTGTTGATTGTGTAATGCTCCCGCAAGAGTTCATCCAGCCCTTCGAGGTTTGACCGATTGCCCTCCAGCATTTTTCTAACAGTGCTCTCGGCAGAGTGTGACGGCTCTGCATCACTGGCCCCGCGAGCAGTGCTTTTCATTAAACACATATTCCCTCAGCGCTTGAGTCATCTGCGGATGTTACTACGCAGGGTTAGACGCACTTTGTAGGAACAGTCTGAATCTACCAGCACCCCGTTTTAATCTACCCCCACAACATCACCCCTCATTACTCGGCGCGGGCAAATCCGGCAGGTAAATCACCAGCCCGGCCTTGAATGGCTGAACCTCTTCGGCCAGCCCTTGGTTGGCATCGAGCACGGCCTCGACCGCGCCATTGAGGTGGCCGTAGTAGTTCTGGCAGAGGGTGTCGAGTACGTCGCCGCCAGCCGTTCTGCAGGTCGTCGCCATAGCCGGTGGTCAGGCCCAGTGGTTGAAGCTGGGCGCCGATGCTGCGCAGGGTGTCGAGTTGTTGGATGCCGCCTTTGAACCCGCCAAAAATCGCGCCCGTCAGGGTGATGCGTTCTTCGCCCATGCCCACGGCTTGCTGCGCCGGGCAGCGGCTCAGGCGCTCTTGCGAGGCCCAGCGGAATTCGCTGGAGCGCTTGAGTTCGTCGAAGGCGGCGGTGTCCAGGTTGAAGTAGAACGGTGTCGATCCGGGTTTGAGCGGTTGCATGATCAGCAGGTGCGGGAATGGCTTCACCGCCTCGGCGCCCGGGGTCGCGTCTGCCCCCAGCGCGCCGGTGGGTAGGATGTTATTCAGTGACGGGCTGACTTTGCCTGCGATTTTGTTGATCGCAGTCGCGGCCTTGCACACCTGCTCTTTCAGCACGCCGAGGCGCTCCACAATTTGCGAGGCCGCCCGTGTGGCTTTGTTGTAGGTGGCCACCACCGCGCCGACCTTGGCCCCGACCGCAGGGCCAATGAACGGCAAGTCGCTCAGTTCGGAGCCGGCGCCGGTGATTTCGTCAATGGCGCCGTTCACCGGCCCAAGCATGCCGTCCAGGCTACGACGCCCGGTTTCCCCCGCTGCAGTCAGGTACTTCAACCCCGACTGCAGATGTTCCATGTAGGCCATGGCGGCGGCGTTGACCACAAACACCCTTTACGGCCCCGAGTCTTCGCTGCCGCCTTGCTCGTTATCGTCATCACCGTCTTTTTTACCGCCGAACACTTTCAACCCGATCTCAGCGAGGGCCAGGACCTAGGAGCCCTTGCAACCTTCCTTATTGTCATCACCGGCGTTATTAAAGCCCTTCGCGCCACTGCGAGAGTGCTTATACCCCACGTAACGCGGCGCCGGGCAGCGCGTGTTGATGCAACGCTAAACACTCAAAACCGCCCGCTCGCGCAGCTTGTGGTGGGGTATGCGCACGCTCCCGAGATTATGCGTTCTCGCAACGATCAGTCTTTTTTCACAGTCCGGCGTCCAAGGGGCTTCGATGGAAACTGAATTCCTGTCCGAGAAAGAGTTGGCCGAGCTGACAGGCTATAAAACTCGGGGCTATTAGCGCTAATGGTTGAAAGGTCGCGGCTGGGTGTTCTTAGAAAGCCGTGGTGGCCGGCCATTGGTGGGCAAGATGTTCACCCGCATGAAGCTGGGCATCGAACCGCCAACGCTAACAGCGTCTGCACCCGCGACATCAATCTGAAGAAGGCTCCCCGAACGCAGAAGGACAACTTGGCAGAACTGAAAAAGCTGCGCGAGCTGTTCGATGATGCCCCGATCGACTCGATCACGCCGGCGACAATTGCCGGATACCGGGACGCCCGGACTGCCAAGGTTCGGACCAACCGCGAGATCGCCACTTTGTCCCACGTGTTCAACATGGTCAGAGAGTGGGGCATCACTACCAAAGAGAATCCGTGCCAAGGCGTGCGCAAGAACCGCGAGAAACCGCGCGACTATTATGCCAACGATGCTGTGTGGGACGCGGTGTATAAAAAAAGCGCCGCCAGCACTGAAGGAAGCGATGGATCTGGCTTACCTCACAGGGCAAAGGCCTGATGACGTACTCATGATGCGAAGGGATGACGGGATGGAGAATAGTCTGGGAGCCCTACTTCGCGTGATTGCTGAGCGCAATGCTTAGCACAGCTCGAGCTACCTTGTAGTGAGCAAGCATGGCAAGCGCATGACCGCAGCCATGTTGCGTAAGCGATGGGATGAAGCGAGAGAGCAAGCCAAGAAAGCTGCGATTGAGGGAGAGGATCTATTGCTTGCCGGCCGGATTGCTGCTTTCCATTTCCGGGACATACGCCCTAAAGCTGCCTCTGAAATCAAGAATATTGAAGACGCCAGCATGCTTTTGGGACACACAAAAAGCGACATTACAAAACGGGTTTACAGGCGGCTTGGTACTACCGCGAAGCCTTCAAAATAGCGCTAGTTTCGGAACGCCTAGCAGTCCGGCGCCGTCTTCCCCAAACCCCAGAAACGACAAAGCCCGCCAAGGGCGGGCTCTGTCGGTGTAGCAATATGGCGGAGGCGATGGGATTCGAACTCATGGACCTGTTACAGTCGACGGTTTTCAAGACCGTTGCCTTAAACCACTCGGCCACACCTCCTAACGTTGTTGCGGGCGCCATAATACCTGAACGAAACACGTTGTCAAACTCTCTTGATCGCTTGTTGCAGAGCCTCTGCTATGATCTTTGCTACTTAACATTTCAATACACAGGAGTATCGCCATGCGCGAACAGGATTACGCAGTTAATAACAGCGTGCAGGCCGAGCAGCTAGAGGTTAGCCGCGTCCTGCGCAACACTTATGGTTTACTGGCTTTGACCCTGGCTTTCAGCGGTGTGATGGCGTTCGTAGCGCAGCAGATGCGCGTCGGCTACCCAAACATTTTCGTTGTATTGATCGGCTTTTATGGCCTTTTCTTTCTCACCAACAAGCTGCGTGACTCGGTATGGGGTTTGGTGTCGACGTTTGCACTGACCGGTTTTATGGGTTTCCTGCTCGGTCCGATCCTTAACCGTTACCTGGGCATGCAAGGCGGCGCTGAGGTTGTAGCTTCTGCCTTTGCGATGACGGCACTGGTTTTCGGCGGTCTGTCTGCTTACGTATTAATCACCCGTAAAGACATGAGCTTCCTGGGCGGCTTCATCACTGCCGGTTTCTTTGTTCTGCTGGGCGCAACGCTGGCAAGCTTCTTCTTTCAGATTAGCGGCTTGCAGTTGGCTATCAGCGCCGGGTTTGTTCTGTTCTCTTCGGTCTGCATTTTGTTCCAGACCAGCGCCATCATTAATGGCGGCGAGCGTAACTACATCATGGCGACCATTAGCCTGTATGTTTCGATCTACAACCTGTTCATCAGCTTGCTGCAAATTTTCGGCATCATGAGCCGCGACGACTGATTGAACCAACGTTTGGCAAAAGCCCGCTTCGGCGGGCTTTTTGTTGCCTTGTGCAAGCATGTTTAGCTTTGGGGCTTTATCATTGTGCGAGTTTTGCAGAGAGCCACCCATGAAATTTGCTATCGCCCTATATGCTGCGGCCCATGCCCCATCTTCCCGTCGAGCCCTGCGCTTTGCCGAAGCCGTTGTGGCGGGTGGGCATGAAATTGTGCGTCTTTTCTTCTATCAGGACGGGGTGCACAGCGCGTCGAGCAACATCGTGACACCCCAAGATGAGCCTGATTTCGCACAGCAATGGGCCGCTTTTGTGACTCGGCACCAACTGGATGGCGTGGTCTGCATTGCCGCCGCCTTGCGTCGAGGTGTGTTGAATGATGCAGAGGCCACCCGCTATCAGCGCTCTGCAGTGAACTTGAAAGCGCCTTGGGATTTGTCCGGCCTGGGGCAATTGCACGATGCCATTCAGACCGCGGATCGACTGATTTGCTTCGGAGGGGATTAAAATGCCCAAGTCTTTACTGATTATCAGCCGACAAGCCCCGTGGTCTGGTCTGGGAGCGCGCGAAGCTTTGGACATCGCGCTTGCGGGCGGCGCCTTCGACCTCCCTATTGGACTTCTATTTCTCGACGACGGCGTATTTCAACTGTTGCCCTGGCAACACCCCACCGCCCTTGAGCAAAAGAACCTGACGGCCAATTTGCAGGCTTTGTCGATGTTCGGCGTTGACGAATTGTTCGCATGCGATTCCAGCCTGAACGAGCGCGGACTCGTAAACACAACGTTGGCTGTGGAGGGCGTGCAGACGCTGTCCCCGACACAAATCAGCGATCTCATCGCCCGTCATGACCAGGTGATAACCCTTTGATGTCGACCTTACACGTTTTGAGCCAATCTCCCTTTTCTGATACGCGTCTCGGAAGTTGCCTGCGCCTACTCTCGGCTAATGACGGCCTTTTGCTCTGCGGCGATGCGGTATATGCCCTGCAACCGGGCACCCTTCCACGCGAGACGCTCGATAAAATGAGCCCGGCGCTCAAGCTGTACGTGCTCGATGAAGACCTTCAAGCGCGCAACCTCCTGCACCCGGAGTGGGTCACCCGCATCGACTACCCGGCATTTGTCGCGCTGTCCCTTCACTATGACAAGGTCAACACCTGGCTATGACGGTCCTCACTCTCGATAACAGAACCATTGAGCTGGACAAGGACGGTTATCTGGCCGATTTGAATGACTGGTCGCCCGAGGTTGCCACGGCACTGGCGGTGCAAAATGACATCGAGTTGACCCCGGAACACTGGGAAATTCTGCAGCTGCTGCGCAACTTCTACCAAGAGTTTCAGCTCTCGCCCGCCACGCGGCCTTTAATCAAATACACCGCGCTCAAACTGGGTGCTGAAAAAGGCAACAGTTTGCACCTCAATCGCCTGTTCAATGGCACCCCTGCCAAACTCGCCGCAAAACTGGCGGGCCTGCCCAAACCGACCAATTGCCTATGAACATACTTGCTCCGCTGACGCTCACCACGCCCGCCGAACACCCTTTCGCTCAATTCGTACGCATTTTGGGCAAAGGCAAACGCGGCGCGCGCAACCTGACCCGCGATGAAGCGCGTGAAGCCATGGGGATGCTACTCGACAAGAAAACCGAAGAGACACAGTTGGGCGCCTTCCTGATGCTGCTCAGGCATAAGGAAGAAAGCCCTCAAGAGCTGGCTGGCTTTGTGGACGCTGTGCGCGAGCGGCTTTGCGCGCCGAAAATTCATGTCGATATCGACTGGCCCACCTACGCGGGCAAAAAACGTCACCTACCTTGGTACCTGCTTTGCGCCAAATGCCTGGCACAAAACGGTGTGCGCATCCTGATGCATGGCGGTGGCGCTCACACGGCCGGCCGACTTTACAGCGAGCAGCTGCTCGACGAATTGAACATCCCGTTGTGCCGTGACTGGGCACAGGTGCAGGACGCGTTGCAGCAGTGCAATCTGGCCTTTTTCCCTTTGCAGGACTGGGCACCGCAGTTGCAACACATGATCGACTTGCGCAACACGCTAGGCCTTCGCTCGCCAATCCACTCATTGGCGCGCCTGCTGAATCCCCTCGAGGCCCGCTGTGGACTGCAAAGCATTTTCCATCCGGGCTATCAAAGCGTGCATCGGGAAGCCAGCGCGCTGCTAGGGGATACCTGCATTGTGGTTAAAGGCGATGGCGGTGAAATCGAGATTAACCCCGACGCCATCAGCCACCTTTACGGCACGGAGTCGGGCGTCCACTGGGACGAAGAATGGCCAGCGTTGTCGGCACAGCGACACGTAAAACCCGCCTTTCTGGACACCCGACAGCTCAACGCGTTTTGGCGCGGCGACCTAGAAGACAGCTATGCGAAAAAGGCACTGTTATCGACCATGGCTCTGGCGTTGCGCGGCCTTGGTATGCCCCGAGAACAGGCTTTTGTGACAGCCAACACGTACTGGGAAAACCGCAACAAATCGATTTAATCGATAGGTAAAGCCCAGGTTTTGCGCTATTCGCTCGAACTCAGACCTTTAGACTGAACGCCAAAGCCAAACCGCCAGGAGCTTCACATGGGCTTATTGATCGATGGCCGTTGGCATGACCAATGGTATGAGAGCAGCAAAGACGGCGCGTTCCAACGAGAGCAGGCACAGCGCAGAAACTGGATCACGCCTGATGGTGCGCCCGGCCCAACTGGGACTGGCGGTTTCATACCCGAAGCAGGTCGCTATCATCTCTATGTCTCCCTGGCTTGCCCATGGGCTCATCGCACGCTGATAACCCGCACACTTAAGGGCCTCGAATCATTGATCGGCGTGTCGGTCGTCAGCTGGCTGATGCTGGAAAATGGCTGGACGTTTGATCCTGCGTTCGGTTCCAGCGGCGACCCCTTGTACAACGCTGACTTCCTGCATCAGTTGTACACCCGGGATACCCCCGATTACACGGGCCGCGTAACCGTACCGGTGCTTTGGGACACCCATCTAAAGCGCATCGTCAGCAACGAGTCGGCGGACATCATTCGCATGTTCAACAACGCCTTTGACCACCTGACGGGCAACCGGCTGGACCTATACCCGATCTCAATGGCTACCGACGTCGATGGCTGGAATGAACGTATCTACCCGGCTCTCAATAACGGCGTATATCGCGCCGGTTTTGCCACGTCCCAAGCGGCGTATGAAACCGCATTCGACGATGTGTTCAGCGAACTCAACCACGTCGAACGGCACCTGGCAGAACATCGCTATTTGGTCGGTGAATACCTGACGGAAGCAGACATCCGTCTGTTCACCACCCTTATCCGATTCGACGCGGTCTATTACAGCCACTTCAAATGCAATGAGCGCAGAATCGACGATTACCTCAACCTGTCCAATTGGCTGCGCGAGCTGTACCAATGGCCCGGTATCAGTGAAACCGTTAATTTCACTCACATTAAAGGTCATTACTACGCCAGCCACCGCACGATTAACCCCACAGGAATCATCCCCAATGGGCCAGATCTGAGTATTACCGCAGCCCACGACCGTGAGCGCTTGAAGGGAAGCGGAATTTTTACTCGCTAGCGCTTAAGCACGTTTCAATACTGGCACCGGGCGGCGGGTGCCAGTAGCATCTGCGCATTGATCAAGAGAACACCTCATGCTTATCCCTTACGACCAGCTTGAACCCGACACACTGACCCACCTTATCGAAGATTTCGTCAGCCGCGATGGCACTGACAATGGCGACGATACCCCTCAAGAAACCCGCGTGCTGCGCGTTCGACAAGCTTTGAACAAAGGTCAGGCGGTGATTTTTTTTGACCTTGAAAGCCAGCAATGCCAGTTAATGGCCAAGCATGCCGTGCCCAAAGAGTTCTTTGATTAACCTTTGTGCGGTGGGTGACTGGATACCCCACCATCCTGCTGTTGACGAATACGTTCATAGACCTCGGACCGATGCACATTCACGTCTTTAGGCGCTTCTATACCCAAGCGCACATGATTGCCATTGACGGCAACAATCCGGACCGTGATGTCTTGGTTGATCGAAATGTATTCGCCGACTGAACGGCTCAAAATCAGCATGGCGCTCATCTCTGCTTGATGGGTGGCCATCAAGACTGCATCGCGCAAAAACACGCTTCAATCCCTACAACAAAAAACATCCGCGCCCTACTTCTACACCGAACAATTCCTACCTAGAAAAACCCAAAGACCTACACACTGGCTCGTAAAGCACCCACCTGAACGTCCGCTCAAGCGCTGGTGAAACGCGGCCCCAGCAAAATGACGGTCGCACCGATTACGCACAGCCCTACCCCGACCCAATCGGTGGTCAGCGGCCTGGCTTTTTCTATCACTGCCAACCAGGCGATGGACGTGATGATGTAAATACCGCCATAAGCGGCGTAAGCGCGGCCTGCATACGACGCTTCCACCTTGGTCAGTAACAAGGCGAACAGCGTCAGGCTCAACACCGCAGGCACAATCCACCACGCACTCTTACCCTGCCGCAGCCACATCCAGAAGCCATAACAACCGGCAATCTCAAACAGCGCGGCCAAAAAAAACCAGACGTAATTAAGCATATGCAACCTCTGTCGATGGGCAGGCGCGCCACCCTACCTGCGCGCCCGGGCCTGGGCAATACCCGTTTCTTTTGAATCAACTTAAATAAGTTTGAATTAATCCACCATCGCCACAGTCGGACGTTATAAGCACTGCACAACCTTGTTTCTCAAGCAGCGCCCTTTGAACCTTGCATGTTGCTTGATCACATTAATAAGGAATTCATCATGACCACGATTCTTCTCATCGTCCTGATTCTGCTGTTGGTAGGCGGTCTGCCCGTGTTTCCTCACTCGAAAAGTTGGGGTTATGGACCTTCAGGGATTATTGGTGCCGTACTGGTCGTGCTTTTGATTCTGTTGTTACTGGGCAAGATCTAGCGCTTCACCCTGCGACACGCGCAATAAAAAAGAGGCCCTTGGGCCTCTTTTTTATTGCGTCATCGTTTACTTGGGATCTGCTACGCCAGCAGTGTTATCCAGCAAACTTTTGGTCGCTGTCTGCAAGAATGATTCGAGCTTTTGCTTGAGCGCGGCTTCCTGTGCAGAGTCCGTCACTACCTTGGCCTCAGGATTGGCACCCAGCGTGTATTGCCACACCTTGGCCGGCATGTCTTTGGGCTGAACCAGCAGATGGTCATCGCTAATGATGGCGACCGTCTGATCGCTACCCGAAGGTTTGATCACACCACTGCCCTTGTCGCCCGCCGGCAGGGTCAGCAGGTCACGTCCCCAGCATTGCTGGCGGAACTCGCCGCCCAGACGCCCCATGATGGTCGGCACGATGTCGACCTGAGTACCGACGATATCGCTACGCTGACCGAATTTCTCCTGAATGCCCGGGCCAATGAACAGCAGCGGCACGTTGAAGCGACCCAAATCCATTTCGGAAATTTGCTGCTCATTACCAAAGCCGTGGTCGCCTACGATCACGAACAGGGTTTCCTTGAAGTACGGTTCCTTGCGGGCCTTCTCAAAGAACTGGCCCAACGCCCAGTCCGAGTAGCGCATGGCCGTCAAATGCTCGTTCAGCGACCCGCGATCAGTAACGGGCTCAACCGGCAAGGGGGTTGGCAGCGCATAAGGCGTGTGGTTGGACAATGTTTGCAGCAGTGCATAGAAAGGCGCTTTGCCTTCACGTTTTTTCAGCTCTTCAAGCCCACGGTTGAACATGTCCTGATCGGACACCCCCCATGTAGGATCAGAGAACACTGGATCAACGAAATCGTTCCTCCCAACGAAGGTCGTCATACCCTGGTTGCTGAAGAAACCGGACTGGTTGTCCCAGGCAAAGTCGCCGTTATAGACATACACGTCATCAAAGTTACGGGCGCCCAGCAGCTCCGGCAAGCCCGACAGCTTGTGGCTACCCTCAGGGGTCTGCATCAGGTATTCAAAACCCGGCAGGTTCGGGAAGCACGCCATCGTGGCAAACATGCCCTGATGGGTGTGCGTACCGTTGGAGAAAAAGCGCTCAAACAGCAGCCCCTCTTTCGACAGCGCGTCGAAGTAAGGCGTGATATTGCCCGGACGACCCAGCGCACCGACCGAATGGCCTGCAAAACTTTCCATCAGGATCACCACCACGTTCTTGATCGGCAGCGTTTGCTCTGCCGGTGGCGTAGTGTCGCGACGCACAGGGGCGGTATCGGGATCGACCAGCTTGTCGTGTTCGGTCAGCAGCATGTCACGCACTGTGCCTACCGCGACGGGGTCTTCAAGCGTGGCCTTCCAGATGTTGGTGCGCTCGTCTGAGAACCGGCTTTTGGCTGCGGCAATCAATGACAACGAACCGTTGAGACCCAACTGGTTAGCGAAGTTGGAATCAGTGGTGTAGGCATCTCCCCAACGCAGCGGAGGACCTTGACGCAACGTGCCGCGTGCTGCGACCACGCACACCAACAGCACCACAACGAACACAGCAATGCGCGCATACCAAGGGGCGGCAGCGCGAACCGCGCCTGTACCCGCGGCAGGCATTGGCGGACGCGTCACGCGGTCCACACCACGGAATGCAACGTACAGCACCCAAGTGCCCACCGCCCACGCAAGCAAATAACGCACTACCGGGAAGCCATACCAAAGCATGCTCATCACGGTTTTGGGGTCTTCCTTCACATACTGGAATACCAGACCGTTAAGCCGTTGGTGGAATTCACGGTAGAAGTCCATCTCCATCAGGCCCAAAAACAGCGCCAGGCTTGACGCCGCCGTCAACCAGAAGCGCATCACACCGCGCAGGGCCATCGCTTTCACGCTGAGCAAAGCCAACAGCAGCGGAATGCTGAGGTACACCACGATTCGCAGGTCAAAACGCAAGCCGTTAGCGAACGCTTCCAGGAAAGTCGACGCGGGTGTGTCGAGGATCATTTCACGGTTATAAACCAGCAATGCAACCCTCAGCAGGGTAAACATCACCATCATGACCAACGCGCATAACAGCGTAAAAGCCAGATGCGATTTGACGGTCGGTTGCAACACACGCATGCCAGCGTTGGGTTGTCTTAGGGCGTCCGGGTTTGCCATGTCGTTTTAGGACCCATTGATTCGGTTGGTGTGACATCGAGTGCGCATCTTGCCCCATGGCAACGCTGCCGCGAGGCAGTGCCGTGGAGTGGTCATGCGCGGTGGGCAAATGTTGCACGATCCCCGGTGGTTTACCACTGGAGAGGTGCGGGAGCAGCGCAGAATCCGGCTCCGTCGCGGTGCAAAAGCACCGACCCAGAGCCCTGCAAGCAAATTTAGGCGCGGCAATACTGGCGCGGATTCTCTTAAATGAAACGTGAAAATTTCGTTTAAAGCATATTTTGAAACACAAGAAAGGGCCTTAAGGCCCTTTCTTGTGTTTCAGATGTTTAATCGTTACTGGGCTTGTTGATGGCCTGCAACACGTACTGCGGCATGGCAAATGCACCCATGTGGACCTCGGGATTGTAGTAACGCGTCACGATGCCGCTGCCTGCGAAACGCTGACGCAGGGTTTCAAGCGGGAGCTTGCGGTACGCGCTGTCGGTGGAGCCCCACGCGAACGTCATCGCCCCACCAATGTAGGTTGGTACGGCGGCCTGATAAAAGTGCCAGTCAGCAAACAGGCTGCGCATGCGCCCGGCTGTGGTTTTCACTTCATCCAATTGCATGAAGGGCGTTCCGTTTTGCGTGACCAGAACACCGCCTTCGTTCAGGCAGCGATGGCAAGCCTGGTAAAAATTCTCCGAGAACAACACTTCACCTGGACCGATCGGGTCGGTGGAGTCCGAGATAATCACGTCAAATTTTTCTTCAGTGGTGGCCACAAAACGCATGCCGTCGTCTATCACCAGATTGAGGCGAGGATCGTCATAGGCGCCTTTGGAGTGGTTAGGCAAAAACGCTTTGCACATGTCCACGACCGTGCCGTCGATCTCGACCATGGTGATGTGTTCAATGCCGCGATGTTTGGTCACTTCACGCAACATGCCGCCGTCACCGCCACCAATGATCAGCACGCGCTTGACCGTACCGTGGGCCAAGATCGGCACGTGGGTGAGCATTTCGTGGTAGATGAATTCATCCGCTTCAGTGGTCTGAATGACGCCGTCCAGGGCCATCACGCGGCCCATAACCGGATTTTCGAAGATCACCAAATGCTGGTGTTCAGTGCGCACTTCGTGCAGCAACTTGTCCATACGGAAACGCTGACCATAGCCTTCGTAGAGCGTTTCGAGATAGTCGTTTTTAACTTCGGTCATGGGAAGTCCCCTTGAATGCTGGTGGCAACGGACGGTCACCCGCCCATGATCGACAGCCAAACTGCACGCCGCACTGCGGCACACACGTTCAATTGCCCAAGAAAGGCGCGCATTCTACTTCGGGGAAGATGACAGGTCGAACCTTGACGCGGACAAACGCAGTGAACTGCCGCATTTTTGTGCGACAGCTCACTCAGCCAGGGTTAAATCCTGACATTGCCACGCGGACCGGCAATGGCCCAAATCACCAGCCCCAGCACCGGCAGGAAGATGATCAGCAACACCCAGAGAATTTTCATCCCGGTCTCAGCGCCACTTTTCAGCACGTTGATGATGGCCCAAATATCCAGAGCCAGAATGATCAGGCCAATCAGGCCGTTGAACGTGGAACCCATGATGACGCTCCTGAGTGAAGGGCTTGTTCACTTAGGATAGTCAGGCTTGGCAAGGGTTCCGTTATTTATTCCCTCTCAGGGCTTAAACGTGAACCGCCACTTTCAGTGCTTCGAGCGACGGCTCGGCATGGATACCGATTTCGGCACACAAGGCGAGTACGCGTGGCACATCATTGCCGTAGACCAGCACCACCTGAATTTCATCATCCAGCAACTGACTGAGGTTCATCAGCACATAGCCGCCGTTTTCCGGATTCATGCTGCCCATTTGTATTTGAATACGATTCAAGGCCGTCAACGCTTCAGTCTTAGCCAACTGCTTGGGCTTGATGTTGAACGCCACGCCAGGGCCAAAAGACGCCACGATCTGTGCGAACAAATCCATGTAGGTGTCAGCCTGAAACAAAACAGTCTCTGGCAGGCTGCCAATCACCACCCATTCACCCAGCGGAATCGGGAAGGTGTCGTCGTAGTTGATATCCGGATTAGCAGCCAGAAACGCCTCAGGGTCGGCGTAAGCCTGAGCCGCTTCGTCGGCGATCTTGATGATTTCGTCCTCGCCCATGCACCCCGAGCTGATTTTGCTGATGAGTTCAACGAGTGTGGTTTTCATGGGCACGGCCTGTCGCAGGGAAATTTGAGGGCGCGCAGGATATATCAATTGCGGCCCTCAAGGCAGGGCATCAGCCCAACAGCTTTTCAAGTTGGGCAGCCGAATCGGTCGCGCCCATGGTTTTGGCCGCATCCAGCGCGGTGATGCCATTGGCGTCCTTGGCTTTTGGATCTGCACCTTTACCGATCAGGTACTCAATGATTTCGGTGCGGTTGAACATCGCCGCCATCATTAGCGCAGTACGTCCGTCGAACGAAGCACCTTCAATGTCAGCACCGTTTTCGACCAATGTTTTGACCATCTCCAGATTGCCTTTGAACGCAGCACCGGCAATCGGGCTCTGACCATTGTCGTTGCGAATTTCAGGATCGGCCTTGTGTTCGAGCAGCACTTTCACTGCATCCACATGCCCGTGGTAACTGGCGAGCATCAGCAAGGTGTCGCCCTTGTGATTGCGCAGGTTCGCCGGCAAGCCTTTGCTCAGCAGTGCCGCCAGCATGGCCGCATCCCCTTCGCGGGCTTTATTGAACACCTGTTCGGCAAAATCGGCTGCTTCTTCCGGGGTCATCTGCCGGGGTTGATCTGCTGGGGTGGTGTCTGACATTTGAGGCTCCAGATGCGCTACAAAAAGAATGTAGTTTCCTGAGACGTGCCGGGTGTGTCATCCCTTTTTTACGCAAAGCAGCGATAGGCAAAAATTATCAGCCGTCATTTTCCCTTCAGCAAAAATCTGAATCGGGTTACCCCTTCAGAAATTGGGCAAAATGCAGGATGCACGATGGCCATTCATGCAGAATGCACGACGAGCAGTTTTTGACACAATCCCAACCTATTGATTTATAAGGAATTTATAAAATATCGATAGTGGCACAATCACTGCAATACCTACTCCATGCAAGCCCTTCATGAGCTAATGGAGCTGAAAGACATGAGCATGATTCAAGAAAAATTCGCATCGCTGTTCTCGAACTACACCGTCACCACCAAAGCCCGCCCGGATGGCGGTGTGTTGCTGACGCTGTGTGACAGTGATGGCAAGCAGACCCAGCGCTCTATTTCTTACGCTCAACTGCACACAGCCGAGCAACTGACGTGGGTGATCAGCGCGATTCGCCGTGACCTCGCGGGCCAGGCCAGTGAATTGCCAACGATTTCGCTGTTGCAAAGCCAGAACCGCTTTGCTCTGCCGACGTACCACAACGCCTGAGTCCCCCTCAGAACTTAAAAAGCCAGCACACGCTAACAAAGCGCCTGCTGGCTTTTTATTGCCTCGCTTTTATTGCCCCGCTCGTCTTCAGACCTTTGGCGGGTCGATCTCGGCAAAACTACGCACTGTTTTATGTCCCGTCAGCTCGCCACCGTCACGCGCCAGGCCGCACGTTTGCATGCCTGCCTCTTGCGCGGCATTCAACTCTTCGACGATGTCGGAGAGAAACAGAATTTTCCCCGCCGGGCAGCCAATGGCTTCGGTAATGTGGCGATACGATTGCGCCTCACGTTTGGGCCCCGACGTGGTGTCGAAGTACCCGCTGAACAGCGGGGTCAGGTCGCCCGCCTCCGAGCAGCCAAAAATTAATTTCTGCGCCTGAATCGAACCCGACGAATAGACGTACAGCGCGTACCCCTGATCGTGCCAGGCCTTGAGCGCCGCTACGGCGTCAGGGTAAACGTGCCCCTTCAGCTCGCCCGCTTCATAGCCCTGCTTCCAGATCATCCCTTGCAACGCTTTAAGCGGCGTGGCCTTGCGATCCTCGGCGATCCACTGCTGCAGGATTTCA
The DNA here is from genome assembly GCF_012985745.1 of Pseudomonas sp. WS 5078. Taxonomy (NCBI): domain Bacteria; kingdom Pseudomonadati; phylum Pseudomonadota; class Gammaproteobacteria; order Pseudomonadales; family Pseudomonadaceae; genus Pseudomonas; species Pseudomonas sp. WS 5078. The sequence goes on along the minus strand of NZ_JAAQWX010000004.1, from coordinate 197,387 downwards.
ATCACCCGTTCCACGTCGGCCTCGGGCTCCCCGCTGTCCAGACGCACAGCCCCCAGCTGCATCGCGACATCCGGGTCTTCTGCGTGCTCGCGAATGAAGGCAGGCAGGTGTTTGGCCGCGTAGGGAAACAACACGTCGAAGACGAAACTCACTGCACTGGTGGTGCCTTCAATATCGGTCAGGATGGCTTTGATGGGCATGCGAACTCCTTAATCTTCGAGGCGCGGAAAGCGGCTGGCGATGTCTTCACCGGTAAAGTTCGCAACCCAGCCTTCGGGGTTATTGAACAGGCGGATCGCGACAAAATGCGGGTGTTCACCCATGTCGAACCAGTGCGGCGTGCCTGCCGGGACCGAAATCAGGTCATTCTTTTCGCACAACACCGCGTACACATAGTCATTGATGTGCAGGGTAAACAGGCCACGTCCGGCAACGAAAAAGCGAACCTCATCTTCAGCATGGCGGTGCTCATCGAGGAATTTTGCGCGCAGTTCTGCTTTTTGCGGATGATCGCTGTTGAGGCTGATCACATCGACGGTGATGTACCCCCGCTCGCTCATCAACTGATCGATCTGCGGACGATAGGCGCTGATCACCTCGTCCTGACTGGCACCCGGCTGAATAGGCGCCGCCGCTTTCCAGCGGTCGAATCGCACGCCCTGCTCGGCGAGCGTGGCGGCGATGTCATCAAAGTGGGTCAACACTTTGTTCGGCAGCTCAGGGCTTGAAACGTGATAAACGGACAGACTGCTCATAGGGTGTAATTCCTCGGCTGCGGCACGCGCACAGCTTTTACAAACCGTTCGGCGTGCCGTTCAAATCTGGGGGACGGCGCTAATGGGCGACGTCGCATCAACGGTGGAGCACGGCGCGGGTTTTCAGTTCACATTCAAATAAAAACTCAAAGGCTTCGATCTGGCGCAGGGCGTCGCTCATGCAAGGCCCCCAGGTGTAGAGCCCATGCCCGCGAATCAGGTAACCCACACAGTCCGGATGCGCATCCAGCCAAGGCTGAACGTTACCGGCCAGGCGGGGAATGTCCTGATCGTTATCGAAGATCGGCACCCGCACACGTGAGGCGTGAGTCGAAACCCCACTGAACGCCTTTTGCAGTTCGTAATCTTCAAACGTGATGCTGTCGCCGGGCGTCAAGCGCGAGAGCACGGTCGCATTCACCGAGTGGGTATGCAGCACCGCACCAATCTCCGGTCGCCAGTTATACAACTGAGTGTGCAGCAAGGTTTCGGCAGACGGTTTTTTACCGGGTTCGAGGCTGTTGCCCGCCATATCTGTCGCCAGTACATCGTCAAGGCCCAACTGGCCTTTGTGTTTACCTGATACGGTCAGCAGCGCTTCGCTTGCCGAGAGCCGGGTGGAATAGTTGCTGCTGGTGGCTGGGGACCAACCGCGGCCATATAAAAAGCGCCCGGCTTCGATGATTTCCAGGCTCAGGTGTTCACGGGTAAGGCTCATGGCCTGTCCTCTTGCAGTCGAGTGGCAATGATAACGGCTGCGGCCAGCGCTGCGACGCTGGCCATACTAAAGGTGATAGTCGGGCCGAGGCTGTTCCAGCTGTACCCGGCGTAGAGCGCGCCTGCGGCCCCTCCGATACCGGCCAGCGTCGCGTAGAGTGCCTGCCCCTGCCCTTGCTGGCCCGGCCCGAAACTGCGCTGCACAAAGGTCATGGCCGCCGCATGAAAACTGCCGAAGGTCGCGGCATGCAGAACCTGCGCGAGCAACAGCAACCAAAGGTATTGCGCAAACGAGCCCAGCAACAGCCAGCGTGCGCCAGCCAGCAAAAAACTGAACAGCAGCACACGGCGTACCGAAAAACGCAACAGGATCCGGCGCATGGCCATGAACATCAGCACTTCGGCCACGACACCCAGCGCCCACAGCAGCCCGATAATTCCACGGCTGTAGCCCAGCGACTCAAGGTGCAGGGTCAGGAAGGTGTAATACGGGCCATGGCTTAATTGCATCAGCGCCACACAGGCATAAAAGGCCAGTACCCCGGGGCTGCGCAACTGCTTCAAAAAACCGCCAGCCAACGGCGTGCGGCCGGCGCTGGACGGTTGCGCATTGGGTACCCAGAGGCTGCACAGCACAATCCCGGCCATCACCACGATCAGCGTCACCGGGTACACATCCAGGCTTAGGCCGTCAAACACCCGCCCCAGAATCACCACCGTCAGGATGAAACCCACTGACCCCCACAAGCGGATCTGGCTATAGCGCTCGGGTTGCTCACGCAGATGAGCAAAGGTGATGACTTCAAATTGCGGCAGCACTGCGTGCCAGAAGAACGCATGCAGGGCCATGACCAGCGCCAGCCAGGCATAACTCTTGCTGACAAAAATCAGTGCAAAGCTGAGCAAGGTACAGAGTGCACCCACGCGCACGATCAACAGGCGCTGGCCCGTGTAGTCCCCCAGCCAGCCCCATAGATTGGGGGCTACGCAGCGCATCAGCATGGGGATCGCCACCAGCTCGCCAATGCGCGCGCTGGAGAAACCGAGGTAATGGAAATACAACGCCAAAAAAGGCGCCGTGGCGCCCAGTAACGCGAAATAGAAAAGATAGAAACCGGACAGTCGCCAGTAAGGAAGTGTCGCCACCGTCGTCAGACCGTGGCGCTCAACAGTTCCGGCATTACAACTGGCCCAACACAGGCGTGCTGACACGCACGTCGGCGTTCTGCCCACGATGACGCAACAAATGGTCCATCAACACAATGGCCATCATTGCTTCTGCGATGGGCGTGGCGCGGATGCCAACACAGGGGTCGTGACGGCCTTTGGTGATGACATCCACCGGGTTGCCGTGCACGTCAATCGAACGGCCCGGCGTGGTAATGCTCGACGTCGGTTTGAGGGCCAAATGCGCGACGATGGGCTGGCCGGAGGAAATGCCGCCCAGAATGCCCCCGGCATTGTTGCTGAGGAACCCTTCAGGCGTCATCTCGTCGCGGTGTTCGGTGCCACGCTGGGCGACGCTGGCAAACCCGGCGCCAATTTCAATGCCCTTCACGGCGTTGATACTCATCAATGCATGGGCCAGCTCAGCATCCAGACGGTCAAAGATCGGCTCGCCCAAGCCCGGAATTACCCCTTCAGCCACGACGGTGATTTTAGCCCCGACCGAGTCCTGATCGCGGCGCAACTGATCCATATAGGCTTCCAGCTCGGGCACCTTGTCCGGGTCAGGGCTGAAGAAGGCGTTTTCTTCAACGCAATCCCAGGTTTTGAACGGGATTTCAATCGGACCCAGTTGGCTCATGTAGCCGCGAATCACAATGCCCTGGGTGGCCAGGTACTTCTTGGCGATAGCACCGGCAGCCACGCGCATGGCGGTTTCGCGGGCCGAACTGCGGCCACCGCCACGGTAGTCGCGCTCGCCATACTTGTGGTGATAGGTGTAATCGGCATGGGCCGGTCGAAACAGGTCTTTGATCGCCGAGTAGTCCTTGGACTTCTGGTCGGTGTTACGGATCAGCAGGCCAATGGCGCAGCCGGTGGTGCGGCCTTCAAAAACGCCGGAGAGGATTTCGACTTCGTCTGCTTCCTGACGCTGCGTGGTGTGGCGACTGGTGCCCGGCTTGCGGCGGTCCAGGTCACGCTGCAAATCTTCAAGGGACAGCTCAAGCCCTGGCGGGCAGCCATCGACAATGGCGACCAACGCCGGGCCATGGCTTTCGCCAGCGGTGGTGACAGTGAACAGCTTGCCGTAGGTATTGCCGGACATGCAGGACGCTCCGTGAAAATCAGCCGATCGGACTCAGCCGGGATAACTAAGCGCGCCAGTATACGCAGGCTGCCCCAGTAGTTCATCCTCGAACCTTATTCATCCGGGTTTGTCCAACCGGCACTCCGTTATAGATGGCGAAATGATGCTCAGGATTCTGCTAGTGGTACTCACCCTTTTCAGTGGCGTGGCAACTGCCGCTGCCCCCTCGGTGCTGTTGCGCCCTATCGAGCTGAACACGCCCACCGGCACGCTGTATGGCTCGCTGGTTTTGCCCAAAAGCGACAAGCCGGTGCCCGTGGTACTGATCATTGCCGGTTCGGGGCCCACTGACCGCAACGGCAACAATACCCAGGGCGGTCGCAATGACAGCCTGAAGAAACTGGCGTGGCACCTTGCGCAAAACAATATTGCCAGCGTGCGTTTCGACAAGCGCGGGATCGCCGAAAGCCGGCCCGCCGCCCCTGACGAGCGCACCCTCAACCTTGACCAATACGTGACCGACGCTGTGGCCTGGGGCAACAAGCTCAAGGCCGATCCTCGCTTTGCCGATGTATTTATACTCGGGCACAGCGAAGGCGCACTGATTGCCAGCCTCGCGGCACCCGGCATGGACGCCGCTGGGGTCATCTCCATTGCCGGCACGGCGCGGCCTGTGGGCCAGGTGTTGCGCGAACAATTGCAACGCAACAATATGCCCCCTGCCTTGCTGCAACGTAGCTTCGAACTGATTCACGCCCTCGAAAGCGGACGCACTGACGACAACGTGCCTGAAGCCCTGCACGTGATTTTCCGTCCCAGCGTGCAGCCCTACCTGATCAGCCTGTTGCGCTACGACCCGGCCAAGGCATTCGCCGCACTGAAAATGCCTGCGTTGATTATTCAGGGCACCCATGACATTCAGGTCGACGTCAACGATGCGCGCCTGCTAAAGGTGGCCAAGCCTGATGCCGATCTGGCACTGATCGACGGCATGAACCATGTGATGCGCATCGTCCCGATGGACATCAAGCGTCAAGTGCAGTCTTACAACGACCCCAACCAGCGATTATCCAGCGAACTGGGTGACAAAATTGTGCGCTTTGTCACTAAAGTCATCGATCGCTGAGCCGACCGCCCTCCAGTCCTGCGCATAACGGCCGATACGTTTATGTCGGCAGCCTTTGCTTTGCCGGCATACCGGGCTTGCACAGGATTTTGCCGTTATGACCGACACCCCACAAAAACCCGCTGAAACTCAAGAGCCGGCGCCCCCACAAGCGCCGCCATTGCCGTGGGCAGAGGTGCAACCCGAGCAGTTCAAAATGCTGCGGCTTGCCCCCCTGCAAACGGACCGTAACACCGGCGGACGGCCGCTGCGCTTCGTGCAGTTCGGCTATGCCGAGCGCCATAACAAAGAACACAGCCTGTTACGCATGAGCATCCTGTTGCCGGGGCAACGCGTGCGCAAAGAACAAAACCAGCTCGACATCTGGGTCAACCATGAGACCCAGCGTGTCAGCATCAGCCCTGACAGTGGCCTGCAAGTGGAGCCGTGGAACCGCGGCATCGGCCGCTTCCTCATGGCCCAAGGCATTTTGTGGAGCCAGAAAAAATGGTCGAAATACCGCGTCGACGGCATGCCGCTGGCCAGCAAAGACGCGCTGAACGAAGACACGCGTCTGCGTCGTGACCATTTTTTACGCATGCATGGATTTGATGTGGTGTATGCCGATGCCCAGCATTTGAAAGCCAGCATCGAAGACGTACAGGTGGGCGAGTTGCTGAACAACTGGAACACTGAAAAAGTGCAGTTCGTGGAAATCCTTGAAGCCGCACAAATGCTGCAACAGGCCGAGCAAACCTTGCAGGAACAGGAAGTCAAACTGCGGGAGAAAGAAGAGAAAGTCAGCAAGTTCCAGCGCGAAGACACGGGGTTGCGTTTCACCATCACCTGCCTGGTGGCCTTCGCGGTGTTTCAGGCGGGGCTGTTGATCTGGATTGCAACACACCGCTGAGCACACCCTGTGAATGCCGGCCACATCGGCGGGGAAACACCCCGCCTGATGCCGCCAGCAACCCTTGGGCCGGGTTACACCCGCGAGGCGAACAACGCCTGATGATCGCGGCACTGTTCGGCAGTAAGCATGAACACGCCGTGACCGCCGCGCTCAAAGTCGAGCCAGGCAAAATCCACTTCCGGGTACAGCGATTCAACGTGAACCTGGCTGTTGCCCACTTCCACGATCAACAGGCCTTTTTCGGTCAAGTGATCGGCAGCCTCGGCCAGCATGCGCCGCACCAGATTCAGGCCATCGTCTCCGCATGCCAACCCAAGCTCGGGTTCGTGCTGGTATTCCGCTGGCATGTCAGCGAAATCTTCCGCATCCACATACGGCGGGTTGGACACAATCAGGTCGAAGCGCTGACCCGGCAGGCCGTCGAAGCCATCGCCCTGAACGGTGTAGACACGCTCATCGACGCCGTGACGTTCAATGTTCTGATTAGCCACTTCAAGGGCTTCGAACGATAGATCCGCCAGCACCACTTCCGCTTTTTGAAACTCATAGGCGCAAGCGATGCCGATACAGCCCGAGCCCGTGCACAGATCCAGAATGCGCGCAGGTTCGGCTGCCAGCCATGGCTCAAACCGTTTTTCAATCAACTCGCCAATCGGCGAGCGCGGGATCAGGACGCGCTCGTCGACGATGAAAGACATTCCGCAAAACCAGGCCTCGCCCAACAAGTAAGCGGTCGGTACGCGCTCTTCAATACGACGCTTCAACAAATGTTGCAGGTTGACCAGCTCGTCGTCTTCAAGACGGCAGTCCAGGTAGCTGTCAGCGATTTCCCACGGCAGGTTCAACGCACCCAGCACCAGTTGGCGGGCTTCGTCCCACGCGTTATCGGTGCCATGACCGAAGAACAGCTCTTCCCCATGAAAATGGCTGACGGCCCAACGAATATGGTCGCGCAGTGTGCGCAGACGGGAAGTGATCAACGGACTTACTCCTCAAAATCGACCGACGATTCTATCAGCCAAAACACGGCGCGGCCAAAGTTGTGCCCGGCGGTCGAACGTACTTGCGCAATTGCCCGTCTCCACACCCAACCTTGCCCTGTTTTGCACATTGCGTGGCCGGGAATGTAGCTATTGACTTGGCTACAGCCCAGCAACCACGCTGCTTTCAAGAATGGCCATTCACATAAACGCTCCGCCAGTGGAGAATGTCGCAAAAGCCCCACTCAAAGGAGCCCCGAATGCCTGCTTTAAAAACGATGTTTCAACTGACTGGACGTGGTTATGCCGCCGCCACTCTGACCAATGCCAGCCTGCTGATCATCGATGCGCAAAACGAGTACCTGAGCGGTCCGCTGGCCTTGTCCGGCATGCCCGCTGCCACCGCCAACATCGCGCTTCTGCTGGACGCCGCCCGCAAAGCCAAACGCCCCGTGGTTCATATTCGCCATTTGGGCACGGTTGGCGGCATGTTTGACCCGCAAGGCGAGCGCGGTGAATTCATCAAAGGCCTGGAGCCGCAAGGTGACGAGGTCATTATCGAAAAACGCATGCCCAATGCGTTCAACGACACCGGTTTGCAAAAAGCGCTCGAGAACCTGGGGTCTCTGGACGTGATCGTCTGCGGCTTCATGAGTCATTCCAGCGTCAGCACCACGGTGCGGGCGGCCAAGGACTACGGCTTTCGCTGCACCCTGGTGGAGGACGCCTGCGCCACCCGCGACCTGCCGACCCGCGACGGCATCATCCCGGCCGCCGACGTGCAACGCACCGAAATGGCCATCATGAATGACAACTTCGCCACCCTTGCCCGCACGCTTGATCTGATTTGATCTGACGTTCTGCTGATAGGCGGCGGATGCTGACCGCCTATCTGTAAGCCTCCTTTCCTACACGTATAACATCTATTTCCTATCCCACTCAGGAACAAGATGCGACTCTCCCTGTCGAAGGCCCGATACTCTTTAAGGAAAGATCGGAATGAAGATCTCCGATGGTTTTGATGCGCGACGTTTACGCCCCAAAAGCCCCAGCAACTGGCGTTCTCGCGTCGTACTGACGATTGCTGCGCTGATCACGGTATGTGGCTTGCTGATGGCACTGACCGGCATGGCAAGCCTGATCGGGCACTCACCGGCGCTGGGTGAGCTCAACGCCAGCCCGGCGGGCGCTGCCTTGATCACGGGGCTGGGCCTGTTGGTCACCTGGTTGGGGATCTGGATGTGGCGTCGACGCCGTCGCTACATGCGCCAACCGCTCGGGTTGAGTATGTCTGCACACTTGATGAAAAAGCACGATTAGGCCAGATCTGCCGCACGCAGGGTGTCGACTTGGGTAAACTAGCGGCCCTTCGCGGAGGCTGACATGCAAGACGACGATTTTTCCCTGTTCAAAAACGAGATCCGCGGCGTTAAGCCGATCAAGCACGATCGCGCTGACACAGGCAAACCCAAAGCCGACCGGGCGCAACTGGCCAAGTTGCGCCAACACGCGATTGTGCGCAGCAATGAAACGATCATTGACGGTTTGTCCGATCAGTTTGTGATCGATGTCGGGCCTGAAGACCACTTGCACTGGTCGCGAGACGGCGTGCAAGAAAGCCAGATGCGTAAGCTCAAACTGGGCCAGATCAGCTTTGAAGGCAGCCTTGACCTGCACGGCATGACGGTCGAAAAAGCCCGCGAAACGTTGTGGGCCTTTTTGGCCGAAGCGACCCAGCTTGAAGTGCGCTGCGTGCGCGTCACCCACGGCAAAGCGGTGCGCCTTGACGGCAAACGCCCCATGATCAAAAGCCACGTCAACACGTGGTTGCGCCAGCACAGCAAAGTACTGGGCTTTTGTTCGTGCCAGGCCAAACACGGCGGCGCAGGTGCGGTTTACGTCATGCTCAAGCGCACCATGATGGAAGGCCGCGACGAGTAGGCGCTCAACAAAAGGGCCGCAAGCGCGACACACCACGCACCCAGGCCCGATGCCCTAAACGTTTTTTTTGTATAACTTTCCGCCTTTCATAATCAATTTGATGCTGGTTTGCGGCGTCTTCAAAAAATCCAGGCTCACGGTGGGATCGCCATCGACGATTAACAAATCGGCCAATGCACCCACTTCAATACAGCCCAACTTGCCAGGATAAGGATTACGCGCTCCCGACATGCCCAGCAGCGCAGCATTGTCGCGCGTTGCCATGTTCAGCACGTCATGCGGCGCATAAAAGCGGGTCATTTTTGCAAGTTGCCTGCCCTGGGTGACGGTATTTTGCGGATTGAACAACACATCCGTTCCCCACGCCGTTTTGATATTAAACCGCTGCGCCCATTCATAAGCACGCAGTGTCCCGGTGGCCACCACCCGCTGTGATTCCCGACGCGCCGGGTCGGGGTACACATTGGCATCCTCATCCTGAAGAAAAGGCTGAAGGCTCCACCAAATGTCGTGATCGGCCATCATTCGCACGGTGTCCTCATCCGCGAGCTGTCCGTGCTCGATGGATTTAACCCCGGCCCGTATGGCGCGCTGAATACTGCGCGGCGTGTAGGCATGCACCATGACATACGTCCCCCAGTCCGCAGCGGCCTCAACCGCCATGCGCAATTCCGACTCCAGAAACTGAGTGCTGTCCAGAGGATCGTGAAAGGATGCCACCCCGCCGCCCGCCATGAGCTTTATCTGCGACGCGCCGAGCATGAGTTGCTCACGCACACGCCGGAGTACTTCTGAATCGCCATCTGCTATCGAGGCGGCGCCCATCTGTTCGGCAACGCTGACAGGGGTCAAACCACTGCGTGGCACTTCCGACCGCTGCCTGAAATCGCCATGGCCCGAAGTCTGCGAAATCATGGCACCTGAAGGGTAAATACGGGGGCCCACCACAATCCCCTCGTCGATTGCACGTTTCAATGCGAATGCAGGCCCACCCGGGTCGCGTACAGATGTAAAACCGCGCATCAAGGTGTCCTCGGCCTCACGTGCAGCGACCAGGTGCACATAAGCAGGATCGGCTGTCATCGCATCCATCTGGGTGATGCCTGCCAAGGTGGTGTGCCAATGCGCGTCAATCAGCCCGGGGATGAGCACCAGTCCTCGGCAATCAATGACAACCGCGTCCTCAATCGACGTCCCTGCCGGCACTATCGCCTCGATGGCCGCCCCCTTTATGAGGACGTCCACGTGCTCGCGAAGCGTGGACGTGCCATCAAATAAGCGCAGTCGGGTGAGCCGGATCATGGGGTTGATTGAGGCGTCGGCACCTGCGAGGTGCCCCAGTGGAATCGGCGCGGGGGATTGAACGCGGTTTGCACCCGTGCCGCCATACGCTTGCTTGCGGGCACAATCAGTCATGATTCGATCATGAAATGCCTGGATCTGGGGCGAATGACAGGTGCAGACAGGGTGTTCCTCACGCTCGATGAAACACGCCGCGCGCAGATGAGAACAAGCAGACATGCCGTACCTCATACCTTGGACATTTAGGGTTACAGGGATTGATCCCAATTAATCATCAGAAAACTGAACACAGCAAACCCGACCACAACCAGAGCAAGGATATGCCCGGCCTTTATTCGTTTTTTCATGGGCATCCTCCTGTGAGTCATTCTCTCGTCACTCGGCTCCAGGCCCCACACAGCCCGAACATGCGCGAGGGGCAATCAACGCCTGATGCACCAGATTAGTGGACTCCAGCGGGTTTGCACTGAATGCGTGAAGCTTTTCTCCCTCGCTCTACGCATTCACACCCTTCGATTACGTAGTACGCCCCCGCAAAATGAAAATCAGGTCACACCGCCAATACACCTGCACGCACTCCTGGGCTACCATGTGCCCCCTGGCAGGCATGAACCCTGCGTTTATCGCCAATCATCTGGGCCACCGCGTACAAAGTGTGTGATCCACTGCCGCAATATGGCTGAATTCCAGTACACCCTGGAGCGAGCTCGGGACACTCGCCAACAGCATGATTGGTACAAATTTGGTACAACCCGATGAGGTACCACGATGAAATCCGCACGGAATATAGCCCTGTGACATTGGAACAAAACTACACCGCCATCCTCGGTCAGCTTGGCGAAGACGTCTCGCGCGAAGGCCTGCTGGACACGCCAAAGCGTGCAGCGAAGGCCATGCAGTACCTTTGCCGCGGTTACGAGCAAACGCTGGAAGAAGTCACCAACGGTGCCCTGTTCAGCTCGGACAACAGCGAAATGGTACTGGTCAAGGACATCGAGCTGTATTCGCTGTGCGAACACCACTTGCTGCCTTTTATCGGCAAAGCACATGTGGCTTATATTCCGAGTGGCAAAGTGCTCGGGCTTTCGAAAGTCGCACGTATCGTGGACATGTATGCGCGCCGCTTGCAGATTCAGGAAAACCTGAGCCGCCAGATTGCTGATGCAGTGTTGCAAGTCACTGGCGCACTCGGCGTGGCCGTGGTGATTGAAGCCAAGCACATGTGCATGATGATGCGCGGTGTCGAGAAGCAGAACTCGTCGATGATCACGTCTGTGATGCTCGGTGAGTTTCGCGACAATGCCGCCACGCGCAGCGAGTTTCTCAGCCTGATCAAGTGAAATCCGCTCCCTGAAGAAACCGGCGCTCATCGCCGGTTTTTTTTCGCACCCGGTTTTCAGGTAAGCTGCGGGCCTTCTTTCTTGCCCATGAGGCTATTACTGTGTTTATCAAAGCGCTCCGCGTAGGCCTGGGCCAGCTGATTATCGCTGGCGATTTCCTGACCCGCCCCAGCAAAAAACAGCGCCCCGCCACCGCTCAGGCGCAGGTCGACCAAGCCGCCCAAGGCCTGACCCTGTACCAGTTCCACGCGTGCCCATTTTGCGTGAAGACCCGTCGCACGTTGCGCCGCCTGAATGTACCGGTCGCGTTGCGGGATGCAAAAAACAACGAGCAGGACCGTCAAACCCTGCTGGAACAAGGCGGCAAAATCAAAGTCCCTTGCTTGCGTATCGAGGAAGATGGCAAGACCACCTGGATGTACGAGTCCAACGTCATCATTGATTACCTCAACAACCGTTTCGCCAACGTGTAACACGCCAACACCGGCGGCTCCCGACGGGCACAAAAAAACCGGCACAGGGCCGGTTTTTTTGTACGCGGTTGTTTAACCCAGCATGGTCACGTGGCGCGGGTGACTGGCTACGCGTGCCAACCAGGCTTGAATGCTCGGGTAAGCCGCGAGATCAAAGCCACCCTGATGCGCGACGTGGGTGTAGGCATACAGCGTCACATCGGCAATCGAGTAGTGCTCACCCACCAGATACGGGGTGCGGGCCAGTTGCTGCTCCATCACGTCCAGCGCTTTATAACCGCGCTTTTGCAATGCGCGGTATTCCTCAATACGCGCCTGAGGCAGCCCCAGATAGAACTGAATGAAGCGCGCCACGGCGATGTAGGGTTCATGGCTGTACTGCTCGAAAAACTGCCACTGCAACACTTGGGTGCGCAAACGCGGCTCTGTCGGCAGAAACTCGCTACCGTCCGCGAGGTAATTGAGGATCGCGTTGGATTCCCACAGGCACGTCCCGTCCTCAAGCTCAAGGACCGGCACTTTGCCGTTGGGGTTTTTCGCCAGGAACGCCGGGGTTTCAGTCTCCCCATTGAGGATGTCCACTGACTGCCACTCGTACTCAAGCCCCAACAGGTGCAGCATCAGCTTGATTTTGTAGCAGTTGCCCGAGTTGTAATCGCCATAAACCTTAAGCATCCCGAACCCTCTATGCCGCCTCGGCGGCCTGTGCTTGACGAATGACGTTGGCCAGACGCTTGAGGCCCTCGTGCAAACGCTCCGGATCGATGTGGCTGAAGTTCAAACGCAAGCTACCGATGTTTTGGTCAGGCTCGGCAAAGAACGGTTCACCCGGCATGAACGCGACATTCTGGTCCAGCGCCGGTTTGAGCAAGGTGCGGGTGTCGAGCGGCTGCTTGAGGGTCAGCCAGAAGAACAACCCGCCCTGCGGCACGTGCCAGTCGGCCAGGTCCGCGAAGTGTTCTTGCAATGCAGACTGAAAACCATCGCGGCGCACGCGGTAAAAGTCACGCAGTTCGGCCAAGTGATTGCGCATCTTTTCAGTGCCGATCCACTGCAACGCCTGCCACTGCCCTACACGGTTGGTGTGCAGGTCCGCCGATTGCTTGAGGCGCAGCAAGTGGGGGAACAAATCTGGGCTGGCGATCAGGAAACCCACGCGCAGACCCGGCAGCAGGGTTTTGGAGACCGTACCGGTGTAGATCCAGCTGGCCTTTTTCAAGCGGCTGACAATCGGTGTGGCACTGCCGCCGTCGAAATTCAGCTCGCGGTAGGGTTCGTCTTCAATCAATGTCACGCCGAACTCATCCAGCAGCGCTGCTACGGCATCGCGCTTGGCTTCGCTATAGCGCACGGCCGAGGGGTTCTGGAACGTCGGGATCAGGTAGATGAAGGCGGGGGTGTGTTTTTCCAGCTCGCTGCGCAGTGCCGCCAAATCGGGGCCGTCAGCCTGCAAGGGAAAGGTCAGGCACTGCGCGCCGAACAATTGAAAGATCTGCAAGGCCGCCAGATAGGTCGGCGCTTCGAGCATGATTTCAGTGCCCTTGTCGATGTACAGCTTGGCCGCCAGATCAAGGGCTTGCTGCGAACCGCTGAGCACCATGACCTGGCTGGCGTCGCAGTCAACGCCCAAGGCACGCGCTTCGGCCGCCAGCACTTCACGCAGCGCCGGCTCGCCTTCGCTCATGCCGTATTGCCCCATCGAGGCCGGCATGTCGGCCCAGTCGACTTTGGGCAGCATTGCTTCAGCCGGTAGACCGCCTGCAAACGACATGACTTCCGGACGTTGGGCCGCAGCCAGAATTTCGCGAATCAAAGAACTTTTCAGGCGGGAAACACGTTCGGAGAAGGCCATACAGATCACCGGTAGCGGAAGTAATTAGAAATAAGTCAAACTGCTTGACCGAAATTACGCCGCGCAGCCTAGATACGTCAATATGCTTGACCTTAAAAATCCGACCACCCAGCGTGCCGCCATGCAAGCCTTCTTCTTTGGCTATCAAGCATTTACCGCCAAGGCGGATGAAATGCTGGCGCGTCGCGGGCTGAGCCGGGTGCATCAGCGCATCGTGTTTTTTATCGCCCATTACCCCGGCGTGAGCGTCAAAGAGCTGTTGACCCTGCTAGGGGTCAGCAAGCAAGCATTGAACACGCCATTGCGTCAGTTGATTGAAATGAACCTGGTCCGCAGCGTCGCGCCCGAAACCGACAAACGCAAACGTCTGCTGGAACTGACCCCGGACGGTGTGCGTTTTGAAAGAAATTTGCGTCGCGAACAAGTCAAACTTTTGCAGCGTGTCTTCGCCCAAGAGGGTGAAGACGCCGTTAATGGATGGCTGGCCATCAATCATGCGTTGGGTCAAACCCGGGCCTGAGTCATCGCGACCCCACACCTGCCCGCTCAATCCCCCGCACAATTCTGAAAACATTATTTGCTTTATTTGTATACAAAAGCATAATTCACCTCACGCACTTTCTTGACCCTTCAGTCAGGAAGCTGTTGTTTCTTGCGTCATTTGCCTCAACCAGCGCACTCAAAAACAATAAAAGCCTGAGGAAATCACTGTGGACAGCCCTAAACCGCACGCCCCTGCCCTGGATCTATCGCCGCCCATTCAACGTGGCTGGCTAGAACGCCTGTTCAAACTGTCGCTGCATGGCACCACAGTCAAAACGGAATTGATCGCCGGGCTGACCACGTTTATCACCATGGCGTACATCATCTTCGTCAACCCCAACATCATGGCTGACGCTGGCATCAACCATGGCGCGGCCTTTGTCGCCACCTGCATTGCTGCCGCACTCGGTAGCCTGCTCATGGGCCTGTATGCCAACTGGCCTGTAGGCCTAGCCCCAGGGATGGGCTTGAATGCGTTTTTCACCTACACCGTGGTCGGGACCATGGGCTACAGCTGGGAAACCGCGCTGGGCGCCGTGTTCGTGTCCGGGGTACTTTTTCTGATTTTGACCCTGTCGCGCGTCCGCGAATGGCTGCTCAATAGCATTCCCGTTAGCCTGCGCTACGCCATGGGTGCCGGCGTCGGCCTGTTTCTGGGCCTAATTGGCCTGAAAACCTCGGGCATTATTGTCGATAGCCCGGCGACCCTGATCAAACTTGGGTCCTTGCGTGACCCCGCGCCGCTACTGGCCGCCGTGTGCTTCTTGATGATTGCCGTGCTCAGTTATCACCGCGTGTTTGGCGCGATCCTGATCAGCATTATCGCCGTGACGCTGGCCGGCTGGGGGCTGGATCTGGTGCATTACAACGGCATTCTCTCTGCCCCACCGAGCCTGGCGCCGACCTGGATGGCCATGGACCTCAAGGGTGTGTTCAATATCAGCATGATCAGCGTGGTGCTGGCCTTTTTGTTTGTGCACATGTTTGACACTGCGGGCACGTTGATGGGCGTGGCCCAACGCGCCGGGCTGGTGAACGCTGACGGCAAAATCGAAAACCTGTCCCGCGCGCTCAAGGCCGACAGCGCCTCCAGCGTCTTCGGGGCCGTGGTGGGCGTCCCCCCCGTCACCAGTTACGTTGAAAGTGCTGCCGGCGTGGCGGCAGGCGGACGTACCGGACTCACAGCCGTGACCGTGGGCGTGCTGTTTGTTGCCGCCATGTTTTTCGCCCCACTGGCAGGCATGATCCCCGCGTATGCCACAGCCGGTGCGCTGATCTACGTCGCCATGCTGATGGTAGGCGGCATGCAACACATCAATTGGGACGAGCCGACTGACTGCATTCCGGCCATCGTGACGATGATCATGATGCCTTTGACCTTTTCAGTAGCGGATGGCATTGCCCTGGGCTTCATCAGCTACGTGGCACTCAAGGCCGGTACGGGCAAGTACCGTGAAATCTCTATCAGCCTGTGGGTGCTGTGCGCCATTTTCGTCGCCAAGTTTATTTACCTGTAAACGGGGTGATATCAACCTGCCCCGCCGCTGTGCGGGGCGCATGTGACATGGAGGAAGTGATGAGTCTGGAAACCTGGCTGCTGTTCAGCAGCGCGGCATTAGTGGTAATCCTGATTCCGGGGCCGTTGTCGTTATTGATGATCAGCAACAGCTTGAACTACGGCCTGCGCCGTTCATACCCGGCCTTTTTGGGCGGGGTATTCGCCTCGATTTGCCTGTTGAGCGCATCGGCGCTGGGGTTGGGCGCATTGCTACTGGCCTCGGAGCAACTGTTCAGCGCGCTTAAGATCGTGGGCGCGCTCTACCTGTTCTACCTCGCGTGGCAAAGCTGGAAGCAGTCGCGCCAGCCCGCACAAGTAGCCACTGTGCCTGAAGCCGCCCCTAAGCCACGCTTCAGTGCACTGTTCGGGCGCGCGTTTGTGCTGGGTGCGAGCAACCCGAAAGACATCCTGTTTTTTGCCGCCTTTCTGCCGCAATTTCTCAATCCCGACTTGCCGTTCCTTAATCAGTTGTTGGTGATGATTGCGACCTGGACCGTACTCGACTTGCTTTGCAAACTGGCCTATGGCCTGGGCGCCCACGGGGCTGCGTCGTACTTGCGCAGCGGCAAGGGCCAAAGCTGGTTCAACCGGGTCAGTGCAGGGCTGTTCAGTATCGCGGGAACAGCGTCACTGTTGAGCCGCTGATTCATTAAGTACTTCAAACAAGCCAGAACATAGATTGTCTGGCTTGTGCCCTCCTTCCTGAACCCGACGGTTTTTTTCGTTAACCGTGCAATACATATGCTGTGACTTATAATCACGTCAAACTTACATATTGGCAGTTGAGCAATCGCTCACGCATTTCCATGATGGTTTTTCTCTCCACAAGGACGTGCGAAACCATGACACCACAAAGTGTTCAAATTACTGAACTTGATCGCTGGGACCGCTGGATTTCAGAAACGCCAGATATTCAGAACTTAAGAATCGAAGACCTTATATTGCCAGGCACTCATAATTCGGGCGTCGACAGTGAGGCTTTATATACGTCCAGTTTCGGAACCTGCCAAGATTATTCTCCCTTCAACCAACTTATCCGGGGTGTTCGCGTTCTGGATTTGCGCGTGGAGTTCGACCCGACCGCACGCACGCAGCAAGAGCGTTTCTTACTGGTTCACCACATAAGGTCCGGAAGAAATATTAAAAGAGACATTCTGGATGCACTGAACAGTTTCCACCAGCGCACCGGTGGCAAAGAACTGGTTATTCTGGACTTCCACACCTTTGAACATTTCACCCCTGATGCACATGCCGAACTGGCTACGCTTATTAAAACGACTCTGGGAACTGACGCGCTCATTCCTGCGCATTACAGATCCTTTACGCTAAAACAGATTCAATCCAGAGGCCCCATGAATACGGTAATTGCCTATAACAGAGGCCTGCGCGACGCGCTATTTTGGGGGGGTGTCAATCAGCGTTGGAAAGGTGACTTCTCCCCTTCGACCGATGCGTTGAAAACGTTCATGGACAGCGTCGCGCAGGAGACCATACCCGAGGGAGAATTACGCTCCATCCAATGCGCAAAATATAATAAATTCCCACCCACACCCGATGATTTCTCCGACAAAGTCGGTCAATGGTTCGCCTCGAAGGATATCAACAGCTACATTCAAACATTTAGAATAATCAATACGGACTGGACATTAAGAAGCTACATCGTGGGTAATTGCCGACATGCCAATCTGATAAAGGTGGCTGCATTAAGGCCAGCGGTGCAATTAAGCCCCGATAGCAGTCATTTTGTTAAAGGGATTATGCCCGGCGAGCACCGGGCACTGACGATAGTGCTCCACGATGGTCAATGGTGCCGGGAAGTATTCTTCTCCAGCAGTGCATCACACAATGACACGATCGTTATCACGTCAACGGCCCAACGCGTCACGCTTATCAATGGCAGCAATCTGGACCTGAATGTTGAGCACCTGCCATTAAGTAATGGCCTTTGTTTTTTCTTTATCTATGACGGTGCACTGCGGCGGTGGAAACTACATTCCCCCGTGGAGAATCCGACCCAGTCAGATCGCCATACTGTGCACGCACTCACATCACGCTACCCAACCCTCGCGTTTAAGATGTCGAATCGACACTATTCGCGAGAAGTCCTGCTACCGGCCAATACGCCTGAACATGCCGTTATCCATGCGGTTTCTTCCGCCCAATTGCCTGCCGACATCGTGGCCCCGGAAGGCGCTCGCTATGCATTACGTAACAATGACTCTGTGGTTTTCACCCTGCTCAACAGCACATGGCAGCCGTTGAATCAAAGCACTACAGAATTGATGGTGCTCTCGCGACTCAGCACAGATAACAGCCCTCTAAGCGCTGCTCAAATCAAGATTCCCCGACCTGCACTCAGCCAATCCGGTGTCGTTGCCTTAAATTCGGGAGTCGGCCCCACCCAGTTGACTGATCGGGCCGAGGATCAAAATTTCACCTTGCTGAACGTTAGCGTGACAGGGCCTTCAGGCGCCCAAACGAGCGTTAAACTCAGAGCCTCCAGATCTATAGGCGGGTGCGCTAAAAGCCCAATGAATAACAACCAGCCTTGCCCTGAGGGATCCAGTCTGTTTTTCACCCTGGAGTACCACCTGAGTGACAATGGCTCTTTGCGCATGGGCGAATACTGGGGGGAATTCCAACTCGAAGCGCGCGACAGTCTGGACCCTGCCTGGCGCTGCCCGATACGCGTACTGGTGCGTGTTCAAGGCATACGAATGATTGGGCCGTGAAATAAAAAAAGCCCGCAGTGTGAGCGGGCAAAAAACCACATGCGCAGGGTGAAACTAGCTTCCGCGATACGTGGAATAGCTGTAAGGGGAAATCAACAACGGTACGTGGTAGTGCGCTTGTTCGGCATCAATACCGAAGCGCAGTACCACAACATCCAGAAAGGCCGGTTCTGGCAATTGCACACCGCGGGCGCGGTAGTAATCGCCGGCACTGAACTGCACCTGGTAGACCCCGGAGCGGTAATTATCACCCTCCAGCAGCGGCGCGTCGCAACGACCGTCGCTGTTGGTCAGGGCCGTGGCAACCAGTTCCAACTGTGAACCTTCAACCCGAAACAACTCGACCTTGATCGAGCTGCCAGGGCAACCGTGTGCGGCATCCAAAACGTGAGTGGTCAAACGTCCCATTGATTCTGCGCGCCTGCCGAATCGTCGATCGTGCAGGCCTCGCGCCTCCCGGTGTCAGTTGATAAAAAGGGCCGCTGCACCCGTATGGAGCACGATTGGGCACCAGCGAAGCCATGATTAAGACATTTATCAAAAAAATTGTACACAATTAAAATCACACATTTACGCAGGCCCCGGTTCACGCGGCCTCACAGCGATTTCCTGTCAACGACGCCCCTCTCCACGACTTTATATTCACGGCATGACCGATCAGGCAGGTTTCTTGCTTGTACACATCGAGCACAATTCATGTTAAAAAAGCAAAAAATCAGGCTTACAAAGTGTTTATTAAGTTGTATACAATCAGGCCATCGCAGTGAAGCCAGATGTGGCCGATCGACTGTCAACACGAATAATAAGGAAGACTGTAGTGAGCGCTGATTACCCACGCGACCTGATCGGTTACGGTCCCAACCCTCCCCACCCGCACTGGCCGAACAACGCCCGCATTGCCCTGTCGTTTGTCCTCAATTACGAAGAAGGCGGCGAGCGCAACATCCTGCACGGTGACAAAGAATCTGAAGCCTTCCTCTCGGAAATGGTCTCTGCGCAACCGCTGCAAGGCGAGCGCAACATGAGCATGGAATCGCTTTATGAATACGGCAGCCGTGTCGGCGTCTGGCGGATTCTCAAGCTGTTCAAGGAATTCGACCTGCCGCTGACAGTGTTTGCTGTGGCCATGGCAGCCCAGCGTCACCCGCAAGTCATCAAAGACATGGTTGCCGCCGGCCATGAGATTTGCAGCCACGGCTACCGCTGGATCGACTACCAGTACATGGATGAGGCCCAAGAGCGTGAACACATGCTCGAAGCCATCCGCATCCTGACTGAAATCAGCGGTGAACGTCCGCTGGGCTGGTACACCGGTCGCACCGGCCCGAACACGCGCCGTCTGGTGATGGAAGAAGGCGGTTTTCTGTATGACTGCGACACCTATGACGATGACCTGCCGTACTGGGAACCCAACAACCCGACCGGCAAGCCGCACCTGGTGATCCCGTACACGCTGGATACCAATGACATGCGCTTCACCCAGGTGCAGGGCTTCAATAACGGCGAGCAGTTCTTTCAGTACCTCAAGGACGCGTTCGACGTGCTCTACGCCGAAGGTGCCGAGTCGCCAAAAATGCTTTCCATTGGCCTGCACTGCCGCCTGGTCGGCCGCCCTGCCCGCCTGGCTGCCCTCAAGCGCTTCATTGAGTACGTCAAAGGCCATGACCACGTGTGGATCACCCGCCGTGTCGACATCGCCCGCCACTGGCAAGCCACACACCCGTTTAAAGCAGAGAATGCCCGATGAGCACCTTCAAGACCCTCACGCCTTCAACCCTGAGCCGCGAAGCATTCGTCCAGGCCTTTGCCGATATTTACGAGCACTCGCCGTGGGTCGCTGAAAAGGCTTACGACCTGGGCCTGGATGCCAGCGTCGATCAGATCGAAAGCCTGCACCAGCGTATGAGTGACATTTTGTTGAGCGCCGATCACGCCAGTCAGCTGGCACTGATCAACGCTCACCCGGACCTGGCCGGCAAAGCTGCCGTTCAGGGCCAACTGACCGAAGCCAGCACCCATGAACAGGCTGGCGCCGGTATTCACCAATGCACGGCCGAAGAGTTCCAACGCTTCACCGAGCTGAACGACGCCTACAAGGCCAAGTTCAAGTTTCCCTTCATCATGGCGGTAAAAGGCAGCGACCGGCATCAGATCCTCGCCGCGTTCGAAACCCGCATCCACAACGAGGCAGACGCCGAGTTCACGTGCGCGTTGGCAGAAATCAACAAAATAGCCCTGTTCCGATTACTCCAGCTCTAAGCCGAACCGGCACTTGCCGGATAGGCATCTCCAGCCACTTATTCAAAGGCAGACAAGAAGAATGAAAGCTTACGCCGTACCGTTCGAGAAGTTCGTCAACCTGGCCGACGCCCGCTTGGGTACCAAAATCATCTCCGTGACCGATGACTGGTTTGCTGACGCCAACCGCATGTTCCAGCCGACCCCGGCCGTATGGAAGGAGGGCGTTTTCGATGACAACGGCAAGTGGATGGACGGCTGGGAGTCACGCCGCAAGCGCTTTGAAGGCTACGACAGCGCAGTGATCCGCCTGGGCGTTCCCGGCTCGATCAAAGGCGTGGACATCGACACTTCGTTCTTCACCGGCAACTTCCCGCCGTCTGCCTCGCTGGAAGCCTGCTTCCTGGCCGAAGGCGAGCCGACTGAAACCACCCAGTGGGTTGAAGTGCTGTCCGCCGTTGAGCTGCAAGGCAACAGCCATCACTACCACGAGATCAGCAACGATCAGGCATTCAGCCACTTGCGCTTCAACATTTACCCGGACGGTGGCGTAGCCCGTCTGCGCGTGTACGGTGTGCCGTTCCGCGACTGGTCTTCGATCGGCGACAACGAACAGGTTGACCTGGCTGCTGCCCTGAACGGCGGTCGTGCCCTGGCTTGCTCCGATGAACACTTCGGCCGCATGAGCAACATCCTCAACCCGGGCCGCGGCATCAACATGGGCGATGGCTGGGAAACTGCGCGCCGTCGCACACCGGGCAATGACTGGGTCATCGTGGCGCTGGGCCATCCGGGCGAGATCGAAAAAATCATCGTCGACACCCTGCACTTCAAGGGCAACTACCCGGACAGCTGCTCGATCCAGGGCGCCTACGTCAAAGGCGGTACCGACAGCCAGATCGAAACCCAGAGCCTGTTCTGGCGTGAGCTGCTGCCGAGCCAGAAGATGGAAATGCACGCTGAGCACACTTACAGCGAGCAACTGAAAGACCTCGGCCCGATCACCCACATTCGCCTCAACCTGTTCCCGGACGGCGGTGTAAGCCGCCTGCGCGTACTGGGCAAAGTCGCGAAGTAAGGCTTGACCTGCCGTCGCTGCCGCCACCCGCGGCAGCGACGGCACACGCTACACACCACAGAAACCAGAACAAGAAGACAGACCATGCGCACATTAACGATTGAACCCTTGACCAAAGAAGCTTTTGCCCCGTTCGGTGACGTGATCGAAACCGACGGCAGCGACCACTTCATGATCAATAACGGTTCGACCATGCGCTTTCATCGTCTGGCCGAAGTTGAAACAGCCACTCCAGAAGACAAGGCGATCATCAGCATCTTCCGCGCCGATGCGCAGGACATGCCGTTCACCGTGCGCATGCTGGAGCGACATCCGTTGGGCAGCCAGGCTTTTATTCCGCTGCTCGGCCACCCTTTTCTGATCGTGGTCGCGCCACTTGGCGATGAACCTGTATCAGGCTTGGTCCGCGCCTTCGTCACCAACGGCAGGCAGGGCATTAATTACCATCGCGGCGTTTGGCACCACCCGGTGCTGACGATCGAAAAGCGGGATGACTTCCTGGTGGTTGATCGCAGTGGCACAGGCAATAACTGCGATGAGCATTTCTTTAAAGAGGATGAGTTGCTGATCCTCGCCCCCCACCAATAAGAGAAGGCCCAAACGCTCAAAAAAGAGCGACGGGTAGAGGTAAAGACTGTGGAAGCACATTTGATGGAATGGCTGAATCTGAGCGTGCGCTGGATTCATATGATTACGGGCGTGGCCTGGATCGGTGCGTCGTTTTACTTTGTATGGCTGGAAAACAACCTTAACCGCAACAACCCCAAGGACGGCCTGTCCGGCGACTTATGGGCCATCCACGGCGGCGGTATCTATCACCTCGAAAAATACAAGCTGGCGCCACCCTCCATGCCGGAAAACCTGCACTGGTTTAAATGGGAAGCCTATTTCACCTGGATGTCAGGGATCGCCCTGCTTTGCCTGGTGTTTTACTTCAACCCGGCGTTGTACCTGATCGCCCCCGGCAGCACCCTGAGCGGGCCTGAAGCGGTGGCCATCGGTATCGGCTCGTTGATTGCCGGCTGGTTTGTTTACGACTTTCTGTGCGACTCCGCCCTCGGCAAACGCCCGGCGTTGCTCGGTTTCATCCTGTTCGTGCTGCTGGTAGCGGCGGCGTACGGCCTGAGCAAGGTGTTCAGTGGCCGTGGCGCGTACCTGCACGTGGGCGCCATCATCGGCACCATCATGGTGGGTAACGTGTTCCGCATCATCATGCCGGCCCAACGTGCACTGGTGGCCGCGATCAAGGAAGGCCGCACCCCCGATCCGGCCCTGCCGGCCAAAGGCTTGCTGCGTTCACGTCATAACAACTACTTCACCTTGCCCGTGCTGTTCATCATGATCAGCAACCACTTCCCGAGCACCTATGGCAGCCAGTACAACTGGTTGATTCTGGCCGGTATCGCGGTGCTGGCCGTGTTGGTTCGTCACTACTTCAACACCCGCCACGACAGCCATAAATATGCCTGGACCTTGCCGGTCGCCGCATTGGGCATGATCTGCCTGGCGTATGTCACCGGCCCGAACACGGCGCCGACAGCCCCCGAAACCGCCAAGGTCATCAAGTACCAACCGATTCCGGAAACCGCTGTCAGCGGTGCCAAGCCCGACGCCACCCCGGCACCGGTCACTGCACCCGCCGCCCCGGCTACCCCGGTTGCCACAGTTGACTTCGAACAAGTGCATGCCGTGATTCAAGAGCGCTGCACCGTGTGTCACTCCTCCAAACCCACCAGCCCGCTGTTCAGCGCAGCGCCTGCCGGGGTGATGTTTGACACCGCGCAACAGATCAAGCTCATGGCACCGCGCATTCAGGCACAGGCTGTCGCCAGTCAAATCATGCCGCTGGGCAACATTACGCAAATGACCCAGCAAGAGCGTGAACTCATCGGTTCCTGGATTAACACAGGAGCCCAAACTAACTGATACACACACTTTGTGGCCGCTACCTAAGGCTGCGACCGCCCTTGACGGGTGCCCGATCCGATGCGTTTTGCAGTCTGTCGGGTCTGTCGCAGTCTTCGGTAGCGGCTACAAAACCACACCACTAGTTCACAACAATAAAAATGACCGAGGTGTTGCATGTCCGATCTAACCGAACCGCGCATACCCGCCGTGACCGCCCCGCCGCCCATCCAGCGGCTGCCGTTGTTACAGTTGATTCTGGTGGGTTTGCAGCACGTGTTGCTGATGTACGGTGGCGCTGTCGCCGTGCCCCTGATCATCGGACAAGCTGCGGGCCTGAGTCGTGAAGAAATTGCGTTTCTGATCAACGCCGACCTGTTGGTGGCGGGGATCGCAACCATTGTTCAATCGCTGGGCATCGGCCCCATGGGCATCCGAATGCCCGTGATGATGGGGGCCAGTTTTGCGGCCGTCGGCAGTATGGTGGCCATGGCGGGGATGCCGGGGATTGGCATGACCGGCATCTTCGGGGCCACCATTGCGGCGGGCTTCTTCGGCATGGTCATCGCGCCGTTCATGTCCAAAGTGGTGCGGTTCTTCCCGCCACTGGTGACAGGCACCGTGATCACATCGATTGGTTTGTCGCTGTTCCCGGTCGCCGTGAACTGGGCCGGTGGCGGCAGTGCTGCCGCGCAATTCGGTTCGCCGGTGTTTCTGTGCATCGCCGCGCTGGTACTGGGCACGATCTTGTTGATCAACCGTTTTATGCGCGGGTTCTGGGTCAATATCTCGGTGCTGATCGGCATGGCGCTGGGTTATGTATTGTCGGGTGCTATCGGCATGGTCGACCTGACCGGTATTGGCAACGCGCCGTGGTTCCAAGTGGTAACGCCCCTGCATTTCGGCATGCCCGAGTTTCATCTGGCACCCATTCTCTCCATGTGCCTGGTGGTGGTGATCATCTTCGTTGAGTCCACCGGGATGTTTTTGGCACTGGGCAAAATCACCGGTCAGGAAGTCACCCCGCGCATGTTGCGTCGCGGCTTGCTGTGTGACGCGGGCGCTTCGTTTATCGCCGGTTTCTTCAACACCTTCACCCACTCTTCCTTCGCCCAAAACATCGGCCTGGTGCAAATGACCGGGGTGCGCTGCCGATCAGTGACCATCATGGCCGGCGCGTTCCTGATTACCTTGAGCCTGCTGCCCAAAGCAGCCTTTCTGGTGGCGTCGATCCCCCCTGCTGTACTGGGTGGCGCGGCAATTGCCATGTTCGGCATGGTCGCCGCAACGGGTATCAAGATCCTTCAGGAAGCCGACATCGCTGACCGCCGCAACCAGTTGCTGGTGGCTGTGAGCATCGGCATGGGCCTGATCCCCGTGGTCCGTCCCGAGTTCTTCGCCCACTTGCCGTTGTGGATGGGTCCTATTACCCACAGCGGTATCGCCATGGCCGCCGTCAGCGCGGTCTGCCTCAACTTGCTGTTCAACGTGCTGGGCGGCGCCGAGCGCGCTGCCTTGAGTGGCCACGTGCACCAGCATTGATGTACCCACCTTCACCCTGAGCGTTTCTATGCCGCAGACGCTCAGGGTGAAGGGCTTGAGCTCTGCAAAAATAATAAAAAAGGAGTTACTCATGAAGTGCATACACTGGGGCGCTACGCTCGCGGGTGGGTTATTGGTTGCCGGTCAGGTCATGGCCGGGGATGTGTTCCTGTGGCAAACCAACAGCCTCACTTACCTCTACGGCAAGAACTTTGCGATTAACCCGTCCATCCAGCAAACCGTGACCTTTGAACACGCAGACAAATGGAAGTACGGCGATAACTTTCTGTTCGTCGACCGCATCTTTTACAACGGTAAACCCGACCGCAACAAAGGCCCGCACACCTATTACGGCGAGTTCAGCCCGCGCCTGTCATTCGGCAAGATCCTCGACCGCACGCTGGCGTTCGGCCCGGTCAAGGACGTGTTGCTGGCCATGACCTATGAGTATGGCGAAGGCGACAGCGAGGCCTACCTGATCGGCCCCGGATTCGACCTGGCCGTGCCCGGCTTCAACTATTTCACCCTGAACTTCTATCGGCGCCACACCGAAGGCCCACGGCCGGGTACAGGCGTATGGCAGATCACACCGTCGTTTTCCTACACCATCCCCGCCGGCCGCTCCAACGTGCTGATCGACGGGTACATGGACTGGGTGGTCGACAATGACCGCAATTCACGCGGCACCTACCACGCCAACCTGCATTTCAACCCGCAGGTGAAATACGACCTGGGCAAAGCGCTGAATATCGGGGAGAAGCAGCTGTATGTCGGGCTCGAATACAGCTACTGGAAGAACAAATACGGGATTGAGAACAGCAGCCGCCTGGACACCAACCAAAACACCGCCAGTGCCCTGATCAAGTTCCACTTCTAGCGCCTTTTCAGTGCACATTGCGTCACCGTCCGCCCAACGGTGGTGACGCAACGCTTGAGTACCGCAGGCAGAGCCAGTATTCTGCGCCGCGCTCACATATGGGCGCTGTTTCGAAGCTGACTTTAAAGCCAACTTTATTCAGTAAGATCAAGTAGTTACGCAACTTAGGACTCAACTGCCCATAGCAGCCGAGGGATTTTCCTTGGCCAATTGTCAGGCGTGGCCCGAGACTTGCTCAGGCTAATAAAGTTGACCGAAGAGCCAACTTTTAAACACGGAACCAAAGTGCCAACACCGAGCACTGCGTTCCATTCACTGCGGAACACTTATTTTTTGGAGCAACCGAATGAAGCGCACACTGACCGGCCTGATGCTCGCGGGGAGCTTGATGGGCGGGGCCCCGGCCGTTGCCGGCGACCTGTTGCAATGGCAGACCAACAGCCTGACTTACTTGTGGGGCAAGAACTTTCAGGTCAATCCGTCGATTCAACAAACCCTGACGTTCGAACACGCAGACAGCTGGAAGTACGGCGATAACTTCTTTTTCCTCGACCGTATCTTTTATAACGGCAAGGAAGACGGCAACGTCGGCCCGAACACCTATTACGGCGAGTTCACGCCACGCTTGTCCTTCGGCAAAATCTTCGACCAGAAGTTTGAGTTCGGCCCGATCAAAGATGTTTTGCTGGCCATGACGTATGAGTACGGCGAAGGCGACACCGAGGCTTACCTGATCGGCCCGGGCTTCGACCTCAATGTGCCGGGCTTCGACTATTTCCAGCTGAACTTCTACCAACGCTTCCCCGAAGGCAATCGGCCCGGCAAGGGCGTATGGCAGATCACCCCGGTATGGTCCTACACCCTGCCGCTGGGCAATTCCGATGTGGTGATCGACGGCTACATGGACTGGGTGGTCGACAACGACCAGAATTCGCGCGGCACCTACCACGCCAACCTGCACTTCAACCCGCAGGTCAAATACGACCTGGGCAAAGCGTTGAACTGGGGCGCCAAACAGCTGTACGTCGGTATCGAGTACGACTACTGGAAGAACAAGTACGGCATCGAAGACAGCGGTTCATTCAAAACCAACCAAGACACTGCCAGCCTGTTGGTCAAGTACCACTTCTAATACACGGGCCTCAGCCTGCCCTCACGGCTGAGGCGCCCGCAATACCCCGCGCAACATCAAGTCAAGACTGTCCAGCGCCGAGGTCAGGCGCTGCGGCGGTTGCTGATCGGCCGCGATCCAGAACGATGCATCCATCAACCCACCCTGAATCAAACGCGCCAGCGCTTCAGGGTCAGTGTGTTGAATCACGTGGGTGTCCATCAGGTCGCGCAACATCGCCGCCAGCGATGCGCTGCACGCCGACTGGCTACTCTGCAAGTATTCCGAGCCCAGCACCGAGGGTGCATCGCGCAACATGATGCGTTGCACCTCGATTTGCGTGGCCATTTCCAGAAACACCCGGCAGCGCCCCCTGAAGCCTTCCCACGGACTGGCCGCCTGCTCATACGTTGTTGCCAATTGCGCGTCCAGTTCAGCGTCGATCTGCTGCACAACCGCCTGCAACAGCCCCTTTTTGTCACCAAAGTGGTGATAAAGCGCACCGCGGGTCAACCCTGCCGAGGCCGTCAGTTCATCCATCGATGTTTGCGCGTACCCCACTGCGCCGAAGGCCTGGCGTGCCGCCTCCAGTAACTTGTTGCGGGTTTCTTCTATCATTTGTGAACGCGCTTTGGGCGCCATGTCGGCCTCCTGCATTTTTAGATACACCGCGTATGTTAATTGACATACGTCACGTATGCGTATATTTCTGCATACGCCGCGTATGTCAGATGTCTACAGTGCCGCTGCATCAAGCAGCGGGCAGGAACACGCGGCTCACTTTTGTTTCGGAGCGTGTATGGCTAACCCTTATCGCGAGATTTTCCGCGCCCCCGGCAGCTTGGCCTTTTGCGCCGCGGGCCTGATCGCACGCATGCCGATTTCCATGACCGGGATCGGCATCATCACGTTGCTGGCGCAACTGCGCGGATCGTATTGGCTGGCGGGTGCCGTGGCCGCGACGTTTGCCCTGGCGATGGCATTGATCGCCCCGCAGATTTCCCGCTGGGTTGACCGCTACGGTCAACGCCGCGTGTTGCCTGGCGTCACGGCGGTGGGCGTCAGTTCGCTGCTGGCCCTGCTGCTGTGCAGCCATTTGGGTACGCCCGACTGGACGCTGTTCGTGTTTGCCGCGTTGGCAGGCTTCATCCCCAGCATGCCGGCCATGGTGCGGGCGCGCTGGACCGAGCTGTACCGGGGTTCGCCCAAACTGCACACGGCGTTTTCACTGGAGTCGGTGCTTGACGAGGTCAGTTTCATCATTGGCCCGCCGATTTCCGTTGGCCTGAGCGTCGCAGTATTCCCTCAGGCCGGGCCATTGGCCGCTGCCCTGCTACTGGCCATCGGCGTGACCACGTTTGTGTTGCAACGCAGCACCGAACCGCCGGTTCACCCACGCAGCACTGAACAGCGTGGCACCGTGCTGCGTCAGGGCGCCGTGGTGATTTTGCTGATGGTACTGCTGGGCATGGGCACCATTGTCGGAACGGTGGACGTGGTCAGTGTCGCCTTCGCCCAACAACAGGGTCAGCCCGCCGCTGCGAGTATCGTGCTCTCGGTGTATGCCTTGGGTTCCTGCGTGGTAGGGCTGGTTTTCGGCACACTGAAACTGAAGATGCCGCTGCCCAGACAGTTCCTGATCGGCGCCCTGGCCACCGCGATCACCGTGCTGCCGCTGATGTGGGTGAATAGCATCGCCACGCTGGCCGCTGCCATGTTTGTCGCCGGGCTGTTTTTCGCCCCGACGCTGATCACGGCCATGGGGCTGGTGGAAAACATCGTACCTGCCGCCAAGCTCACCGAGGGCCTGACGTGGATGATTACCGGACTCGGCATCGGTGTTGCGCTGGGGGCCGTACTCGGCGGCTGGGTGATTGACGCTTACGGGGCGCAAGCCGGGTTCGCAGTGTCATTGGGGGCGGGATGCGGGGTGCTGGTGTTCGCCGTGTTGGGCTATCGCCTGCTCAGCAACAGCACCGTGCCGCAGGGGGCCCGTCTGGCCTGATACACACCGATGCGCCTGCGCGCTGTCAGGCGCATCGATTCAACAAAGACAATGCGTTTACTGTGGCTATTATGTTTACCCCCAAACGGCCGATAAACAGGGTGCTGTATTTTTTTATCAGACGCTCTGTCTCAAGCCTCGGGAGTACAAACGGATGTTCAACCGCCGATGGCGCCAACGCTGCGCCAACCTTGAAACGCAACTCAATGCGTTAGAGCAGGATAAACAGGCCCTTGAACAGGAGGTTCAAGCCCTGCGTGCACAGGTGATTCAAGACCACGACCAGCAGCAAGTGCTGGAACACTACGAACGCTACCAACAAGACTTGCACAGCAAGCTGGAGCGTTTTGACGAATCCTTGCAAAAAACCCGCGATGGCGTGGTGGCCCAGGCCGAAAGCCTGCAAGGCGAAGTCGTTCATTTGCGCGACAACAGCAACGTGTTTGCGCAAACCTCGGCCCTGCTGGCCGGCTTTTCCAGTTCGCTGGGGCATATGGCCGGTCAGGGTGTCAGCAGCGTCGAAAGCGTCGGCGTGCTGCGCCAACGAGTCGGGGAAATCAGCCGCATTGTCGAGCTGATCAAGGCCGTTTCCGACCAGACCAACCTGCTGGCCCTCAATGCCGCCATTGAAGCCGCGCGCGCCGGAGAACAGGGCCGTGGTTTTGCCGTGGTCGCTGACGAAGTGCGCGCCCTGGCCCAACGCACCAACGGCGCAACCCAGGAAATCAGCCAGTTGGTGTCGAGCATCAACCAGGAGACCGAAGCCGCGAGCAACGCCATTGGCGTGCTGTCGGATGAAGCCTCGCGGTTGTCAGGCGATGTGTCGCGCTCGGCCGAAACCCTCGACGAGATGATGACCCTGGGCGAACACATGGGCCAGTTGATTGAAGGCATCGCCCTGCGCTCGTTCTGCGAGTCGGTGAAGCTCGATCACTTGCTGTTCAAATTGATGGTTTACCAGCGCCTGTTCAAACAGGACGAGAACCTGCACCTGTCGACCCACACCACATGCCGCCTCGGCAAATGGTACCTGGCGCCTGAAACCCAGGCGCGCTATGGCGACAACCGCGACTTCCAGCAACTCAACGAGCCGCACCGGATTGTGCATGAAACCGCGCACAACGCCCTGCACGCGGCTCAGGAGAAAAACTGGAGCCAGGTGCTGCTGGAGATCAACGACATGGAAAGCGCCAGCCTGAACGTCAGCGCCCTGCTCGACAACCTCAGCCACTGATCCTCAGCCCTTGATGGCGCGCCATACTGCACTGGCCGCCGTCACACCCGCCAACACCACCGCGCCGGCCAGGATGCCGGCCACGGCGTTAAGCAGGGTTGGCACGATAACCGACAGCGGCCCTACAAACGGCGAACTGCTCAGGGCCACGCTTTCAACCCAGTGATGCAACAGCGGCACCCCGTGCACCAGTATCCCGCCACCGACCATGAACATCGCGGCCGTGCCAATCACCGTCAGCGCTTTCATCATGTACGGTGCGGCATTCAACACCCCTTGGCCGAAACTGCGCTGAAAACGCGGCCAACTGCCCTCCCCGGTCTTTTGGGTCAGGTACAAACCGCCGTCATCCATCTTCACGATACCGGCCACGACGCCATACACCCCGACCGTCATCACAATGGCAATCCCGGACAACACCACCACTTGTTGCATCAACGGCGCGTCCGCCACGGTGCCCAGGGTGATTGCGATAATTTCCGCCGAGAGGATGAAGTCGGTGCGTATCGCGCCTTTGATTTTGTCTTTCTCGAACGCCGCCAAGTCGATATCGGGGTTGGCCACGGCGTCAGACAAGGCCGCACGTGCTTGATGATCGGCGTCCTTGCTGTGCAAGAACTTGTGCGCCAGTTTTTCAAAGCCTTCAAAGCACAAA
Source organism: Pseudomonas sp. WS 5078 (assembly GCF_012985745.1). NCBI lineage: Bacteria > Pseudomonadati > Pseudomonadota > Gammaproteobacteria > Pseudomonadales > Pseudomonadaceae > Pseudomonas > Pseudomonas sp. WS 5078. Next base: position 166,277 of record NZ_JAAQWX010000004.1, on the reverse strand, counting down.
TAGGCGCCGCCGACCATCAACAACGGCGTCACGGCCCACGGCGCAAACGCGCTGATCGCCAGCGCAGCGGGCACCAGAATCAGCTTGTTGCGAAACGAGCCCTTGGCGACTGCCCACACCACCGGCAATTCCCGTTCAGCCCGCACGCCGGAGACTTGCTGCGCGTTCAATGCCAGGTCATCGCCCAGCACCCCGGCGGTCTTTTTGGCGGCCATTTTTGTCATCAGCGCAACGTCATCGAGTACGGCGGCGATGTCGTCGAGCAACATCAGCAAACTGCTGCCTGCCATGGGTGTCAGTCCCTTGTGAATTGAATGACGTCAAGCATAACGCGTGGCACCCCTCAAGCGGCAATCTTGAGCCGCTTGCAAGCCCGGTGCTACCATGCCCGACCGCCCCAGCAGGCAAGGAAATACGGGTTTATGAGCAGCATCCGCGAACGTAATAAAGAGCTGATTTTGCGCGCCGCCAGCGAAGAATTCGCTGACAAGGGTTTCGCCGCCAGCAAAACCAGCGACATCGCGGCCAAGGCAGGCGTGCCCAAGCCCAATGTGTATTACTACTTCAAATCCAAAGAGAACCTCTACCGCGAGGTCCTCGAAAGCATCATCGACCCTATTCTGCGGGCCTCGACCCCGTTCAATGCCGACGGTGAACCGAACGAAGTCCTGAGCAATTACATCCGCTCGAAGATCATGATCTCGCGCGACCTGCCGTTTGCCTCCAAGGTGTTCGCCAGCGAAATCATGCACGGCGCTCCGCACCTGAGTGAAAAACAGGTCGAGTTGCTCAATGCCCAGGCCAAACACAACATCGAATGCATCCAGATCTGGATCGACCGGGGCCAGATCGCCCCCATCGACCCGCACCACCTGATGTTCAGCATATGGGCCGCCACCCAGACTTACGCTGACTTCGACTGGCAGATTTCCGCCATCACCGGCAAAGCCAAACTCGACGACGGCGACTACGAGGCGGCGACCCGGACCATCATTCGCTTGGTGCTCAAAGGCTGTACGCCCGACTAATACCGCTCAGTCCTTAATGGCTGGCGCAGGCTGCGCCAGCCATTACACAACGCCGGTCAGACCACCACCCCTGCATCTGCCCGCAAGCCTTGCGCCTCGATGGCGCTGATCGCGCATTGCTCATCAATGTCCGATGTATCGCCGCTGATCCCCATCGCGCCAATTACCTGCCCGTGCTCGTCGCGTATCAACACGCCACCCGGCGCGGGCACAACATCACTTTTGCCCATGCCATTGAGTGCCGCAAAAAACGCTGGCCGCTGCTGCGCATCCAGCGCCAACAGGCGCGAACCTTTGCCCAGGGCGATTGCGCCCCAAGCTTTGCCAATGGCAATACTGGGGCGAAGCAGGCTCGCGCCGTCTTCACGTTGCAACGCCACCAGATGTCCACCGCCATCAAGCACCGCCACCGCCAGCGGCGCAGCCGCGATCTGACGCCCGGCCGCAAGGGCCTGGGTGGCCAGGTTTAACGCCAGTTTCAAAGTTAACGCACTCATGGTTGCCGTCCTTCGTCTTGTTATTGGAAAGCCTTTAGGGCGTCTTGGAAGACGTCTCGACAACACCAATAGAACACAATAAATATTCATCTTGTATACAATTATTTGGCGGCTTTCCCCTTAAAAATCTCTAAACCTGCCTAATACAAGGGTGTCGGTCTATCAACAATTGATTGAACAAAAGCCATTGACCTGCACCGGGGCGGATGAATACACTCAGCCCACAGCCACTTGTATACAATTACAAAACGTAAGAGGCACAAAGCAATGAGCAAAATGAGAGCAATCGAAGCCGCCGTTCTGGTGATGCGTCGCGAAGGTGTCGATACCGCATTCGGTATCCCGGGCGCCGCCATCAATCCGCTGTACTCGGCCCTGCAAAAGGTCGGCGGCATCGATCACGTACTTGCTCGCCACGTGGAAGGCGCCTCGCACATGGCCGAGGGTTACACCCGTACCAAGGCCGGCAATATCGGCGTGTGCATCGGCACATCAGGCCCTGCGGGCACTGACATGGTCACCGGTCTGTACAGCGCCTCGGCCGATTCGATCCCGATTTTGTGCATCACCGGTCAGGCCCCCCGCGCCCGTATGCACAAAGAAGATTTCCAGGCGGTCGACATCACCAGCATCGTCAAACCCGTGACCAAGTGGGCAACCACCGTGCTGGAACCGGGCCAGGTGCCATATGCCTTCCAGAAAGCCTTTTACGAAATGCGCTCCGGGCGCCCCGGCCCGGTGCTGATCGACCTGCCATTTGATGTGCAAATGGCCGAGATCGAGTTCGACATCGACGCCTACGAACCGCTGCCACTGGCCAAGCCGAGCGCTACCCGCGTGCAGGTCGAAAAGGCGTTGGCCATGCTCGATCAGGCCGAGCGCCCGCTGTTGGTCAGCGGCGGCGGCGTCATCAATGCCGACGCCAGCGCACTGCTGGTGGAGTTCGCTGAGCTGACCGGCATTCCGGTCATTCCGACCCTGATGGGCTGGGGCTCGATTGCTGACGATCACCCGCTGATGGTGGGCATGGTCGGCTTGCAAACCTCGCACCGCTACGGCAACGCGACCCTGCTCAAATCCGACGTGGTGCTGGGCATCGGTAACCGTTGGGCCAACCGCCACACCGGTTCGGTCGAGGTCTACACCGAAGGCCGCCGCTTCATTCACGTGGACATCGAGCCGACGCAAATCGGGCGCGTCTTTACCCCGGATCTGGGCATTGTTTCCGACGCCGGTTTAGCCCTCAACGTGTTCCTTGAAGTAGCCCGCGAGTGGAAAGCCGCCGGCAAACTGAAAAACCGCAGCGCATGGCTGCAAGACTGCCAGCAACGCAAAGCCACCCTGCACCGCAAGACCCACTTCGACAACGTGCCGGTCAAGCCGCAGCGCGTGTATGAAGAGATGAACCAGGTATTTGGCAAAGACACCTGCTACGTCAGCACCATCGGTTTGTCGCAGATTGCCGGTGCGCAATTCCTGCACGTCTACAAGCCGCGCCACTGGATCAACTGCGGTCAGGCTGGCCCGCTCGGCTGGACCATTCCGGCTGCGCTGGGCGTGGTCAAGGCTGACCCGAACCGCAACGTCGTGGCGCTCTCCGGCGACTATGACTTCCAGTTCATGATCGAAGAGCTGGCCGTGGGCGCGCAGTTCAACCTGCCTTACATCCACGTAGTCGTGAACAACTCGTACCTGGGCTTGATCCGTCAGGCACAGCGCGGCTTTGAAATGGATTACTGCGTGCAGCTGTCGTTCGACAACCTCAATGCACCGGAACTGAACGGTTATGGCGTTGACCATGTGGCCGTGGCCGAAGGTTTGGGCTGCAAGGCGCTGCGTGTGTTCGAGCCGGGCCAGATCCAGCCGGCGCTGCGCCAGGCGCAAGAAATGATCAAAGAGTTCCGCGTACCGGTGGTGGTTGAGATTATTCTCGAACGCGTGACCAACATTTCCATGGGCACCGAAATCAACGCCGTGAACGAGTTCGAAGACCTGGCACTGGTGGGCAACGACGCCCCGACCGCTATTTCGATGCTCGATTAACGTTAAGCCTTGCCCCTCTCCCACGGGGAGAGGGGACACCAAAATTGCAGGAGTCCACCATGCCGCGTTTTGCCGCCAACCTGTCCATGCTGTTCACCGAACAGGATTTTCTTGTCCGTTTTCAAGCGGCTGCCAACGCTGGTTTCCACGGCGTTGAATACCTGTTTCCGTACGACTACAGCTCTGCCGAAATCAAGGCCCAACTGGATGCCAACAAACTGACCCAGGTGCTGTTCAACCTGCCCGCGGGCGACTGGGCCAAAGGTGAGCGCGGGATTGCCTGCCTGCCGGACCGTGTCGAAGAATTTCGCGCCGGGGTCGATCTGGCCATCGCCTACGCCCAAGTACTGGGTAACGACCAAATCAACTGCCTGGCAGGCATTCGCCCACAGGGCATAGACGAGGCACTGATTGAAAAAACCTTCGTCAGCAACCTCAAATACGCCGCCGAAAAACTGCACGCCGTGGGCATCAAACTGGTGATGGAAGCCATCAACACCCGCGACATCCCCGGCTTCTACCTCAACAACACGCGTCAGGCGCTGGCCATTCAGGAGAAGGTCGGCAGCGCCAACCTGTTCCTGCAATACGACATCTACCACATGCAAATCATGGAAGGTGATTTGGCGCGCACCCTGCAAACGCACCTGCCGCAGATCAACCACATCCAATTGGCCGATAACCCGGGCCGCCACGAACCGGGCACCGGCGAAATCAACTACCGCTTCCTGTTCGAACACCTTGACCGCATCGGCTATCAAGGCTGGGTTGGCTGCGAATACAAGCCGTTAACCAGCACCGAAGCCGGGCTGGGCTGGCTCAAGACGCATAACGCGGTGTAAGGCTTTCGGTATCACGGGCTGCTGCACACCCCTTGGCAGCCCACAGCAGCGACTACGGCTGTTTATCCAATAAAAACAAGAGGATTTGTCATGGCTAAAATCGGATTTATCGGCACCGGCATCATGGGTTCGCCCATGGCCAGCAACCTGCAAAAGGCTGGCCACAGCCTGTTCCTGTCGACCCACCACGGCGCGGCCCCCGCCGACCTGGTGGCTGCAGGCGCCATCGCCCTGGCCAGCCCGAAAGAAGTGGCCCAGGAAGCCGAATTCATCATCGTCATGGTGCCGGACACCCCACAGGTGGAAGACGTACTGTTCCGCGAAGACGGGATCGCGGCAGGCCTGAGCCCGAATAAAGTGGTGATCGACATGAGTTCGATCTCGCCCACCGCGACCAAAGCGTTCGCTGAAAAAATCACTGCCAAAGGCGCGTACTACCTGGACGCACCCGTCTCTGGCGGTGAAGTCGGGGCCAAAGCGGGCACCCTGAGCATCATGGTCGGCGGTCAGGAGCAGATCTTCCAGCGCGCCCTGCCCCTGCTGCAAAACATGGGCAAAAACATCACCCTGGTGGGTGGCAATGGCGACGGCCAGACCGCCAAAGTGGCCAACCAGATCATCGTGGCCCTGAACATTCAGGCCGTCGCTGAAGCGCTGGTATTTGCCGCCAAAAACGGTGCAGACCCGGCCAAGGTCTGTGAGGCACTGATGGGCGGCTTTGCGTCTTCCAAAATCCTTGAAGTACACGGCGAACGCATGATCAAAGGCACCTTCGATCCTGGCTTCCGCATCAGCCTGCACCAGAAGGACCTGAACCTGGCCCTGGCAGGCGCCCGCGAACTGGGGATCAACTTGCCCAACACGGCCAACGCACAGCAAGTGTTCAGCACCTGCGCTGCCATCGGTGGCAGCAACTGGGATCACTCGGCGCTGATCAAAGGCCTGGAACACATGGCCAACTTCTCGATCCGCGAGCAGTAACGCCACCCGTGTAGCCGCCGCCCGCCCCCTGCGGCGGCTGCACACCTCTTTCCCCTCTGAAGTGTGTCATCACCATGCACGCCCCTTCATTCAGCCAGCCGTGTCCGGATTGGGCGACGGCCCTGTGCAACGGCTTCAGCCAGATTTTCCTGCAACGCCACCCGCTCTGCGGCGTGCTCTGTTTGCTGGCCATTGTGGTCGGCGCGCCTGCGCTGTTGGGTGGCGCGCTGCTGGGCGGGATCAGCGGTCTGTTGACCGCACAACGGCGCGGTTACCCCAAACCCGAGCGGCAGGCCGGGCTCTACAGTTACAACGGCGTGTTGCTGGGGTTGCTCCTGAGCCATCAACTGCCGTGGTCGCCCATGCTGCCCTTGCTAATCATTGCCAGTGCCGGACTGAGCGCCATGCTGGTCCATCAATGGCTCAAACGGGCGCCTGACGGTAATCGCCTCATGGCTTATACGGCGCCTTTCGTCGGTCTTGGGTGGCTGCTGCTCAGCGTCAATCCAGCATCCGTAACGGCGACCCTCCCCGTAGCAGAACTGAGCGGGCTCACGCTCACGCAAGGGCTGTTGAGTGGCATCGGCCAAGTCATGCTGCTGCAATCCCCCATCGCTGGCCTGTTGATAGTGACCGGGCTGTGGCTGAGCAGCCGCCGCGCTGCCCTGTGGGCGCTGGCAGGCGCTTTCGCGGGGATGGGGTTGCATCTGCTACAGCACGACCCGGCCCCTGCATTAAGCGGACTGGCGGGCTATAACCCGGCGCTGGCAGCGTTGGCGTTGAGCCAGCACACGCGTCAGCCCTGGCGACCGTTGGCTGGCATCCTGCTTGCCGTACTGCTCACGCCCGGTTTTGCCGCGCTCGGGCTGCCTGCGCTGACCGCGCCATTTATTCTCAGTTGCTGGCTGGTACACGCCAGCGTGCGCCTTTTAAAACCGGCAAATGAGCAATCACGGTTGCGCATTGAGCGCTAATCCCCGAATCTTCTTACCTTTGAGATTCGAGCTTCGTACATGAATAACAACGACTGGCGCCAGCGGCTCTACGTGATGGTTTTTCAAGCCGACACCCCCGCCGGACGCCGTTTCGACACCACATTACTGCTGATTATTTTGTGCAGCCTGGTGGTGGTGATCCTTGACAGTATCGACAGCATCCACCGCGATTACGCCAACCTGCTGGCCTACATCGAGTGGGGTTTTACGTTTGTCTTTGCCGTGGAATACGGCCTGCGTCTGTATTGCTCACCCAAACCCCTGCGCTACGCGTTCAGCTTTTACGGGCTGGTGGATTTGCTGGCCATCGTGCCGGGAATTCTGGCGATCTATTACAGCGATGCGCAGTATCTGTTGATTATTCGCATCATCCGCATGCTGCGAATCTTTCGGGTACTCAAGCTGGTGCCCTACTTGAGTCAGGCCAATTACCTACTCTCGGCCCTGCGCGGCAGCAAGCAGAAAATCATCGTGTTTCTGGTCAGCGTTTCCACGCTGGTCACAGTATTCGGCACCCTGATGTACGTGGTGGAGGGGCCTGAAAACGGTTTTACCAGCATCCCGGTCAGCATCTATTGGGCCATCGTCACCCTGACCACGGTGGGCTTCGGCGATATCGTGCCGAAGACCCCGTTCGGGCAAATTATCTCGGCCATGGTGATGATCACCGGTTACTCGATCATCGCTGTGCCCACCGGGATTTTCACCGCCGAATTGGCCAACGCCATGCGCGGCGAACAGCTCAAACACAACTGCCCCACCTGCAAAAAAGAACGCCATGAACAATCGGCGTCTTTTTGCTCGCGCTGCGGCAATGCACTTTTTACCAAAAATGCATAAGCACTGATTTTTTTAATCTTTTAAGCACTAAACGTCAGCGGCTATAGTTGCTGGCAATTTGCACCGACAACAAGGAATGAGCAGTGAAAAACCTTTTTAGCGCCTCTGTGCTCGCCGCCAGCCTGGCGTTTATGGGCATCGCCCAAGCCGCTCCCAAGCCGCTGCTGAACGTGTCATACGACGTCATGCGCGATTTCTACAAAGACTACAACCCGGCGTTCCAAAAACACTGGGAGGCGCAACACGACGGGAAGCAATTGGTGCAAATGTCGTTCGGCGGCTCCAGCAAACAAGCACGCTCGGTGATCGACGGGCTGCCCGCTGACGTCATCACCATGAACATGGCCACCGACATCAATGCCCTGGCCGATAACGGCAAACTGGTGCCTGAGAATTGGGTCACCCGCTTGCCGAACAACAGTGCACCGTTCACCTCGGCCACCGTGTTTATTGTGCGCAAAGGTAACCCCAAAGCCCTGAAAGACTGGCCGGACCTGGTCAAGGATGGCGTGCAAGTGATCGTGCCGAACCCAAAAACCTCGGGCAATGGCCGTTACACCTTCCTGTCCGCCTGGGGCTATGTCCTGAAAAACGGCGGGGATGAAGCAAAAGCCAGAGCCTTCCTCGGCAAGATGTTCAAACAAGTGCCCGTTCTGGACACCGGCGGCCGTGCAGCGACAACCACCTTCATGACCAACCAGATCGGCGACGTGCTGGTGACCTTTGAAAACGAAGCGGAAATGATCGCCCGTGAATTTGGCCGCGACCAGTTCGAAGTGATTTACCCCAGCGTTTCGGCCGAAGCTGAACCGCCAGTGACTGTGGTCGACAAAGTGGTCGACAAAAAAGGCACGCGTGAGGTGGCTGAAGCCTATTTGAAGTATTTGTGGTCGCCTGAAGGTCAGGAAATCGCAGCTAAAAACTACCTGCGCCCACGTAACCCGGAGATTCTGGCCAAGTACAGCGATCGTTTCCCGAAAGTCGACTTTCTCTCTGTGGAGAAAACCTTCGGCGACTGGCGCGAGGTGCAAAAAACCTACTTCAATGACGGCGGCGTGTTCGATCAGGTCTACTCGCCCAATTAACCCCTGCGACACGGCCGCAACGGCTGTCAGGTGACGCGAGGCTTCGACATTGATCGACACCTCGCGCCTCATCAGCGACAACAGCACCTGCACCTTGAGCTGTACATAAATACAGTAAAAACAGTTGCCCCGATTTCAATCTCTGCCATGCTGTGCACCTTCTGCGCAGCATGAACGAGTGAAACGATGCGGCTGTTTTTGTGTGAAAAACCTTCCCAGGCCAAAGATATTGCGGCCGTGCTCGGCGCCAGCCGTCGCGGTGACGGCTGCTGGGTGGGCCCCAATGCCACCGTCACCTGGTGCATCGGTCATTTACTCGAAACCGCTCCGCCCGACGCCTACGACGAGCGCTACAAACGCTGGGTGCTGGCCGACCTGCCCATCGTGCCGCAGCAGTGGAAGATGCGCGTCAAACCCAAAACCGCCAGCCAGTTCAAGGCCGTCAAGCGCCTGCTGGGCGAAGCCCGGGAGCTGGTAATCGCCACCGACGCCGACCGTGAAGGCGAAATGATCGCCCGCGAGCTGATCGAACACTGCCGCTATCGCGGGCCGATCCAGCGTCTGTGGCTGTCGGCACTGGACGACGCCTCGATCCGCAAGGCACTGGCCGCGCTCAAGCCCGGCGCCGAGACCTTCAACCTGTATCACGCGGCCTTGGGGCGCTCCCGGGCCGATTGGCTGATCGGCATGAACATGAGCCGCCTGTTTACCCTGCTCGGGCGTCAGTCGGGCTACCAGGGTGTGCTCCCTGTTGGCCGCGTACAAACCCCGACCTTGCGCCTGGTGGTGGACCGCGACCGCAGCATCAACGACTTCATCCCCGTCGCCTACTGGGCCATTGATGTGCAACTCAACCATGACGGGCACCTGTTTATCGCGCAATGGCGCGCCGCCCCTGACACCTGCGACGATCAGGACCGCTGCCTAAATCAGGCCCACGCGCAGCAAGCCGCCATGGCAATGCAAAACGCCAGCACCGCACGGGTGATCTCACTGCGCACCGAGCGCATGCGTGAAGTCGCGCCGCTGCCGTTCGACCTCGGCACGTTGCAAGAAGTATGTTCCAAGAAATTGGGGCTGGGCGCGCAAGAAACCCTCGACATCGCCCAGTCACTGTATGAAACCTACAAAGTCATCACCTACCCGCGCAGCGACTGCGGCTACCTGCCACAAAGCCAGCACGCGGAAGCCGCTTCAATCCTCGGGGCGTTGCAGCAGGCCGATCCAGCCTTGCAGCCGCTGGCAGGTTTTCTGGACCCGCAACGCCGTTCTCGGGCATGGAACGACGCCAAGGTCAGCGCTCACCACGGGATCATCCCCACGGCCGCCGCAAAAAACCTCGAACGCCTGAGCGGTAAGCAGCGGGCCGTCTACACATTGATTCGCGCGCGCTATCTGGCGCAATTCCTGCCCAACCATGAGTACGATCGCACTCAGGCGGATTTCGACTGCGCGGGGCATGCGCTGCGAGCGGTGGGCAAGCAAATTGTCGAACCGGGCTGGAAGCGCGCCCTGCCTGAAGCCCTCGCCCCTGCCAAGGGCCGCGAAGCCCCGGCACCTCAGCCGTTGCCGCGCCTGAACGAGGGCCTCGATTGCGCTGTGGCGAACGTACTGCTCAAAGACCTGTGGACCCAGCCGCCCAAGCCGTTCACCGAAGGCGACTTGATCAAGGCCATGAAAAACGTCGCCAAGTGGGTCCAGGACCCGCTGCTCAAGCAAAAACTCAAGGACACCACCGGCATCGGCACCGAAGCCACCCGCGCCGGGATCATTCAGGGCTTGCTGGACCGCGGGTATCTGAACAAAAACGGCAAGGCGTTGGCGGCCACGCCAGCGGCCTTCAGCCTGATCGACGCCGTGCCACGCGCCATCGCAGACCCCGGCACCACGGCGATCTGGGAACAAGCGCTAGACATGGTGCAAAGCGGCGAAATGAGCCTCGACATCTTCGTCGCCAAACAGGCGGCATGGATGAGCAAACACATCGAACGTTGCAGCGGCCTGCAAATGACCCTGCGCGGCCCGGCCAGCCCGGCGGGGGGCGCCCCCCCGTGGAAGAAAAAACGCAAGGCAGCCGCAGGCAAACCCAAGGCCAAACGTGCCGTTAAGGCCACAGGCGCCTGATCGGGCACCTGTGCTGCAAGCCTTGTGCTTAAAGCGCCAGGCGGCCCGAGATGCACGTCACGGCAGCGCCGCCCACCCAAATATCTGCACCGACGCGCTCAATAGCGACACGGCCCGCCCGGGCCATCGCGGTGCCCTGGCTCACCACATAACGCTCCGGCGCCAGCCCTTCGGCCATCAGCCACTGCGCCAGACCGGCGTTCAGGCTGCCGGTGACCGGGTCTTCCTGCATACCGTCCCCGGCGATAAAGGCACGCACTTCAAAATGAGCGTCATCGCCGTCCTTCTCGCTGTCCCACGGCGCAATCACCCCCAAAGCCAGCCCCAACAGTTGCGGGTAGTCCGGCTCCAAAGCCAGCACCTGCGCCCGGTCGCGCAGCATGATGGCCACCCATTCCGGCCCATTGTCGACCCAATTCGCGCGCACCACCGCCTGCGGTTCAATCCGCAAACCCGAGCAGATGCGCTGCATCAGAGCCTCATCCACCGGCCCGCTGCGCAACAAGGGCGGCGCCTTGAAGGCCAGTTGTCCAGCCTCGCGCCGAATGCCGATCAGGCCGGCGCTGCATTCCTGGACAATCTCTTGTGCCTTGGGCTGCCCCCCGGCTTCAAGCCAGGCATGGCAACTGCCCAACGTCGGGTGCCCGGCAAAGGGTAATTCGCGCAGGGTGGTGAAGATGCGCAAGCGATAATCGGCCAATGGGTTGCGCGGTTTGAGTACGAAGGTGGTTTCACTGAGGTTGGTCCAGCGGGCAAAGTCCGCCATCTGCGCATCACTCAGGCCGTCGGCGTTTAACACCACGGCCACGGGGTTGCCCTTGAGCGCACTGCTGCTGAACACATCCACTTGCTTGAATTCGAATTGATTCACACGCAACTCCTGTCAAATACGCACCCCCATGGCAGTGCCCGCACGGGTGCTGGGTCGGGTAGCCCGCAACATAGAATCTCGCGCCCCACGTGACAAGGTATTATCCCCGCCAGTTTTCACTCTGGAGTTCAGCATGACCGCACGTACCTTTCTCATCACCGGCGCCAGTAAAGGAATCGGACGCGCGCTGGCGATTTATCTGTCAGAAGCAGGCCACACCGTCGTCGGCATTGCGCGCCATGCCGACGACCCTTCCTTCCCCGGCACGCTGGTGGCGCTGGACTTGGCGGACCGTGCGCGCAGTGCGCAGGTCCTGGCCGAACTGAGCGAACGCTTTGCATTTGACGGGCTGGTTAACAACGTCGGGCTGGTGCGCCCGCAGGCGTTGGGCGAGATTGATCTGGAAGCCTTCGACGACGTCATGCGGGTCAACCTGCATTCGGCTTTACAAGCCACTCAAGCCCTGCTGCCAGGCATGCGCACCCGGGGTTGGGGACGTATCGTGAACATTTCCAGCTTGACCGTGCTGGGCATCACGCAGCGCACGGCCTATGCGGCAGCCAAGGCCGCGCTGGTCAGTTTCACCCGCTCGTGGTCGCTGGAACTGGCGCAAACCGGGATCACCGTCAACGCCGTAGCACCCGGCCCGACCGAAACCGAGCTGTTCCGCGCCAACAACCCGCCGGGGTCCGAAGGCGAAGCCCGTTATCTGGCAGGCGTACCCATGGCGCGCCTGGGCCAACCCCACGAGATTGCCTCTGCGATTGCGTTTTTGCTGTCTGAAAACAGCGGCTATATCACGGGCCAAACCCTGTTCGTTGACGGCGGTGCATCGGTGGGCAAAGCCGCGTTTTAACGACGCGCCATAAAAAAACGGCGACCTGTGCAGGTCGCCGTTCAACTTACTTGAACTGCCGGCTCAACCCCGGCGGCACGCCGCTGATGTCGGTCTCTTCCCACGGCCCGTTCGGGCTGACAGAACGGCTCCAGCCGTTGCTCCAGCGGTAGTACGTGCGCTGGCGATAGAACGTGTTCGGCTGAGCGTCCAAGACATACACCCCCAAACGCGCATCCCAATGGCTTGGCCCGCCCGGTGGCGGAGCAAAAGTGGCCGACGTCCGCGGCAGCGGTTTTGGCGGCTTGGGAATCGGCATGTCGGGCAACGGCTTTGCCGCGGGCGATGACGGCTGCGGCACGCGCGCAGGCGCGGTTGGAGCCTGCTGATCCGAAGGCTGATGAACCGCACAGGCGCTCAGGCCTAAGGCGAAACTGAGCAGGGTGATGCGGGCAAGCGGTCTCATACGGTGTTCTCTTGTCGTTAATTGTCCCCGCCGGCGCGCAGGTGCTTCGCGATGCACGCGCGTGCCCGCGGGGACAATGTGGACCGGCTACTGGTCCGGGCTGTCGATGATCAGCTGTTGCAGCGCAGTGGTGCTGCTGGACAGCGGTTTGCTGCGCCCGGCCCATTCGCCTGCTGTCGGTTGGCCAGCACGAGAGACGCGCGCAACCAGTTGGACTTCAGGAAAGTTCGACAGTTTCAATTGCGGCATCATCGCGTCGCTGTCACCCAGCGCCACGGTGATCGGCAAATCAGCAACCGTCACCCGCTTGACCGCCAATGGCGCGGGCGGTCCGGTCACGGCACGGGCGAAAATGAACACGCTGTCGGTGGGCAGCACACGGGCTTTCACCGCGTCGGCCAAGTCCACGCTGACGTTGATCGACGCTTCGGCCTTGGCAACAGGTGCCGCTTCAACCTTCTCGCCACTGGCCTGCAACTGCTCGCGGGCTTTCTGAATGCCGCCTTCCAGGGCGGCGCGGGATGCATCGCCTTCAGGCAGTTCGTTCATCAGCCGCTGCCAGTAGCCAATGGCCTCCTGATAGCGCCTGGCTTCAAACGCCGCGATGCCCAGCAGCCCAAGGCTGGTGACTTCCTTGGGGTCCGCCTTCAGCGCTTCATCGGTCAATGCCTGGGTCTTGTCGCTCCACTGCTTGTTGTCGGCAAAGTACTGCGCCTGTGCCCACTGCCCCAGCAGTTCAGGCTGGCGACCGGCCACCGCTACGGTGCGCTCAAACACCTTGGCGGCATCGGCCGGACGGTTTTGCGCCATGTAAGCACGACCGAGGAAGTACAGGCCTTCGGCCGATTCGGGCTGCGCGACCGCAGCACGCTCCAGGCGGGCCACCATTTCGTCAAGGGACTGCGGCGGCTGGGCAAACTCACGGGTCAGCTCGACCTTGTCGCTCGCGCCATAATGCATGTACAGCGCCACGCCCAGCACCGGCACCATGAAGGCAGCCAGCAGGGGCACCAATTTACCGAGGCTGGACACCCGCGCCGGAGCAGCACCTTCCGTGTCGGCCAACAGTTCACGCGCAGCTTCCGCCCGGCCTGCCTCCAATTGCGCGTCGGTCAACACGCCGTCATCGCGTTGCGCCTGCAACTCGGCCACACGCTCCTGATACAGCGCGACGTTGAGTGCAGTGCGGTCTTCTTCACGCTGGGCGCGGCGAGCGCGCAAGACGGGGATCAAGATAAAGCTGAGGGCGATCAGTAGCAGCAAACCGGCTGCAAGCCAGAAATCAATCATCTTTGGTTTTATCCAGCAAAGTGTCGAGGCGCTGACGCTCCTCGGCAGAAAGGGTGTCCGTGCGGGTGGCGCGGCGGGTGCGACGGCGCCCTACGATCACGCCGATGACCACAAACCCGCCCAGCAGCAAGACCAGCGGCCCGAACCACAGGATCGCGGTCTTGCCGGTCAGCGCCGGTTTGTAACGCACGAAATCGCCGTAGCGGTCGACCATGAAGTCGATGATTTGCTGGTTGTCCTTGCCCTCGCCCAGCATGCGGAAAATCTCGCGCCGCAAGTCGGTGGCAATGGGTGCGTTCGAATCGGCAATGTCCTGATTCTGGCACTTGGGGCAACGCAGCTCTTTGGTCAACTCGCGAAAACGGTCGCGCTCGGCGTCGTTCTTGAACTCATAGGTGTCGATGGCCGCCTGGGCCACCCCTGTCAGGGTCAGGCCAAAGACCAGGGCCGCAAACCAGCGCTTCATGGTTTAGCCTCGTCGACCAGCGCCTGGTATTTGCCCGCCAGTTGTTCACGCCACACGGTTTCGTCGATCACGCCGACGAACTTGTGACGAATGATGCCCTGGCTGTCGATCAGGAACGTTTCCGGGGCGCCGTACACGCCCAAATTCAGACCCAGCGAACCGGCTTCGTCATTGATGTCCAGTTGATACGGGTTGTGGAATTCCTTGAGCCACTTTTGCGCATCGGCGTTGACGTCCTTGTAGTTAACCCCATGGATCACCACACCCTGGGCGGCCAGTTTGGTCAGCACCGGGTGCTCGACACGGCATGAAATGCACCACGTGGCCCAGACGTTGACCAGTGCCGGCTTGCCTTTGAGGTCGGCTTCGGTGAGGGTTTTGTCACCCTCGACCGAGGGCAGACTGAACGCCGGAAACGGCTTGCCGATCAGGGTTGACGGCAACTCGGTCGGGTCCAGGTACAACCCTTTATAGAGGAAACCCGCCATGGCCAGAAAAATGGCCAGCGGAATCAGCATCAACCAGCGTCTCATGCGGTGGCTCCTGTCATGCCCAGCGCTTCTCGCACGCGGCTTTTCACCTTGACCCGATAACGGCGGTCCAGCGCCGCCAGCAACCCGCCAAACCCGGTAAGCAAGCCACCCAGCCAGATCCAGCGCACAAACGGTTTGACGTGAACCCGCACAGCCCACGCGCCATCACCCAAGGGTTCACCCAGCGCCACATACAGGTCACGGGTGAAACCGGCGTCGATACCGGCCTCAGTCATCATCGACGACTGGACTGTGTACAGGCGTTTTTCCGGGTGCAATACGCTGACTTCCTTGCCATTGCGCACCACGCGCACGGTGCCTTTGTCCGAAGTGAAGTTCGGGCCCTGATAATGCTGGGCACCTTCAAAAATGAAGTGATAACCGCCCAGCTCCATGGACTCGCCCGGCGCCAAACGCAGGTCGCGCTCGGCACTGTTCTGGCTCGACAACACCACGCCAATGGCACATACAGCAATGCCCAGGTGCGCAATCTGCATGCCCCAATAACTGCGGGTCAGGCTGCGCAGGCCTTTGAACAGCCCTTTGTGGCGGGTTTTGTCGCCAATGTCGCGCACCCCGGCCAACAGTACCCACGAGGCCAGCATAAAGGTGGTCATGACTGCCCAGTTGAAATCGCCATACGCCACACCGGCAATCGCTGACAACGCCGCACTGCCCAGCAGCACCGGGGTCAGCATGCCCAGCAGCCACTTGACCGGCGTGTCTTTCCAGCGCACCAGCACGCCCACCGCCATCACCACCATCAACACCGCCATCAACGGGATAAACAGCGCATCGAAATACGGCGGGCCGACCGACATCTTGGCGCCAGTCAGGGCATCGAGCACCATCGGGTACAGCGTACCCAACAGAATCATCGACGCTGCCACCACCAGAATCAGGTTGTTGCCCAGTAACAGCGTTTCACGGGACCACAGGTTGAAGCCGACCTGGCTCTTGACCACCGGCGCGCGCAATGCAAACAGCGTCAACGAGCCGCCCACCACAAACAGCAGGAAGATCAGGATGAATACCCCGCGCTCAGGGTCCGAGGCGAACGCGTGAACCGACGTCAGCACACCCGAACGCACCAGGAACGTGCCCAGCAAGCTCAAGGAGAATGCAGCAATGGCCAGCAACACGGTCCAGCTTTTGAATACGCCGCGTTTTTCAGTCACGGCCAACGAGTGAATCAGTGCCGTGCCAACCAGCCAAGGCATGAACGAGGCGTTTTCCACCGGGTCCCAGAACCACCAGCCACCCCAGCCAAGCTCGTAATAAGCCCACCACGAGCCCAGGGTGATGCCGATGCCCAGGAACGCCCACGCCACAATGGTCCACGGCCGCGACCAGCGCGCCCAGGCTGCATCCAGTCGCCCGCCCAGCAAGGCAGCAATAGCAAATGCAAAGGCCACCGAAAAGCCCACGTAGCCCATGTACAACATCGGCGGGTGCACGATCAGGCCGATGTCTTGCAACAACGGGTTGAGGTCATTGCCGTTGGCCGGCATTTGCGGCAGCAGGCGGGTGAACGGGTTGGAGGTCAGGATCAGAAACAGCAGGAAACCGACGCTGATCATGCCCATGATCGACAGCACCCGCGCCAGCATCACGTGCGGCAACTGGCGCGAGAAGATCGACACGGCGAAGGTCCAGCCACCGAGAATCATCGCCCACAACAGCAGCGAACCCTCATGGGCGCCCCACACCGCGCTGAATTTGTAGTACCACGGCAGCGCGCTGTTGGAGTTGCTGGCCACGTACGCCACCGAGAAATCATCGGCCATGAACGACCAGGTCAGGCACCCAAAGGCAAACAGCAAAAAGGCGAACTGGCCCCAGGCCGCTGGCTGCGCCAGACTCATCCACAACTTGTCACCACGCCACGCCCCGAGCAGCGGCACGATGGCCTGCACGATGGCAATGCACAGTGCCAGAATCATGGCCAACTGGCCCAATTCCGGAATAAACAGTCCGAACGTCATCACTTAACCTCGTTGGCCGGTGCAGGCGCGGATTGACCGCTTTCGTTCAACGCCTTGGTCACTTCAGGCGGCATGTATTTTTCATCGTGTTTGGCCAGCACTTCATCTGCCACCACCACGCCCTGAGCGTTGAGCTTGCCCAGCGCCACGATACCCTGCCCTTCGCGGAACAGATCCGGCAGGATGCCGCGGTATTGAATGGTCACTGACTTGTTGAAATCGGTCACCACGAATTCGACGTCCAGCGAATCGCCGGAGCGTTTCAGCGAGCCGTCCTGCACCATGCCACCCGCACGGATGCGCGTGTCCAGCGGTGCTTCGCCATTGGCAATCTGGGTCGGGGTATAAAACAGGTTGATGTTCTGCTGCAAGGCGCTCAAGGCCAAGGCCACGGCAGCGCCGACACCGACCAGAATCGCCAGAATGATGATCAAACGTTTTTTACGCAGCGGATTCACTTCGTGTTCTCCCGGCGCAGACGACGCGCCTCTTGTTGCAGATAACGACGACGCGCCATGATCGGCAACGCCACGTTCAGCGCCAGTACCGCCAGGCAAATGCCATAAGAGGTCCAGACATACACACCGTGATGGCCCATGGCGATAAAGTCGCCAAAAGAAGCAAAACTCATCGCGCACCCTCCAGCGCTTTCAACACTTCAGCTTTGGCCCAATGGGTGCGAGCTTCGCGCTTGAGCACGTCCAGACGCATGCGCAGCAGCACCACGGCGCCAAAGAAACAATAAAACCCCACCACGGTCAGTAGCAGTGGCAGCCACATTTCCATGGGCATCGCCGGTTTTTCGGTGAGGGTGAACGTCGCCCCCTGGTGCAGGGTGTTCCACCACTCCACCGAGTATTTGATGATCGGGATATTGATCACGCCGACAATCGCCAGCACGGCGCAGGCCTTGGCTGCGCTGTCACGATTGGTGATGGCATTGCCCAGGGCAATCAGGCCGAAATACAGAAACAGCAGGATCAGCATTGAGGTCAGGCGCGCATCCCACACCCACCAAGAGCCCCAGGTCGGCTTGCCCCAGACCGCGCCAGTCACCAGCGCCACCGCGGTCATCCAGGCGCCCACCGGGGCGGCGGCCTGCAACGCGACATCGGCGATTTTCATCTTCCATACCAGGCCCACCACGCCGCAGACCGCCAGCATCACGTAGCAGGACTGGGCCAGCATCGCGGCGGGCACATGGATGTAGATGATGCGAAAGCTATTGCCTTGCTGGTAGTCCGGTGGCGCGAAGGCCAGCCCCCACACCACACCACTCACGATCAGCAGCACGGCGGCGATGCTCAACCACGGCAGCAGGCGTGCGCTGATGGCATAGAACCATTTGGGCGAGCCGAGTTTGTGAAACCAAGTCCAGTTCATCACGCTGTTTCCATCACGGTGCCGGTCACGGCAGGTTGAGTGCCATCCCAGCCAGGGTCTTTACTGGCCAATGAATGGCCAGACCTCATTATTCGCCGACGCTGATTTTCAGGCCGGCCGCTATCGCAAACGGTGTCAGGGTTACTGCCAGGGCCGTCAGGCTGCCCAGCCACAGCAGATAACCGGTCGCGGGCATCCCCTGGAGTGCCGCCTGCAAAGCGCCACTGCCCAGAATCAGCACCGGGATATAGAGGGGCAGGATCAACAACGCGAGCAACAGACCGCCCCGTTTGAGACCCACCGTCAGTGCAGCGCCGACGGCACCGAGCAAACTCAGGACCGGCGTGCCAAGCAACAACGACATCAGCAATACCGGCAGACACGCCACCGGCAACCCCAGCATCAAGGCCAGCACGGGTGAGAGAATCACCAGCGCCAATCCGGAAAACGCCCAGTGTGCCAGTACTTTGGCCAACACCAGTAGAGCAAGGGGGTGCGACGAAAGGACCCACTGCTCCAGCGATCCGTCTTCGAAATCACTGCGGAAAAGCCCGTCCAGCGAGAGCAGGACCGATAAAAGGGCTGCCACCCAGAGCAGCCCCGGAGACAAGGTTTGCAACAATTGAGTCTCGGGTCCGACCGCCAACGGGAACATGGCAATCACGATGGCGAAGAACACCAGCGGGTTGGCCAGTTCAGCCGGACGACGGAATAACAGGCGCGCCTCGCGCGCCACCAGCACAGCAAACACACTCATACGGCCCAACGCCCCAAATCAATGTCGCGATACCCGGCAGGCAGGCGGCTTAAGGTGTGGTGCGTGGTGAGCACCACCATGCCGCCCTGCTCACAGTGACGGGCCAGCTGTTCTTCAAGCTGGGCGACACCTTGTTTGTCGAGCGCGGTAAAGGGTTCGTCGAGGATCCACAGCGGCGGGCTGTCGAGGTGCAAGCGGGCCAGCGCGACACGCCGTTGCTGACCGGCCGACAAGGTGTGGCACGGCACGTCCTCGAAGCCTTTGAGGCCCACGGCGGCCAGCGCGGCCCAAATGGCATCGCGCGAGGCCGGGCGATGCAAGGCACACAGCCAGTTGAGGTTCTCTTCGGCCGTCAGCAGGTCTTTGATCCCGGCCGCATGCCCGATCCACAGCAGGTTGCTGGCCAGTTCAGTGCGCTGGCCGCTCAAAGGCTGGCCATTGAGGCGAATTTCACCCGCCGTCGGTTGCATCAATCCGGCCAACAGGCGCAGCAGGCTGGTTTTGCCGCTGCCGTTGGGGCCGCTGATTTGCAACATGTCACCGCTGGCCAGACGCAATTCGAGGTCTTCGAACAACATCCGCCAGTCACGCTCACAGGCGAGCGCTACGGCTTCTAGAAGAGGGCTGGTCACGTAATTGAGGCCTTCACGGTTCAAGTCGGCTCAGGCGCGGCCGTTAAAGTGATGCAGGATAAATGCATTTGCGGCCTGTTTCAGAGAGCTGGATCAAACAATTTTGAAGTTTTGCTGCCCTCTGAACGACGGGGCGGCATTATACATGCCATGTCCTACTCTAAAGAGGGCAATTTCGACAGGTTGTAACGATGAAAGGCGACATGAATATTCCTCCGCTCCCAGCCGCCGTGGCAAACGGTGCACGTGCAGGCGTGGTGGGCGGTGAACTGCTGAAATTGTTGCAGCCCCTCGATGGCTTGATTGGCCCCGGCCAAAGCGCCCAGGCCGAAGTGCTATCGCTCAAGCAGGACAACCTCGCGTTTCAACTGTTGCTCAAACTCACACTGGCGGGCGGGCGCCAAACCCATGTGCAAGCCAACAGCCCGTTTCCCTTGCCGCAAGGCACGCAACTGGCCGTCACCCAACCGACCTCCGGCAGCCTGGCCATCAGCGTGCAGCAGGCACTGAGTAGCAGTGTCGCCACCCTCACCCGCCTCGACACCGGGCAACTGCCGGTAGGCACCTTGCTGCAAGGCAAAGTGCTGACCACCCAACCCGTGCCGCAACCCACGGGCCAGCCCGCCCTTTACCGCTCACTGGTGACCCTGCTCAACACCGCGCTGAGCGGCACCACGCTGGCACTGGACAGCCCGCACCCCTTGCGCATCGGCAGCCTGCTCACGGCCAGGGTGCAAGGCGAGCAAAGTCTCAATTTCGTGCCCCTGAGCGGGCGACAGGATCAACTGGCGATTGCGCAACAACTGGTCACACAACAGCGCGCGCAGGGCTCGCTCGAAGGGCTGCTGAATGCCTTGCAAAAACTGCCACCCGGCGACACGTTGCCCGCCGACGTGCGAGCGTCCATCGACAAACTGCTCGCAAGCTTGCCAACACCTGCGCACTTAAGCACCGGCAAAGGCCTGAGCGATGCCCTGCTCAACAGCGGAGGGTTTCTTGAGGCCAAGCTGCTGGGCGGCCAAGCGCAAAGCCTGGCCCCCGACCTCAAAGCCACCTTGCTGCGCCTGATTGCCCAGATCGCACCGGGCATTCCGTCCAGCAGTGCGTTCAACCCCGGCATGGCCGCCAGCGCACAGGCCCAAGCCATGCCCACCTTTGTGCGCAACGCCCTGGGCATGCTCGGTCAGGTCAGTGCCAAGCCCCAACCGGGCGGCTTCCCGCTGCCTGGCCGTACCCTGCAAAGCGCAGAAGGTGACGACAGCCTCGAAAGCCTGTTAAAACTGGCGGCGGCCGCCATTTCCCGCCTGCAAAGCCACCAACTCTCCAGTCTGGAACAAAGCGGTCGCACCCCGGACGGCGGCGTCCTCACCACCTGGCAGCTGGAAATCCCCATGCGCAACGCCCACGACATCGTGCCACTGCAAGTGAAATTCCAGCGCGAAGACCCGCCCGAACAAGCCCCGGAAGACAAGCGTGAAACCCGCGAAATCAAAGACGCGCTGTGGCGCGTGGAACTCGCCTTCGACCTCGCCCCGCTCGGGCCGCTGCACGTGCAGGCGCAACTGTTGCGCGGCAACCTGTCGGGGCAACTCTGGGCGCAACACGCCTTCACCGCAGACCTGATCGAAAGCCAACTCGGCCTCTTGCGCCAGCGCCTGAACGACGCTGGCCTGAGCGTGACCGACCTCGACTGCCATCAGGGCACACCGCCTCAGGGCAACCACAGGCCACTGGAACAACGCTGGGTGGACGAAACCGCATGAGCACACCGAACCCGCCGCGTCAGGCGATTGCCCTCAAATATGACGGCAAACAGGCACCGACCCTCACCGCCAAGGGCGACGACGAACTGGCCGAAGCCATTCTCAAACTCGCCCGCGAGTATGAAGTCCCGATTTACGAGAATGCCGAGCTGGTGAAACTGCTGGCGCGCATGGAGCTGGGGGACAGCATCCCGCAAGAGTTGTACCGCACACTGGCTGAAATCATCGCCTTTGCCTGGCAGCTTAAAGGGAAATTTCCGACTGGCTTTGATTCGAACCCGCCCATGCAAGAGCGCGACATCACCCCCGAATGACCCACGCCTGCCCCGCAGAGCGCGGGGCAAACCTGTGCCAGATCCAGAACGCCTAGCCTTTGTGCATCTTGCTCATCAACTCAGCCTCTGCCTGGGTCAAGCCACAGGACTCGGTCAGTTCGTCGATGCTGGCACCCATGCCCACCAGACGCGCCGCCTGGGAAAACGACAGGCTGGTCGGGTCGCGCTGTTCCAGCTGGGTCAACTTCTCAGGCAACGGTGCCACCACGGCGCGCAGTTCATGCAATTCTTCGCCCATTTGCACGCTGCCGTTCTGGTAAGTGTCCAGCCGCCGCCCCAGTTCCTTGATGCGCTGATCGCGCAGCGCATCCCCTGCGGCCTGTTGTGCCGCGATCAGGCGCTGGCCGCGAACGTAGGACACGAACATCCACACCGTCAGCAACCACAACAAGCCCAGGACGAGTACCGCTCCCTCAAGCATCAATCAGATGTTCTCCAGGTCCGACCATTCTTCTTCGCTCATCATTTTGTCCAGCTCAACCAAAATCAACAGTTCGTTGTTTTTGTTGCACACGCCCTGGATAAACTTGGCGGATTCTTCGTTGCCCACGTTCGGCGCTGTTTCAATCTCAGACTGGCGCAGGTAAACCACTTCCGCCACGCTGTCGACCAGAATCCCGACCACTTGCTTGTCGGCTTCAATGATCACGATGCGCGTGTTGTCAGTAATCTCGGCGTTCAACAGTCCAAAACGCTGGCGGGTGTCAATCACCGTCACCACGTTGCCGCGCAGGTTGATGATGCCCAACACGTAGGAAGGCGCACCCGGCACGGGTGCGATTTCGGTGTAGCGCAACACTTCCTGGACCTGCATCACGTTGATGCCGTAGGTCTCGTTGTCCAGCTTGAAGGTAACCCATTGCAGGATCGGATCTTCGGACGACGCCTTTGCACTTGACTGATTCATACCCCAAACCCCTGACTAAATACCGCTTAAGCGGCGAGTGTGCTGTCTGACCGCGCCGAGACCCGGTCGTTAATGTTGTGTTATGTGTGTGGCACGGGCGCCGCTTTGCTCATGTGCTTGACCGCGCCGCTGGCGATCAGCTCGGCCAGTTCGGACACATCCAGCAGCGCGCACATGTGCTCAATCACGGTGCCCGCCAACCATGGCCGCTGGCCACGCTGGGTGCGCCATTTAATTTCATTGGGGTCCAGGCGCAACGAACGGCTGACCTGATGCACCGCCAGCCCCCATTCGTAACCCTGAACCGAAATCACATACTGCAAACCTTCGCGGAAATCGTCGCGGTAGCGGTCGGGCATCACCCAGCGCGCGGTGTCGAGCACTTTGAGGTTGCCACTCTGACTCGGCAGAATGCCGAGAAACCATTCAGGCTGGCCGAATAAGGGCGTCAACTCACGCCCGGCCAGTGAATAAATCGACCCCAGGCACACCAGCGGCACGGCCAGTGTCAGCCCTGCCACATCGAACAACAGGCATTCAAAAGGCTCGGCAGCCCAGGCCGGGCGTCCGTCGCTGCGCAGCGGCGCGTTACCGCCCGGCGTGGCGGGCAGGTGCACCTCGACCAGCGGCTGGGCCACAGCGCCTTGCGTGTCGACCACCTGCGCAATCTCGGCAGGCACAACCTCAGGCGTGCGCAACGGCACCGCATCGCGCACCTGCTCTTCGAGCACGGCGGCGGCAAAATCATCGCGCTCAACCGGCTCTGCCAACGGCACCGGCACCGGCATGATCGGTTCAAGCTCGACCAGCAACAGCTCTTCAGTGGCCTCTTGCAACAAACCGTCGAGGTAAGACTGCAACGCCAATTGCGGACGCGTAGGAATCATTACAGGTTGCTTCATAACGTGACCCACATCCCGTACGCGCTTGCGTGACCTTTGAAGGTTATCGGCCGCATCACTTTGTTACTTGAATGCATGGGCACCTCAGGCCACCTGCGGTGAAAGCTGGCGGCTGAGCAAATGCTTGAGCAAGGCGCGATACGCAACCACGCCACGGCTCTTGGGGTCAAATTGCGAGGGTGCCAGGCCCGCCCGGCTGGCATCGCGCAAGCGCGTGTCCACCGGGATGTAACCTTGCCAGATGGTGTCGGGGTACAAATCGCGCAGCACCCGCAAGGTGCTCATGGATGCCTGGGTGCGTCGGTCGAACAAGGTCGGAACGATGCTGAACGGAAGCGCCTGCTTGCGCGAGCGGTTAATCATTGCCAGCGTATTGACCATGCGCTCCAGGCCCTTGACCGCCAAATGTTCGGTCTGCACCGGAATCACCAATTGCTGGCTGGCCGCCAGCGCATTCACCATCAACACCCCCAGCAACGGCGGGCTGTCGATGATCGCGTAATCGTAGTCTTGCCAAAGCTGCGCCAGCGCGCGCGCAATCACCAGCCCCAGACCGCTCTGGCCCGGCGACTGGCGCTCCAGCGTAGCCAGCGCCGTACTCGAAGGCAGTAGCGAAATATGGTCATGGCTGGTCGGCAGCAACAGTTGCCCCGGCAAGCCTTCCGGCACCTGCCCCTTGTGCAGGAACAGGTCGTAATTACTGTGCTCAAGGGCATCGGGGTCGTAACCGAAGTAACTGGTCATCGAGCCGTGGGGGTCCAGGTCGACCACCACCACGCGCTTGCCCGCCTCGGCCAGCAAACCGGCCAGAGCAATGGATGTGGTGGTCTTACCGACGCCACCTTTTTGATTGGCTACTGCCCAGACTCTCATTAGCGTGTTCCTCCCGGCGGCAAAAAACCCTGGCCGAGAATTGGCATTCAGTTAAAGGGCCGGCGACGGAGAATTGACGGCATTCCCGCGAACCGGCGGCGTTGATACCGGCGGTGCAGTTTGTGTGCCAGCCCGCTTCAAGGCTGCATCCGGCGTGGCATGGGCGGTCCCGGTGCCGGTCAGGCTGCGGCGCACATCCAGGTTGCGCGAGACCACCAGCACCACCCGCCGGTTCAGTGCACGGCCTTCTGGCGTGGCGTTATTGGCCACTGGCTGAAACTCGCCATAGCCCACCGACGCCATGCGGGCCGGGTTGACCCCTTGCATGGCGAGCATGCGCACGATGCTCGCTGAACGGGCTGACGACAGTTCCCAGTTGGTGGGGTACTGCGCCGTACGGATCGGCAAGTCGTCCGTAAACCCTTCGACGTGGATCGGGTTATCGAACGGTTTGAGGATCGCCGCCACCTTGTCGATGATGCTGAACGCCACATCGCTGGGCATCGCATCGCCGCTGCCAAACAGCAAGCTGGAATTGAGCTCGATCTCGACCCACAACTCATTGCCGCGCACGGTCAACTGGTTGGACGCAATCAAGTCGCCAAACGCGTTGGTGATGTCATCGGCAATGGTTTTCAGCGGGTCGCTGGTGATCTGCCCGATGCCGGCATCCGTCTGCTCGCTGTCTTTGACCAGAGGCTTGGCGGGCTGGGTGGTCAATGGCCGCTCCTCACCAATCGGGATCGGCTTCATCGTGCGTTCGGCATCGTTGAACACCCCCACCAGTGCCTGGGAGATGATTTTGTATTTGCCTTCATTGATCGAAGAGATCGAATACATGACCACGAAAAACGCGAACAGCAAGGTGATGAAGTCCGCATAGGACACCAGCCAGCGCTCGTGATTGACGTGTTCTTCAGGCTGCCGACGGCGACGGGACATAGCGCAAACTCTCCATTAATCCATGAAGCCCTGAAGCTTCAACTCAATGGAACGCGGGTTCTCGCCTTCAGCGATCGACAGAATGCCTTCGAGCAACATTTCGCGGTAACGCGACTGGCGCATGGCAATCGACTTCAGCTTGCTGGCAATGGGCAACAGAATCAGGTTGGCACTGGCCACGCCATAGATAGTGGCAACGAAGGCCACGGCGATACCGCTGCCCAACTGCGTCGGGTCGGCCAGATTGCCCATCACGTGGATCAAGCCCATCACCGCACCGATGATGCCGATGGTCGGCGCATAGCCGCCCATGCTTTCGAACACCTTGGCGGCTTCGATATCGCGGCTCTCCTGGGTCATGAAATCGACTTCCAGAATGCTGCGGATGGCTTCGGGCTCAGCGCCATCGACCAGCAATTGCAAGCCTTTGCGCGAATAATCGTCGGGTTCGGCATCTGCAACGCCTTCCAGCCCCAACAGGCCTTCTTTACGCGCCGTGAGGCTCCAGTTGACGACGCGGTCCACGCCGCCAGCCAGATCGATGTGCGGCGGGAAGAAAATCCACACCACGGTTTGCATGGCGCGCTTGAACGCGCTCAGCGGCGACTGCAACAACGCGGCGCCGATGGTGCCACCCAGCACAATCAGGGCCGCCGGGCCATTGGCCAGCGCGCCCAGATGGCCGCCTTCGAGGTAGTTACCACCGATGATGGCCACGAAGGCCATGATGATGCCGATCAGGCTCAGTACATCCATCAGTGACACGCCTCGACCAAGTGCTTGCCGATGTCATCCAGGCTGTACACCGCATCCGCCAGGTTGGCTTTGACGATGGCCATGGGCATGCCGTAAATCACACAACTGGCCTCGTCCTGCGCCCAGACATTGCTGCCGCCCTGCTTGAGCAAGCGCGCGCCTTCACGGCCGTCGGCCCCCATACCGGTCAACACCACTGCCAGCACTTTGTCGCCGTAGGACTTGGCCGCTGAACCGAAGGTGATGTCCACACACGGCTTGTAATTCAGACGCTCATCGCCCGGCAGGATGCGTACCGCGCCACGGCCGTCGATCATCATCTGCTTGCCGCCCGGCGCCAGTAGCGCAAGGCCCGGACGCAACATATCGCCGTCTTCGGCTTCTTTCACACTAATGCGGCACAGCTTGTCCAGCCGCTCGGCAAACGCCTTGGTGAACGCTGCAGGCATGTGTTGCACCAGCACGATGGGCGCCGGGAAGTTGCCCGGCAGTTGGGTCAGGACCCGTTGCAAGGCCACAGGCCCACCCGTGGAGGTGCCAATCGCTACCAGTTTGTAGGCTTTGCGCTTGGGCGCTGGCGAAGTCGGGGTTGCCGCCGGTGCACTGCGGCTGGCAATCGGCGTGGTGCGGGTCGGTGCCGGGGACGCAGGCGTGGCCGCAGGCGCGAAACCGCTGACCGCCGGACGTGGTGCAGGCGACGGCGCTGGCGGCTGCGAAGCGCCATAGCCGGAAAACCGGCGATTGCTGCGCGAGATGGTGTGCACCTTCTCGCACAGCAATTGCTTGACCTTCTCGGGGTTGCGCGAGATGTCTTCGAAATTTTTCGGCAGGAAATCCACTGCCCCGGCGTCCAGTGCATCCAGCGTAACGCGGGCACCTTCATGGGTCAGGGAAGAGAACATCAACACCGGGGTCGGACACTTCTGCATGATGTGACGCACGGCCGTGATGCCGTCCATCATCGGCATCTCGTAGTCCATGGTGATCACGTCCGGCTTGAGCGCCAGCGCCTGATCAATCGCCTCTTTGCCATTGGTGGCGGTGCCGATCACTTGAATCGTCGGGTCAGCGGACAGAATCTCCGAGACACGGCGGCGGAAAAAACCGGAATCATCCACCACCAGGACCTTGACTACCATAAACACTCCGTTAGGCGGCGCGGGACGCAACCGCCCCGCTCCACCAGAATCAAATACGCCGTGCGGCGTAGCGTTTGAGCATGCTCGGAACATCCAGAATCAAGGCAATACGGCCATCACCGGTAATGGTGGCGCCCGACATGCCAGGCGTGCCCTGGAGCATTTTGCCCAACGGTTTGATGACCACTTCTTCCTGACCGACCAACTGATCGACCACAAAGCCGATGCGCTGGGTGCCCACCGACAGAATCACCACATGCCCTTCGCGCTGCTCTTCGTGGGCAGCCGACGCCACCAGCCAGCGCTTGAGGTAGAACAATGGCAGCGCCTTGTCGCGCACAATCACCACTTCCTGGCCGTCCACCACATTGGTGCGCGACAGGTCGAGGTGGAAAATCTCGTTCACGTTGACCAGCGGGAAGGCGAAGGCCTGATTGCCCAGCATCACCATCAGGGTCGGCATGATCGCCAGGGTCAGCGGCACCTTGATCACAATCTTCGAACCCTGGCCCAGGGTCGAATAGATGTTCAGCGAGCCGTTGAGCTGGGCGATTTTGGTTTTCACCACGTCCATGCCCACGCCACGGCCCGACACGTCGGAAATCTCGGTTTTGGTCGAGAACCCCGGCGCAAAAATCAGGTTGTAACAGTCGGACTCGCTCAGGCGATCGGCGGCGTCCTTGTCCATCAGGCCTTTCTTCACGGCAATGCCGCGCAGAATATTGGCGTCCATGCCTTTGCCGTCATCGGAGATGGACAGCAGGATGTGGTCGCCTTCCTGTTCGGCCGAAAGGATTACCTTGCCGCAGCGAGACTTGCCTGCCGCTTCGCGCTCTTCCGGGGTTTCGCAGCCGTGGTCGACCGCGTTGCGCACCAAGTGAACCAGCGGGTCGGCCAGGGCTTCTACCAGGTTCTTGTCCAGGTCGGTTTCTTCGCCCACCAGCTCAAGGGTGATTTCTTTCTTGAGCTGACGGGCCAGATCGCGAACCAGTCGCGGGAAGCGACCGAACACTTTCTTGATGGGCTGCATCCGGGTCTTCATCACCGCGGTTTGCAGGTCTGCGGTCACCACGTCGAGGTTGGAGACCGCCTTGGACATGGCTTCGTCATTGCTGTTGAGGCCCAGGCGCACCAAACGGTTACGCACCAGCACCAACTCACCGACCATGTTCATGATGTCGTCCAGGCGCGCCGTGTCGACCCGCACTGTGGTTTCCGCTTCCGAGGCGGCCGGTTTGTCCGGGTGGGCCGCTGCCGCGCGGGCCGGGGCGACCGGGCGTGCTGCCGGTTCAGGCTTGCTGGCCACAGCGGCCGCTGCCGCAGGCGCCGCAGCGGGTTTGGCCGCGACAGGCTGGGCGGGGACTTCGGTGAACTTGCCCTTGCCGTGCAACTCGTCGAGCAACGATTCAAATTCGTGATCGGTGATGTGGTCCGGGTTGGCCGGTGCGGCAGCCGCCGGTGCCTCAGGCGCCAC
This sequence comes from Pseudomonas sp. WS 5078, assembly GCF_012985745.1. Lineage (NCBI taxonomy): Bacteria > Pseudomonadati > Pseudomonadota > Gammaproteobacteria > Pseudomonadales > Pseudomonadaceae > Pseudomonas > Pseudomonas sp. WS 5078. Next base: position 137,533 of record NZ_JAAQWX010000004.1, on the reverse strand, counting down.
GGAGGCCGAGGCATCCAGCGCATCGGCACTGAACGAGCCTTTACCGTGCAACTGATCGAGCAACGCTTCGAATTCGTCGTCGGTGATTTCGTTACTGGCAGTCGCGGCCGGTTCTGCGGGTTGAGCCGCAGGCGTGGCAGCCACGGCGTCTGGTGCAAACTGACCTTTGCCGTGCAACTGGTCCAGCAACGACTCAAACTCGGCGTCAGAAATTTCGTCGCTGGCAGGGGCAGATGAAGCCGACTGTCCAGGCGCGGTAACGGGCGCCGCAGCAACCGCAGACCCGCCAGCCGCTGCTTCAGCTTTGACCGCATTCAGCGAGTCCAGCAACAGCTCGAATTCGTTATCGGTGATGTCACCGCTGTCTTCGGCCACCGGTTGCGGTGCAGGCGCCACGGCGGCTGGCTCAACCACCGGGGCAGCTTGTGCCGCCGCAGGCTCGGCCAAACGCGCCAGGGCAGCCAGCAACTCCGGCGTCGCGGCCGTGATCGGTGCGCGTTCGCGCACTTCACTGAACATGCCGTTGACCGCGTCCAGCGCTTCCAGGATCACGTCCATCAGCTCCGAATCGACGTGCCGTTCACCCTTGCGCAGGATGTCGAACACGTTCTCGGCGATGTGACAGCACTCCACCAGCTCGTTGAGCTGGAGGAAGCCGGCGCCCCCTTTTACAGTGTGAAAACCGCGAAAAATTGCATTGAGCAGGTCGGCATCATCCGGTCGGCTTTCCAGCTCGACCAGTTGTTCGGACAACTGCTCTAGAATTTCGCCGGCTTCAACCAGGAAATCCTGAAGGATTTCTTCATCGGCGCCGAAGCTCATGTACGTGCTCCTTAGAATCCAAGACTTGAAAGCAAATCGTCTACATCGTCCTGACCGGACACGACGTCATCACGCTTATCGGCATGAATCTGCGGACCTTCACCCTGCGCCAGGTTTTTTTGCGGATTATTTTCAGCCCGCAGTGCTTCGCGGTCATGCTCGATCCCTGCGAAACGGTCAACCTGACTGGCCATCAGCACCAGTTTGAGCAGATTGCTTTCAACTTCGGTTACCAGCTGCGTGACCCGTTTGATCACTTGACCGGTGAGGTCCTGGTAATCCTGAGCCAACAAAATATCGTTCAGGTTGGCGGAGACCACGTGGCTTTCTTCTTCGCTACGCGTCAGAAAACCGTCAACCCGGCGCGCCAGATCTCGAAATTCCTCGGCACTGAGCTCGCGACGCATGAAGCGCCCCCACTCCGCACTCAAGGTTTTGGCTTCGGCGCCCAGGCTGTTGACCACGGGCGTGCTGTTCTCCACCAGGTCCATGGTGCGGTTGGCCGCCGCTTCCGTTAAACGCACAACATACGACAAACGTTCCGTGGCATCCGTGATCTGCGACACTTCTTCGGCTTGCGGCATGTGCGGGTCAATGTGGAAGTTGACGATTGCACTGTGCAGCTCGCGCGTCAGCTTGCCGACTTCGCGGTACAGGCCCCGGTCGCGGGTCTGGTTCAATTCGTGAATCAGCTGCACAGCGTCGCCAAACTGGCCTTTTTCAAGGCTGTCGACCAACTCGCGAGCATGTTTTTTCAAGGTCGATTCAAAATCGCCCTGGCTAGCCTCTTTATGCTCCATAACGCCCCCGTGGCGAGTCGATCAACCGATGCGTTCGAAGATCTTTTCGATCTTCTCTTTGAGTGCCAAGGCAGTGAACGGCTTGACGACATAGCCGTTAACACCGGCTTGCGCCGCTTCGATGATTTGCTCGCGCTTGGCTTCGGCAGTCACCATCAGCACGGGCATGTGCTTGAGTTTTTCATCCGCGCGCACGTGGCGCAGCAGATCAATGCCGGTCATGCCCGGCATGTTCCAGTCCGTTACCAGAAAGTCGATATGACCTTGATTGAGGATCGGTATCGCCGTGGTGCCATCATCGGCCTCGACGGTATTGGTGAACCCCAGGTCACGCAGCAGGTTTTTAATGATCCGCCGCATCGTCGAAAAATCATCAACGATGAGGATTTTCATATTCTTGTCCAATTCGACCTCCAAGCAGTCTTAAAACGCGCCCAGCACCTGGGCGCGCCATTCAATCAATTCAGTAAACCTTAACCCTGTAGCCGCCACCGCCGACCGCGACGCGGATGCAGCGACCGTCTGTGACAGAAGGTCTTGCGGCCTTATCGCAGCCTGCGGCAGCGGCTACAGGGGGTAAATCGTGTGGACGGCGGCGTATCAGCGCGCTCGCCATTCCGCCAGGCGCCCGCGCAAACGCGCGGCACACTGGCTGTGCAACTGGCTGACACGCGACTCGCTCACGCCCAGCACCTCACCGATTTCCTTGAGGTTGAGTTCTTCGTCGTAGTACAGCGCCAGCACCAGCCGCTCGCGCTCCGGCAAGTTGGCGATCGCTTCGGCCAACGCAGCCTGGAAACGCTCGTCTTCCAGGTCCCGCGACGGCTCAAGGTGCGCACTGGCGCCGTCCTCGTGCAGCCCTTCATGCTCGCCGTCCTGCAACAGGTCGTCGAAGCTGAACAGGCGGCTGCCCAAGGTGTCATTCAAAATGGCGTAATAATCATCAAGGCTTAAATTGAGTTCGGCCGCAACTTCGTGATCTTTAGCGTCACAGCCGGTTTTTGCTTCAATTGCCCGAATTGCGTCGCTGACCATGCGTGTGTTGCGGTGGACCGAGCGGGGAGCCCAGTCACCCTTTCGCACTTCATCAAGCATCGCGCCACGGATGCGAATACCCGCGTAGGTTTCGAAACTTGCACCTTTGCTGGCGTCGTATTTGGTCGAGACTTCGAGCAGGCCGATCATGCCGGCCTGAATCAAATCTTCAACTTGCACACTGGCCGGCAGACGCGCCAGCAGGTGGTAGGCAATGCGCTTGACCAAAGGGGCGTAGCGTTCGATCAGCTCGTACTGACTGTCGCGCGATGACTTGCTGTACATGCGATAGCCGCTTGCTGTCATGGAGACGTACCTACATTGGTTTGCTGCACCAGGCGCTCAACAAAGAACTCCAGGTGCCCACGGGGATTGGCAGGCAATGGCCAAGTGTCAACTTTCTGCGCAATGGCCTTGAACGCCAGCGAGCATTTAGAGCGCGGGAACGCTTCGTACACAGCGCGCTGCTTTTGCACAGCCTTGCGCACACTTTCGTCGTACGGCACGGCGCCCACGTATTGCAGGGCTACGTCCAGAAAGCGGTCGGTGACTTTGGTCAGCTTGGCGAACAGGTTGCGCCCTTCCTGCGGGCTCTGCGCCATGTTGGCCAGCACGCGGAAGCGGTTCATGCCGTAGTCCCGGTTGAGCAGTTTGATCAACGCATAGGCGTCAGTGATCGAGGTCGGTTCGTCGCAGACCACCAACAGCACTTCCTGCGCAGCGCGCACAAAGCTGACCACTGAGTCGCCAATCCCGGCGGCCGTGTCGATCACCAGCACGTCCAGGTTGTCACCGATCTCGCTGAAGGCCTGAATCAGCCCCGCATGCTGGGCCGGACTCAGGTGAACCATACTTTGAGTGCCCGACGCCGCCGGCACGATACGAATCCCGCCAGGGCCAGGCAGCAGCACATCGCGTAGCTCGCAACGGCCCTCGACCACATCGGCCAGGGTGTATTTGGGGGTCAGCCCCAGCAGTACGTCGACGTTTGCCAACCCCAGGTCAGCATCCAGCAACATCACTCGTCTGCCCAGCTCGGCAAGAGCCAGCGACAAGTTGACTGAAACGTTAGTTTTACCGACGCCACCCTTGCCGCCGGTCACTGCGATCACCTGTACGGGATGCATGCTGCCCATGATCTTTCTTTACCTTGTCTTACTTAGACGCGGCTACACAGGTTGGCTGCGGGTTCCTCAACGGGAACAGGATGTGCAGACCATCAATGTAGGTACATTCCAACGTAATCATCAATGCCTCAGCCGACCCGTTTGGAAGGGCTGTGGTAGATATCAGCGAACATGTCGGCCATGGCCTCTTCGCTGGGTTCTTCCTGCATTTGCACACTCACCGCACGGCTCACCAACTGGTGACGACGCGGCAAATGGAGATCGTCCGGGATACGCGGACCGTCCGTGAGATAGGCCACTGGCAGCTCGTGGCTGATGGCCAGACTCAATACTTCACCAAGGCTCGCCGTTTCATCCAGTTTGGTCAGGATGCAACCGGCCAGCCCGCAACGTTTATAACTGTGGTACGCCGCCGCCAGCACTTGTTTCTGACTGGTGGTGGCCAATACCAGATAGTTTTTGGATTTAATGCCGCGCCCCGCCAGGCTTTCGAGCTGCAAGCGCAGCGCCGGGTCACTGGCTTGCAGGCCCGCGGTGTCCACCAGCACCACGCGCTTGCGCACCAGCGGCTCCAGGGTTTGCCCCAACGATTGGCCGGGCGCCACGTGCGTGACCGGCACATTGAGGATCCGGCCCAGGGTTTTAAGTTGCTCCTGCGCGCCGATCCGGTAGCTGTCCATGCTCACCAACGCGATGTTTTGCGCGCCGTACTTGAGTACATAACGCGCCGCCAGCTTGGCCAGCGTGGTGGTCTTGCCCATGCCGGCCGGGCCGACCATGGCGATCACACCACCGTCTTCGAGCGGCTCGACTTCAGGGGTCGCGATCATGCGGGCCAAATGCGCCAACAGCATGCGCCAGGCCTGACGCGGCTCGTCAATTTCGGTCACTTGCTCCAGCAAGTCACGGGCCAGCGGGCCCGACAAGCCAATGCGTTGCAAACGGCGCCACAAATTGGCTTGCGCCGGTTTGCTGCCTTGCAACTGATTCCAGGCCAACGAGCCCAACTGCACTTCCAGCAACTCGCGCAACCCATTGAGCTCAAAGCGCATGGTGTCGAAGGCGCGTTGATCCATGCTCGGCGCGGCCGGGGCTGCGGGACGCGGCGGCTCTTCGAAGGTCGGCTCAATCAGCGGCTCAGCAGCGGTCAGGGGCAGACCGGCAAACAACTGCCGACTGACATCCGACTCGCCCTCGGCACGCATGCTCAACTCGGCCTGGGCCGACACGATGCGCGACTGGGTCTTGCGCAGCTCTTCTTCAAGTTCGACATTCGGCACACGGGGCGCCAGCGCAGACAATTTGTAGTCCAGCGCAGCGGTCAACTCGACACCGCCGGCAATGCGGCGGTTACCAATAATGGCGGCATCAGCCCCCAGCTCATCACGAACCAGTTTCATGGCCTGACGCATATCGGCGGCGAAAAAACGCTTCACTTGCATAAACCAAACCTCAGCCGTTCGGGCCTACTGTCGCAACGATGGTGACTTGCTTGTTGTCAGGGATTTCCTGGTACGCCAGCACATGCAGGTTCGGCACGGCCAAACGGCCAAACCGCGACAGCATCGCGCGGACCGGGCCGGCCACCAGCAGGATCACCGGATTGCCTTGCATCTCTTGGCGTTGTGCGGCGTCGATCAACGAACGCTGCAGTTTTTCAGCCATGCTCGGCTCCAGCAGAACGCCCTCTTCCTGACCTTGCCCTGCCTTCTGCAGACTATTGAGCAATATTTGTTCCAACCTTGGCTCCAGCGTGATAACTGGCAGCTCAGACTCAACGCCTACAATGCTTTGGACGATGGCGCGGGACAAACCAACGCGCACGGCCGCGACCAAAGCGGCGGTATCTTGACTCTTGTGCGCATTGTTCGCGACAGCTTCGGCAATGCTACGAATGTCGCGCACCGGCACCTGTTCGGCCAACAGCGCCTGCAACACTTTGAGCAGCTGCGACAGGCTCAGCACACCCGGCACCAACTCTTCAGCCAGTTTAGGCGAGGCTTTGGCCAGCAACTGCATCAACTGCTGCACTTCTTCATGGCCAATCAGCTCATGAGAGTGCTTGTAGAGGATCTGGTTCAAATGCGTGGCCACCACGGTGCTAGCGTCCACCACGGTGTAGCCCAGCGATTGCGCCTGACTGCGCTGGCTGACTTCGATCCACACCGCTTCGAGCCCAAAGGCCGGGTCTTTGGCAGTAATGCCGTTCAACGTGCCGAACACCTGACCGGGGTTGATCGCGAGCTCGCGGTCGGGGTAGATCTCAGCCTCGGCCAGAATCACCCCCATCAGGGTCAAGCGGTAGGCGCTGGGCGCCAGGTCGAGGTTGTCGCGGATGTGCACGGTCGGCATCAAAAAGCCCAGATCCTGGGACAGCTTCTTGCGCACGCCCTTGATCCGCGCCAGCAATTGGCCACCCTGGTTGCGGTCCACCAGCGGGATCAAGCGGTAGCCCACTTCCAGACCGATCATGTCGATGGGGGTTACGTCATCCCAGCCCAGCTCTTTGGTGTCTTGCGCACGGGCAGGCGACGGCAGCAGTTCCTGTTGGCGCTGAACCTCTTGCAGCGCCTGAGCCTTGACCACGTTTTGCTTCTTCCACATCAAATACGCCACGCCACCGGAGACGGCGGCCAGGCTCAAGAACGCGAAGTGCGGCATGCCGGGCACGGCGCCCATCACGGCCATCAACCCGGCGGACACCGCCAGCGCCTTGGGCGAGGCGAACATCTGGCGGCTGATCTGCTTGCCCATCTCTTCGGAGCCCGACGCACGGGTCACCATGATCGCGGCGGCCGTGGACAGCAACAGCGAAGGCAGTTGCGCCACCAAACCGTCACCGATGGTCAACAGCGCATAGACCTTACCGGCCTCGCCAAACGACATGCCGTGCTGGAACATGCCGACGGCCATGCCACCGATCAAGTTGATGAACAGAATCAACAGACCGGCGATGGCGTCGCCGCGTACGAATTTGCTGGCACCGTCCATCGAGCCGTAAAACTCAGCCTCTTGCGCGACTTCCTGACGGCGGGCCTTGGCCTGGTTCTGATCGATCAAACCGGCGTTGAGGTCGGCGTCAATGGCCATTTGCTTACCGGGCATGGCATCGAGGGTAAAACGTGCGCTGACCTCCGAGATACGCCCGGCGCCCTTGGTGACCACCACGAAGTTGATGATCATCAAAATCGCGAACACCACGATACCGACCACGTAATTGCCGCCGATCACCACTTCACCGAAGGCCTGAATCACCTTACCGGCGGCGCCGTGCCCCTCTTGACCGTGGAGCATCACCACCCGGGTCGACGCCACGTTGAGCGCCAGGCGCATCAGTGTCGCCACCAGCAGAATGGTCGGGAATACCGCGAAATCCAGCGGACGCAAGGCGTACACACAAACCAGCAGCACCACAATCGACAGGGCAATGTTGAAGGTAAAGAACACATCCAGCAGGAATGCCGGAATAGGCAACATCATCATGGCCAGCATCACCAGCAACAACAACGGCACGCCCAACTGCCCCTGACCCAAACCGGTCAGACCGTTGCGTGCGGTGTTGATTAACTGAGAGCGATCCAATGACATTGCGGGAAACCTTTAGCAAACTTTTGACGCCATGTGCGCCGTGGAGCCTGCCTTTGCAAGAACCCTTCCAACTTTGGCAAATGGCCACATCAGAATGAAAAAGCCCTGAATTCCAGCGCCCGCGCTTGCTCCCTGATCCACTGACGACCGGTGCAGGCACCGGGCGTGCGCGGGTGAAATAGCCGCTCACCCGCGCATGGGCCTGGGGTGGGCCGTTACGCCGGCCTGAGCCGCCACCCCAGCACATCCAGCAGGTCACACCCATCGCGCAGCAATAGCATGGCCGTGGTGGCCAGGTGCTTGAGATCCACCGCGTCTGCGTTTTCCACATCGCGAGCGGCGAAGGTTTCCATCAACTGCGTGACGGCCAATACGCGTGCAGCGGCGTTGGCATGAAGCACGTCCAGCGGAGCATTGCGGTCAATCAGTAAGGTGGGGATGGTGCAATCGATGGCAGTCAGCGGGATATAGGGAGCGTTCGGCATGAGGAAAGTCCAATGGTTAGATGCATAAGCCACCTTTCGTCGCCAAACAAAGGGGTGGCAGCTGTGCGCGGGTTGGCGAACCGGTTAACCATAAAAACCCGGCAGACTCGAAAGTCTCCCACGCACAACCGCCATAAAGTCCTACAGGGCACGGATTGTACGCGCAAAGACTCATGACGCTTCTGCATCTACGGTTAAGTTCCGAGTCGCCAAACCCGGTCGCCATGTGGGCGAGCGCGGACTATAAGCGCCTGCGCAGAGGCGCGGCAAGCAGCAAACCTGTCTGAAGGGGCTGATAATGCTGCGGGCCGACGCGACCGCATGCACACGCCAGACACCCGACCCCGCACACTCACGCAGGGTTCAATTCCAGCGCCACTCCCCCAAATCAATGACCAGGCACGCACTGCTGCTGGCCCCGAACACCACATCAATCTTGCGGTTGGGCTGATAGCGCTCCGACCCGCGCCCGCCAATCAGAATATCCCCGCAGCGCCCGTCCCGCGTGTGCGGCCGATCCTTCCACACCGGCACACTGTCGAGCTTCAACGGGCGCACCAGGTTGCACAGGATAAAACTGCGTGCACAGATCCCATTGATCCCTTCCGAACTCAATGACTTGCGCAAAAATCGCAAAATCGTTTCGCGCTCTTTCTCGCACCGCTCCAGCACGGCGGCGTAATACGCCTCGTGGCCACAACCCTGCGGCACGGTCGGCAGCGAAATCACCGCCAGCAGGTTGGCGCCCTCGGTGCTGAACCCCACCACATGTTGATCGAGCGCCTGATCCAGCCAAAAAATCGCAAACGTGCCCTCCAGCGCGGGGAACGCCGGAAACAACCCCTCCAGCTCGGCCATGGCCAAACCGTGGGCATCACTCAACGCATAGGTTTTGACAGACGCATCAGGAATCAGGGTTAACTCAATAGGCATCGCGCATCTCCATTGCCGGTCAACAAACGCCAGGGCGCGCTCTATCCCTAGTTAAGCAGGTTTGGGCAAACCGACTACTGGCAACATTGACAGGGTGACCACCTGATAGAACTGCCAGTACCCGTGACGCCTGCTCGCGCTCATCATCAAGCATTCCTCCACGCGCGCGAGAGCTTCCATGAAAAAAGCACTGCTGTGCCACTATGACTACGACCCGCTTGATCGGCTGGCGGGCTTGCTACCCCACCCCCAGGCGCCACGCCAACGCTTTTATCGGCAAAACAGGCTCGCCACGGACATCCAGGGCGACGTGCGGCACACCATCCTGCAGCACGGCGACCAGTTGCTTGCGCAACAGCGCAGTGATTCAACATCAACCGCCAGCACCCTGCTCGCCACCGACACGCAGCACTCCGTGCTGCATACGGTGGGCAGTTCAGAACAACGGGCAATGGCTTATTCACCCTATGGTCACCATCCAACAGCAGGCGCCAATGAGCATCTATTGGCATTTAACGGTGAATGCGCAGACCCTGTGACCGGGCATTATTTATTGGGCAACGGGTATCGGGCGTTTAATCCCGTGTTGATGCGCTTTAACAGCCCCGACAGTTGGAGTCCGTTTGGTAAGGGCGGGATCAATTGCTACAGCTACTGCTTGAATAATCCGATCAACTATCGAGACCCGTCAGGGCACTTTATTGCCTCCGGGAATACCCTCTTGGCTGTCCAGGGTATTTCTTCATCGATGGGAGGCATAGCCCTTGCTCTCAGTAGCCCTGCCCGCACAAGCGGCCCAGCGCTGGCCGCTTATTTTAGCGGGGCGCTTGGGGTGCTGTGTGGCGGCGTTGCAGCCAGATTGCCGGGAACACGACTTGGCGCAATCATGGCTGGCACCAGCGCGACGCTCGGTGCTATCTCCATGACGACGGGTGCACGTGCGAGCCGCCAAGGTTTTCGTGGGCTGTCAAGTCGGGCCTCACTCAGCTCACTGGACGAAATGGAAGGGGCCTTAAATGATTCAAGCAGATTTATACCTAACCGCAATTTCGAACCTTCTCCGCCCTATCTACCCCCCCGCCCTGGCTTTCAATTTTCGTCCCAACACAGTCGACAATCATCGCTTCCTACGTTTGAGAGTTTGCCGCTTGAAATACAGCGCGGGCCTCGTGGCAAAGTCCCTGAGTACACCCCCATCAGCCAGGCACAGGAAGTGACAACACCTCGAAAAGTGACAGTCAGAATAAATAACTTACCTGAAGTCCATAGATACACGGAAGTTGCGGAGACCGGCGCGAGGATTAGAGAGACTCAACTCTAGACCCGCAGAAAAACACGTCACTCATCGCGCCGTAAATCCGGCGGGATGGGCAGGTCGTTGAGCGGATCAGGCCGCTTGCCCTTGCCCGCCTGATGCTGGCGGATCTGGTAGACGTACGCCAGCACTTGGGCCACGGCCAGGTACAAGCCGGCGGGGATTTCCTGGTCCAGCTCGGTGGAGTAGTAGATCGAACGCGCCAGCGCCGGGGACTCGAGCAGCAGAATGTCGTGCTTGGCGCCGATTTCACGGATTTTTAGCGCCAGAAAGTCGCTGCCTTTGGCCAATAGCATCGGCGCAGCGCCTTTCTCGGGGTCGTATTTGAGGGCAACGGCGAAGTGGGTCGGGTTGGTGATGATCACATCCGCATCCGGGATGGCGCTCATCATGCGCCGCTGGCTCATCTCGCGCTGGGTCTGGCGGATCCGTTGTTTGACTTCCGGGCGCCCTTCCTGGTCCTTGTGTTCGTCGCGCACTTCCTGCTTGGTCATGAGCAATTTTTTGTGGCTTTCCCACAGCTGCACGGGCACGTCCACGGCGGCAATCAGGATTAACCCGCAGGCCATCCACAACGCACTCCACGCCACCACTTGCAGGCTGTGGATCACCGCCAGTTCCAGCGGTTCATGGGCGATGCGCTGCAAGTCGTCGATGTCGGCCTTAAGCACCAACAAGGCCACGATCAGAATGATGAAGAATTTGGCCAGCGCTTTGAGCAGTTCAACCAGCGCCTTGGCCGAGAACATGCGCTTGATCCCCGCTGCGGGGTTCATACGGCTGAATTTGGGCGCCAGGCTGCCCGCCGCGAATAACCAGCCCCCCAGCGCAATCGGCCCCACCAGCGCGGCAATCAGCAGGGTGATAAGCACAGGTTGCAGCGCAATCAGCGCGATCTTGCCCGAATGCAGCAGGAAGGCGCCCATGGAATCCGGGTTGAGCAACACTTCGCGGCTGATGCTGAAGTTGTAGCGCATGATTTCCATCATGTCCTGCGCCAGCGCGCCACCAAAGATGATCAGGCCGATTGAACCGGCGAGCATGATGGCCAGCGTATTCAGCTCTTTGGAGCGTGCGATTTCGCCCTTTTCCCTGGAGTCCTTTTTTCGTTTCTCCGTGGGGTCTTCTGTTTTGTCGGCGCCACTCTCGCTTTCGGCCATGGCTATTTCGCCTGTGCCAGATCACGTAAGAACTGCAAGGCCTCGCTGGCCAGCGGTTGATACTGATTGAGAATGTCCGCCAGGCTGATCCACAGGATCACCATGCCCAGCACCAGCGTCAGCGGAAAGCCGATGGCGAAGATGTTCAACTGCGGTGCCGCCCGGGTCATGACGCCAAAGGCAATGTTGACCACCAGCAGCGCGGTAATCGCCGGCAGCACCAGCATCAGGGCGGCGCCCAACACCCAGCCCAGTTTGCCGACCACTTCCCAAAAATGCAGGGTCAATAAACCGCCACCGACCGGCAACGTGGTAAAGCTTTCGGTGAGCACTTCGAACACCACCAAATGCCCGTTCATGGACAGGAACAGCAACGTCACCAGCATGGTGAAAAACTGCCCGATCACCGCCACATTGACCCCGTTGGCCGGGTCGACCATGGACGCAAAGCCCATGCCCATCTGGATGGCGACGATCTGCCCGGCCACCACGAACGCCTGAAAAAACAGCTGCAACGAAAAACCCATTAACGCGCCGATGATGATTTGCTCGGCAATCAGCATCAGCCCGCTCAGGTCCAGCGGGTTGACGGTGGGCAACGGCGGCAGGCTGGGCATGATGGCCAACGTAATGGCAAGCGACAAAAACAGCTTGATGCGCTTGGGCACCAGCGTCGTGCCAATGATCGGCATGGTGGTCAACAGCGCGCCAACCCGGAACAGCGGCAGCATAAAGCTGGCGACCCAGGTACTGATCTGCGCGTCCGTCAGGGCCAGCAGCGACATTTAGCCGATCAACTGCGGAATGCTGCCGTACAACGACAGGATGTATTCCATAAACGTCTGTACCAGCCACGGCCCGGCCACGATCAGGGTCACGAGCATAACCAGCAAGCGCGGCAGGAAGCTCAGGGTCTGTTCGTTGATTTGCGTAGCGGCCTGAAACATGGCGACCATCAGGCCCACCAGCAAGCTGGGCACCACCAGCACCGCCACCATGATGGTGGTGAGCCACAACGCGCTGCGAAACAGGTCAACCGCGACTTCTGGGGTCATTGCGCCTTACTCCCGGACATGGCGTTACACACCGCCAAAACTGCTGGCCAGCGTGCCGATAATCAGCGCCCAGCCATCCACCAGTACAAACAGCATGATTTTGAACGGCAACGAAATAATCAGCGGCGACAGCATCATCATGCCCATGGCCATCAGCACACTGGCCACCACCAGGTCGATGATCAGGAACGGAATGAAGATCATGAAGCCGATCTGGAACGCGGTTTTCAGTTCCGAGGTAACAAATGCAGGCACCAGGATGGTCAGCGGTGCGGCATCCGGGGTGGCGATGTCGGTCCGCTTGGACAGGCGCATGAACAGCTCAAGGTCGCTGGTGCGGGTCTGCGCCAGCATGAAGTCCTTGATCGGGCCTTCGGCCTTGAGAATCGCGTCCTGCGCCGAAAGCTTTTCAGCAAGGTACGGCTGCAAGGCGTTTTCGTTAATTTTGTCGAACACCGGCGCCATGATGAACAGGGTCAGAAACAACGCCATGCCGGTCAGGATCTGGTTGGACGGGGTTTGTTGCAGCCCCAACGCCTGACGCAGGATGGAAAACACAATGATGATCCGCGTGAAACTGGTCATCAGCATGACGAACGCCGGGATAAAGCTCAGCGCCGTCATGATCAGCAGGATTTGCAGGCTGACCGAATACTCTTGCTGGCCGTCGGCACCCGTGCCCAACGTGATGGCCGGGATCGACAACGGATCGGCACCGAACGCCAACGGCGCGGCCAGCGCCAACAACAGCGCAACGACTAAACGCATTACGGCTTGTCCTTCTGATTGCCCATCAGTTCCATCAGGCGCTTGGCAAATTCCGGCGTGGCGGGTTGCGGGGTGGGCGGCAACGTCACCGGCTCCTTGAGCACATGCAATGGCGTGATGCGACCGGGCGTCAGGCCCAGCAGGATCTGCTCATTGCCCACCTGCACCAGCACCAGGCGATCACGTGCACCCAGCGCACGCGAACTGATGAGTTCAATCACCTGCCCCTGGCGCGGCCCGGCGTGCTGAACCCGACGCAACAGCCAGGCCAGGCCGAAAATCAGGCCTAGCACCAGCAGCAGGCCCAGCACCAGCTGGGTCAATTGACCGCCAATGCCGCTACCGACCACTGGCGCAGCCGCCGCAGTCGCAGTCGCAGTGGCCAGCGGCTCGGCCGCCAGCACGCTGAACGGTAACGCCAGTAAACCGCCGAGTAGCCGCTTCACTTAGCGCAGCTTCTTGATGCGTTCGCTTGGGCTGATCACGTCCGTGAGGCGAATGCCGAACTTTTCGTTCACCACCACCACTTCGCCGTGCGCAATCAGCGTGCCATTGACCAGCACGTCCAGCGGCTCACCCGCCAGACGGTCCAGCTCGATCACCGACCCCTGGTTGAGTTGCAGCAAGTTACGGATGTTGATGTCGGTACTGCCCACTTCCATGGAGATTGACACCGGAATGTCCAGAATCACGTCCAGGTTGGGGCCGTCCAGCGTAACCGGCTCATTGTTGCGCGGCACGCTGCCGAATTCTTCCATGGGCACGCGGTTGGACGACGGGGCCTTGGCCGCATCGGCCGCCAGCAACGCGTCAATGTCGTGTTGGCCCACATCGCCGGTTTCTTCCAGCGCAGCCGCCCATTCATCGGCCAGAGCCTGATCTTCGGCGGAAGTCATTTCGTGTTCGTCAGCCATCATTTGTCCTCGGCGGGCAGTCAATCAGTTACAGAGCGAATTCTTGAAACCGGCGCTTAGCGCCGGTCGATGGGTTCAACCACTTGCAGGGCGAGATTGCCCTTGTGCGAACCCAGTTTGACCTTGAACGACGGCACGCCATTGGCACGCATGACCAGTTCGTCCTGCAGCTCGATGGGGATCACGTCGCCGGGCTGCATGTGCAGAATGTCCCGCAGACGCAACTGACGACGGGCCACCGTGGCGCTGAGGGGCACACTGACGTCGAGCACGTCTTCACGCAGCGCCTTGCTCCAGCGCTCGTCCTGATCGTCGAGGTCGGACTGGAAACCGGCGTCGAGCATCTCGCGCACCGGTTCGATCATCGAGTACGGCATGGTCACGTGCAGATCGCCGCCACCGCCGTCCAGCTCGATGTGGAAGGTGGAGACCACAATCGCCTCGCTCGGGCCGACGATGTTGGCCATGGCCGGGTTCACTTCCGAGTTGATGTACTCGAAATTGACTTCCATGATCGCCTGCCAGGCTTCTTTCAAGTCGATGAAGGCCTGCTCCAGCACCATGCGCACCACGCGCAACTCGGTCGGCGTGAACTCACGGCCTTCGATCTTGGCGTGACGTCCGTCACCGCCGAAGAAGTTGTCCACCAGCTTGAACACCAACTTGGCATCCAGGATGAACAGCGCCGTGCCGCGCAGCGGCTTGATCTTGACCAGGTTCAAGCTGGTCGGCACGTACAGCGAATGCACGTACTCACCGAACTTCATCACCTGCACCCCGCCCACTGCCACGTCGGCAGAGCGACGCAGCATGTTGAACATGCTGATGCGGGTATAGCGCGCGAAACGCTCGTTGATCATTTCGAGGGTCGGCATGCGCCCGCGAACGATACGGTCCTGACTGGTCAGGTCGTAACTTTTGACGCTGCCGGGTTCGGCAGCCATTTCGGTCTGTACCAGACCGTCATCGACGCCATGCAACAGCGCATCGATCTCATCCTGGGACAGCAGGTCTTGCACGGCCATGTCGTGATCCTACTGCAATACGAAGTTAGTAAAGAGCACCTGATCGATCACCACTTTGCCGAGCTCTTTTTGCGCAACGGCCTGCACACTGGCAGTGGCTTTCTGACGCAACATTTCCTGACCCACCGGCGTGGCGATGCTGTCGAAGGTTTCCCCGGAAAACAGCATCACAAGGTTGTTGCGGATCATGGGCATGTGCACCTTGAGCGCGTCCAGGTCGGCCTGGTTACGGGCTTGCAGGGTCATGCTCACTTGCATATAGCGCTGGCGACCATTGGCGTTGTAGTTGAGCACGAACGCAGGCGCCATCGGCTCGTAGATCGCCGCGACTTTAACGTTCGGGTCGACCACTGCTTCAGGCGTGCTCTGGGCGCTGTGCATGAAATACCAGGTAGCGCCTACCGACAGACCAATCGCCAGCAGCAACGCCACGACGATCAGGATAATCAGCTTGAGTTTGCCTTTCTGGGCGGGGTCTTTCACTGCGTCGCTCTTCGCCATGCCAATAATCCGTCACTATTCGGTTTTCACAGGTGCATGGCTAGGCAAGAGCAAGTGTTATGCCAGAAGTGAGGGTCGGACGGGCATTGTTTAGCTTCAGCGGTGCTGGAGGGCGATAACGCGGCGATAACCGCGCTGTGGGCGACAGCGACGACCGCGTTTACCTGTCGCCATCGCTCAAGGCTGCGAACCTGGTTATCAGGCGTAATAATCCACCGCACTGGAGCCCAGAATCACACTGGGCGCAGCCGCTTCAACGCCCGCCACGGACAGCTCGTCCTGCTCAACGCCGTCCGCTCGCCCACCGTTGGCAGTGCCGTTGGCGCGGTTCTGGCCCTGCTGCTCCTGACCTGGTCCCTGCCAATTACGCGATTGATCCGACACGTTAACGTCAACTTGGCCCATGCCCTGTTGGGCAAACATCTCACGCAAACGGTGCATTTGCCCCTCCAGCGCCTCACGCACGCCCGCGTGACAGCTCATGAAGTTGACCTGCGCCGGCTGGTCGGCGGCAATGTTGACGCGAATGTCCAGTCGCCCAAGCTCGGCGGGCTCCAGTTGAATGTCAGCCGATTTGAGGTTGGCGCTGGACAGGTACATCACCCGGTTGACCACTTCTTCAGACCAGCCGTTCTGGTGCATGGCCAAGGGCTGGTTGACCGGCAAGGCATTGGCCGTTTTAGGCACCGCCGCTTGGGTCAATGCCGCCAGCCGATTGGCGAAGTCATCGACACGGGTGTCGCTGGAAGCGCTTTTCAGGTCTTTGAGGCCATCGTCCACCAACCCCTTGAAGGCTTTTTCGCCGCCCTCGCCCGAGGTGTGTGAATCGGTCTTCGGCTCGATCAGCATGGCAGTGCCGCTGGCCTGCCCCTGGGTTTGGGCAGTCGGGACGGTGTTCTCGGCGGGAGCGCTTTTGGCGGGTGCCTGACTGCTGGCGGACACGTGCCCGCCCTGCTCCATGGCCAGGCGCACAGCAGGCAGGTCGTCGAGGGGATCAGCCTCGGGGTCGAAATTGTCATCGGCCACCGGTTGAGGCTGAACCGCAGCCGCCGCAGTGGCGGCCGCTGCCAGTTGCGACGCATCGGCTGGTGGCTGTTGCGGCACTGTTTCAACCGGCATGTCTACCACCGGCGGCGTAACGGGCAACGTCGGCGCGACCGGCGTCAGTGCTGAGGGATCGGTCGATGCCGCGTCGTCGACCGGTTTCGCCACGCTGTCGTCCTGATCAGCAGCGGCGTTGTCCGTGCGCTTGCCGCCAGGCAAGGGTTTGCCGCTATCGGCAACGTTCGCAGGTTTTACGCCATCTTTGTCAGTGCGCAGGTCTGGCTTGGCAGGCGCGTGCGCAGGGTTGTCCCGGGTCGGTTTTGCCACTTTATCGGCTGCATTGAAGGCCGTGCCTTGCGACGCCTTGGCGTACACCTTCGAGAAGGGCTGAGCCCCGTTTTTATTGGGCTCAACGGCAGTCTGGGACGCATTGCCCGCCGCGGCTTTGGACGCAGCGGCGGCAGGTGTCTGAAGAAGCGGGTTGGCGGCAAGCGGCATGTCAGGTCTCCACTGTACGGGCTGGCGTAGGTACAGGTGAGAGATTCAGAGCAAGGTTCGGGCCAGCTTTGCCAGCATCAGTGGGAAACCACGTGCACAGCCCCGCAGCGCTTGCGTTCGGCGCAATACAGCCGGCGCACGGTTTGATATTCATGGTCGATTTTCAGCACCAGCTCTTCGATGCCGACCAAAGGCATTTTTTGCACCCGGGCTTCAAGTTCGCCGCACAACCGCGCCAAACGAGTGGCACCCATGTTGCAGCTGCTACCTTTGAAGCTGTGGGCAACCCCCATCAGCTCTGTAGGACCGCGCGCCAGATGCAAGTGTTGCAGACGTTCGTCCGAGTCAGCGATAAAGGTGTCCAGCAGGTCGGCAAACCCACCCTCCATCACGTCGCGTAACGCGTTCACTACGGCTGGGTCCATATGTAAGTCAGACACTTGTTCACTCCTTGATCAAGAATGGGCGGATTATGCCAGAGCCTCCCACGAAAACTCCACGTACGCGCTGCGACCATCGTCTGACCAACGCGCCGCGGGGCACAATTGACGCACCAGACTCACGCCGCGCCCTGAAAGGCGCCCTTTGTCCAGTGGACGCGCCAATACCTTGCTGACATCGAATCCTTTTCCGCTGTCTTCAACCTGTATCACTAAACGTCCACCATTGAGCATAGGCTCAACCCGCAGATGCAGCCGGACAAATCCTTCCTTGAGCGCTTCCAGCCGCGCTTCCCGGCTCAGGTAATACTGCGCGAACCCGGCGGCGTTGCGCTTGATTCGAGAGTCAAGGCCCAAAACGCCATGCTCCAGGGCATTGGCGTACAGTTCGGCCAGAACCGCATGGATCACTGCCCCCTGCACACGCAGCCCATGGACCTCCATCAGCAACTGCAGCAGGTAGGGCAACGGGTTGAACTGTTGCAGGGATTGGGCCCTAAACTCAAAGCTGGCCGACCAGTCCAGCGGGCTGCAACGTCCGCTGTCGGCATAGAGAATCGGCGGTATGTTCCAGGGTTGCGGCAGTTGCGACGTGATGTGCACCAGGCTCACGTCATCGCGCTTGTGCCCCTGAAAATCGCGCAGCGCCTGTACCACCTCATCGATCAACCGCGCCGGGTCCTGATTACGGGCAAACACGCGCTCCAGCCCTTGCACGCCAAACAGTTGATCATCAGGCCCCGGGGTGTCGATAACGCCGTCCGAGAGTAAAAACAGCTGGTCGCCCGGCGCCATGGGCAGCACATCGGTGGCGTCATCAAAGGCGTCGGACGTGAGCACGCCCAGCGGCAAATGCCGGGAGGGCAACGGGGTGCGTTCGCCGGTCGCCCGGACCTGCAGATAACCGTCCGGCATGCCGCCATTCCAGAGTTCGACAATGCGCCGCTGGGCACTCACGCAGGCCAGTGTGGCGCAGCAGAACATGTCCACGGGCAGGATGCGTTTGAGCTTGGCATTCATCTCGCGCAGGATTTCCGCCAGGCCATAGCCTTTGGCCGTCATGCTGTAGAACACCTCCGCCAGCGGCATGGCGCCGATTGCGGCAGGCAACCCGTGGCCAGTGAAGTCGCCCAGCAACACGTGGATATCGCCGGTCGGGGTGTAGGCTGCAAGTAATAAATCGCCGTTGAACAAGGCATACGGCGACTGCAAATACTGAATGTTCGGTGCCTTTAAACAGCCAGAGTGCGCCACCCGATCAAACACCGCCTTGGCCACCCGCTGTTCGTTGAGCAGGTATGTGTTGTGCCGAGCGATCAGGTTGCGTTGCTGCAACACGGTGTCCTGCAAACGCCGCATACGGTCCATGACGATGATTTTGGCGGCCAGCACCTGCGGGTTATAAGGCTTGATCAGCACATCGTCGCCCCCCGCTTCCAGCGCCCGGGTCAACGCGTCGGTGTGCTCAAGCGAGGTCAGGAAAATGATCGGTACCAGCGTCTCACCCGCTAGCGCCTTAATCTGCCTGGTGGCTTCAAAGCCGTCCATGACCGGCATCAGCGCGTCCATCAGCACCATTTGCGGGCGCTGCTCGGCAAACAGCGTCACGGCTTCGGCGCCATTGGCTGCCAGCAGCACGCGATGCCCCTGTTTGCCGACAATGCGCGAAAGCAGCAACCGGTCGACCGCACTGTCTTCTGCGATCAGCAGGGTGAGCGGCTGGAGATCAGATTCTGGCCCTTTCAACTGATATCAAACAGCTTGCCAAAGTTGGAGATGGCGAAAATTTTGCGCACGTCAGGATTGCAATTGACGATACGCACATCCGACTCATCGCCCCCCGCATGGTCACGCAACAGCAACAGCATGCCCAGCGCGGAACTGTCGACGTAAGTCGTGTCTTTGAGGTCAACCACGTACTGATCAGGCGTGTGCTCCAGCCGTTCGTAGGCATCCCTGAAATCATGATGCCTGCCGAAATCAAAACGACCCTTGATCGCTAACGTCAGTTTTTTACCATCCGGAGTGAGTTCAGCTGTCACAGCCATGCGCACGCATCCTTATCTGAGGTCAAGTGCCCAGAACTATAGACGTCGATGACAATTTCACATCCCCTGACGGGAATCCGGCGGGCTTAAAGCGTGTCGCGGCGCGGCAGGCGCTGGGACAGTTCGTCCATCAGCTTTTGTTCGCGCTTGTCTTCCAGCTGCCGCGCTTCGTCGGCGTAGCGCTGCACCAGTTTGCGCAAACCTTCGACCCGCGCGTAGGCCTGCTGCCAGGTTTCGCGGGCTTTATTGAGGTTGTTTTCGTGCCAGACCAAACTCTGGCGCTGCTGGGAAACGGCGGTTTCAAGCTGGTTGAGAAAGTATTGGTAACTGCGCAGCCATTGGCCCGAAACACCCTGACTGCCACGGTCGACCCATTGCGACTGGTATTCGGCGCGGAAGTTTTCCAGGTCGCCCAACTTGCTGTTGGCCAGGTTCACCTGCCCCTGAAAATGACCGAGGCGCTGCGCCGCGGCTTTTTCAGCGCTTTCGGCCATGTCCACCACTGGCGCCAGACGCGCCGCTCTTCCACCGCCGGCCATAGGGGATTAGCCGCCCGGCGCCGGGGCAAAAATGGTCCCCAGATGGCCACTGCTTTCGCCCAGGCTGATGTTGTCGTTCAACCCCTGGCGCAGGTACGCCACCATCGCCGGTTGCAGGGCAATCGCGGTATCGGTTTCGCGATCACCGCCCGGCACGTAGGCGCCAACGCTGATCAAGTCCCGCGCCTGCTGGAAGCGCGACCACAGCTGCTTGAATTGCTGCGCACGGCGCATGTGTTCTTCACTGACCACCGAAGGCATGACCCGGCTGATGGACGCCTCGATATCGATGGCCGGGTAATGGCCCTCTTCGGCCAGCCGCCGGGACAATACGATGTGGCCGTCGAGCACACCCCGCGCCGAGTCGGCAATCGGGTCTTGCTGGTCATCCCCCTCGGACAGCACCGTATAGAACGCAGTGATCGACCCGCCGCCCGCTTCGGCGTTACCCGCCCGTTCCACCAGTTTTGGAAGTTTGGCGAACACCGAAGGCGGATAGCCCTTGGTCGCGGGCGGCTCGCCGATCGCCAAGGCGATTTCCCGTTGCGCCTGGGCGAAACGGGTCAGCGAATCCATCAGTAAGAGGACGTTTTTACCTTTGTCGCGAAAGTATTCGGCAATCCGCGTGCAATACATGGCGGCGCGCATCCGCATCAAGGGCGCGTCATCCGCCGGGGATGCAACCACCACCGAGCGCTTGAGGCCTTCTTCACCGAGGATGTGCTCAATGAACTCCTTTACTTCGCGGCCCCGCTCCCCGATCAGCCCCACCACCACGATGTCGGCCTCGGTAAAGCGGGTCATCATGCCCAGCAGCACACTCTTGCCCACGCCCGTACCGGCGAACAGGCCCAGGCGCTGGCCACGGCCGACCGTCAATAAACCGTTGATGCTGCGGATGCCCACGTCCAGCGGCACGCTGATCGGGTTGCGTTTGAGCGGGTTGATGGTGGGGCCGTCCATTGGCACCCAGTCTTCGGCTTTCATCCCGCCTTTGCCGTCCAGCGCCCGCCCGGCGCCATCCAGCACGCGGCCGAGCATGCTCATGCCCATGGGCAAACGCCCGGTGTCTGCCAGTGGCACCACCCGGGCACCCGGCGCAATGCCCGCAACGCTGCCCACCGGCATAAGGAAAATTTTGCTGCCCGAGAAGCCCATCACTTCGGCTTCGACTTCCACCGGATGAAAGCTGTCGTCGTTGATGACCAGGCAACGACTGCCCATGGCGGCGCGCAAGCCTTCGGCCTCAAGGGTCAGGCCGACCATGCGCAGCAAGCGGCCTTCGACAATCGGCTGGCCGGGCAAGGTGATGGCCGGCGAATACGTGCTCAGGCGCTTGGCAAAACTGGTGCGTTTAAGGTGCATCAGGCGCGTCCAGGTCGACGTCAATGTCCGGCGCAGACGGGTGCAGCGCCTGTTCGTGCAATTGATCAAACAACTGGCTCATGGCCAGCTTGATACGGGTTTCGATGCTGGCATCGATCCGGCTGTGTTCAGTTTCGACGCGGCAACCGCCCGGCTGCAAGGTGTCGTCTTCGAGGATCCGCCACGCGGCGTCATGCCGCTCGCGCAGTGCTTTGACCAGGTCAAAATCCTGCGGGTTGATGAACAGGCGAATGTTGTCAGCCCCCATTGGCAACAATTTGAGGCTTTCGCGCAGGACCTGCTCAATCTGGCTGGAGTCGGTTTTCAGCTCGCGCTGGATCACCAGACGCGTCATGTGCTCGACCAGCCCCACCATGGCCTTTTCAAGTTGCACGTCCTGCTCGGCCAGCGGCGCAAACAGGCTGGCCATCAGACGCTCAAGGCTTGAAACCTTGGCGTTCAAAGCCACTTCGGCTTCCTGGCGGACCTTGAGCTGCGTGCTGTGAAACCCTTCTTTCTCGCCCGTGGCGAAGCCCTCGTTGTAGGCCTCCTGACGGATGCTTTCGAGCTCTTCGAGGGTCAGTGGCTGGACTTCATCCAGCGGCACTTCTTCGCTCTCGACCGGCAGTTCTTCGACCGGTTCGGGCTCGGGTTCCGGCGCTTCGCGAAACGGGTCAAAGCTGGGCAATGACCACACGTCAAAACCGCCGACATCGCGGGCGCGAATCACATCACTGGGCGATTCACCCTTGGCATTGCTCACTTAAATCATCTCTTCGCCGCCCTTCCCGCCGAGAACGATTTCTCCGGCTTCGGCCATACGGCGGGCAATGGTGAGGATTTCTTTCTGCGCCGTTTCGACGTCGCTGACACGCACCGGGCCTTTGGCTTCGAGGTCGTCGCGCAGCAGTTCGGACGCACGCTTGGACATGTTCTTGAAGATTTTTTCCTGAACGTTGTCGTCCGAGCCTTTGAGCGCCAGTACCAGCACGTCCGAGGACACTTCGCGCAACAGCGCCTGAATGCCACGGTCGTCGACATCGGCCAGGTTGTTGAACACGAACATGAGGTCTTCGATCTGACCGGACAGGTCTTCGTCGATTTCGCGAATCGAGTCCATCAGCTGACCTTCGGTCGAGCTGTCGAGGAAGTTCATGATGTCGGCCGCACGCTTGATCCCGCCCAAGGTGGTACGGGCGGCATTGGAGTTGCCGGAGAATTGCTTCTCGAGAATCTGGTTCAGCTCTTTAAGGGCGGCAGGCTGCACGGTATTGAGGGACGAGACGCGCAGGATGATGTCCAGCCGCGCCTTGTGGTCAAAGTGGCCAAGCACTTCGCCTGCCTGGTCGGGGTCGAGGTACGCCACCACAATGGCCTGGATTTGCGGGTGCTCGAAGCGGATGACGTCTGCCACTGCGCGCGGCTCCATCCATTTCAGGCTGTCCAGGCCACTGGTGTTGCCCCCCAACAGGATGCGGTCGATCAGGCCATTGGCCTTGTCTTCGCCCAGTGCCGAGGTCAGCATTTTACGGATGTAGCTGTCAGAGCCAACGCCAAGGCTGGTCTGGTCGCCGACAATCTCGACGAACTCGCTCATCACCTGCTCAACCTGCTCACGGTGCACGTTGCGCATTTGCGCCATCGCCACACCCACGCGCTGGACTTCTTTAGGCCCCATGTGCCGCAGCACCTGGGCCGCGTCAGTTTCACCCAGGGACAGCAGCAGGATCGCGGCTTTGTCGACCCGGGTCAGCTTGAGGTTGGTGGCGGCTCGGTTGTCACTCATCAGCGTTGATCCACTCTTTCACGACCTGAGCCACGCGGCCCGGGTCTTCTGCTACCAGACTTTTGATTGCGTTCAACTGAGCGTCATACCCTTCGCTCGGGCTAGGCAACAGAATACTTTGTGGGCCACCCAGGCTGACGCGGTCGTTGGCCAACTCGCCATCCAGACCGCCAATGCCACCCAGACCGCCCAGCTCGGCATCACTGCCAAGCGCCATTTGTTTGTTGCGGCCGTGACCGGTGATGTTGTTGAGCACCGGGCGCAGCACGCCGAACACCAGCACCAGAATGAACAGCACGCCCAACACTTGCTTGACGACGTCCCAGAACCAGGGCTGCGAGTAGAACGGGATGTCGGCAATCACTTCGCCACGCTCGGCGGAGAACGGCACGTTGATCACGCTCACGCTGTCGCCACGGCTGGCATCAAAGCCCACGGCGTCTTGCACCAGACGCGTGAAACGCGCCAGTTGATCGGTGTTCCACGGCTCACGGGTGACGTCGCCGGTGGCCGGGTCAACTTTGACCTGATCGTCCACCACCACCGCGACCGACAGGCGATTGACTCGACCCTGCTGCTGCTTGGTGTGGCTGATGGAGCGATCCAGCTCAAAGTTTTTGGTCGATTGCGAACGCTTGTCGGCCGGGTATGGCGCCAGCATCGGCTGGCCCGTGGCCGGGTCCATGATTTGCTGACCGTTGGCGTCCAGCAGCGGCTGCCCCGGCTGCACCATGCCTGCGGCGGCGGTTGCCTGACCGGTTTGTTGCGGCGCCGAAGCAGGCGCTGGCGGCTGGTTGCTCAATGCGCCCGGCACACCTTGCGGGCCATTGCTGGCGGTGCGTTGTTCATTGGTGGACTGCTCGCTGCGCAACGCCGGTTGGTCCGGGTTGAACTGCTCGGACGTCGACTCGACGGCGCTGAAATCAACGTCGGCAGACACTTCCGCCTTGTAGCGGTCATTGCCCAATACCGGTTGCAGGATGTTGTGCACGCGCTGTGTGAGCATGCTTTCCATGCGGCGGCTGTAGTCGAACTGCTTGCCAGCCATGGTCAGTTCGGAGTTTTCCGCCTGATCCGACAGCAAGTTGCCCTTCTGGTCGACAACGGTGATTTGCGACTTGGTCAACTCCGGGACACTGGTGGCCACCAGATTGATAATCGCCAGCACCTGACCTGGCTCCAGCGAGCGGCCCGAGTACAGCTCAACCAGTACCGAGGCGCTGGGCTTGCGTTCGTCGCGTACAAACACCGAGCTTTTCGGAATGGCCAGGTGCACGCGGGCACCCTTGACGTTGTTCAGGCTGGAAATGGTGCGCGCCAGCTCGCCTTCAAGGCCACGGCGATAACGCGTCGCTTCCATGAACTGGCTGGTGCCCAGGCCCTGATCCTTGTCCAGAATCTCGAAGCCGATGTTGCTGTCCGTCGGTGACACACCCGCAGCTGCCAGCTTCAGGCGGGCACGGGCGACGTCATCGGCCTTGACCAGCAAGGCGCCGGAGTTGGGCTCGACGGTGTAGGGGATGTCGGCGGTGGCCAGGGTCTCCATGACCTGTTTGGCATCCATACCGGCCAGGCTGCCGTACAGCGGCCGGTAATCGGGCTGTTGCGACCACAGCACCACGGCAAAACCAATCGCCACGCTCGCCGCCAGGCCGACCATCAGGCCGACCTGACGCAGCATGGTCATCTCGGAAAGGTTTTCCAGAAAAGACAGCCCGAACAGCGGCGGCTTGCTTTCTGTAGAGCCCGCTTTAGCCGGGACGTTATCAGCGACTGCTTCTGCCATGACCTAATATCGTCCTTAAACCGGCATCTGCATGATGTCTTGGTACGCCTGAACCAGCTTGTTGCGTACTTGGGTCAATGCCTGAAAAGAAACACTGGCTTTCTGCGATGCAATCATCACGTCAGTCAGGTCAACACCGCTCTTGCCGATTTCAAACGCATTCGACAACTGGGTCGATGCCTGCTGGGTTTCGCTGACCTTGTTGATCGCGTTGCCGAGCATGTCGGAGAAGCTGGGCGCCCCCATTTCAGCCGGCGCTTGCACAGCCGATTTAGGCTGAGCCATGGCGTCCATTTGCATGGCCCGCATGTCCAACATCATTCGATTAAATTCAATACCTTGGCTCATGGACTACTGTCTCCGACGGCCCGCAATTTTTTGACACTCACACAGCATCTACTGAGGTGTTAGCAACAAGGGTGCCAGTTATTTATTGATCTGGAACAAATAGCGTTACAAATGGTCGCAGACGGATGAGTGGCGCCCGAGCCGCTGCCGTGACAAGCGTCAGCTATTAAGGGGTGGCGAACAGGTACGCTTCGACATCCATGCCCGCATCGCGCATTTGCGCCAACTTGTAGCGCAAAGTGCGCGGACTGATCCCCAAACGCTCGGCGGCCTCTTTGCGGCGACCGCGTTCGGCGCGCAAGGTGTCAATAATCATCTGAAACTCGCGGCGACGCAGGTCATCGCCCAACGCGCCCGCCGACTCTAGCGGCTCCACGCCCAAGGCTTCGACAGGCGCCGACAATCTGGCGCCACCGGCAGCTGACAACGGCGCACAAGCCACAGGCCCCGACAGACAAAAATCCGCCGCCTCGATCAGCCCGCTCTGCTGCAGGATCAATGCGCGCTGAATAGCGTTGTCCAGTTCACGCACATTCCCCGGCCAGCCATAGTGGGTCAGGCACGCCTGCGCGTCAGGCGAAAAACGCACGGCGGTGTGCTTCATTTTGCTGATGTGCTTGGCCAACAACCGCTCAGCCAGCGGCAGAATGTCGGCAGTGCGCTCGCGCAGCGGGCGCCAAGCCAGTGGAAACACTGAAAGCCGGTAGTACAAATCTTCACGAAACCGCCCCGCCGCCACTTCGCCCGCCAGATCGCGGTTAGTGGTAGCCACGACGCGAATATCCAGCGCAATTGGCTTGCGCCCGCCCACCCGCTCGACCTCACGCTCCTGCAGCACCCGCAACAGCTTGGCCTGCAAGCCCAAGGGCATTTCGGAAATTTCGTCCAACAGCAGGGTGCCACCGTCCGCTTGTTCAAACTTGCCCGCCTGGGCCGCAATCGCACCGGTGAAAGAGCCCTTTTCGTGGCCGAACAACGTCGCTTCCAGCATGTTGTCCGGAATCGCCGCACAGTTGATTGCGACAAAGGGCTGATCCACCCGACGGGAATGCTGATGAATGTAACGCGCCAACACTTCTTTGCCGGTACCGGATTCACCCGAGATCAGCACCGTGGAATCGCTGCGCGCCACGCGGGCAGCCAATTCCAGCAACTGCACGCTGGCCGGCTCGATGGCTACCGGGCCTTGGGCTTCGGCCGCGCCCAAACTGCCCAGCGCATGGCGCGCCACCAGGTCCAGCAATGCCTTGGGCTCGAACGGCTTGACCAGATAATCCGCTGCGCCTTGGCGCATGGCGTCCACCGCCCGTTCAACCGCGCCATGGGCGGTCATCAACAACACCGGCAATTGGGGTTGCTGCGCCCGTAGCAGGCCGAGCAATTCATGACCGTCCATGCCCGGCATGTTGACGTCGCTAACCACCAGACTGAAGGCTTCGCGCGAAACGGCTTGTAGCGCTTCTTCGGCAGAACCCACCGCCTTAAAGCCATGACCGGCCAGCAGCAAGGTGTCTGACAACGCTTCACGCAAGGCCCGATCGTCTTCCACCAGCAGCACGTTGATGCGCATCACCATCAGTTCGCCTCCCCAGCGCCAGTGATCAGCGGCAAGCTGAGCAGCGCACAGGTGCCACGCCCCAGGCGCGAATGCAGTTGCAACTCGCCGTGATGCGCGCGCACCACGGCCTTGACCACGGCCAGCCCCAGACCGGTGCCCGTGGCTTTGGTGGTGAAAAACGGCTCCCCCAAACGGCTCAGTACGCGAGGTTCGATACCGCTGCCGCTGTCACTCACGCAAAGGCGCAGGGTGTTATGGCGGGCGTACACATGCACCTTGAGTCGCACCTGCGCGGTGCCCGCCTGGAGCGCATTTTCAATCAGGTTCAGCAGCGCACCGACCAACGTGTCGCGATTGCAAAGCACTTCGCCATCATGGATGTCGCACTGCCAGCGCATTGCAACGCCTTCCACATGGGGCTGCGCGGCGGCTTGCAGGGACTGCATCAGCGCCTTGGGTGTGACGCGATCTGTCAGGGGCAATTCACCGCGGGCGAACACCAGCATGTCCCGGACCTGATGCTCCAATTCATGCAGACGCTCTTTAAGGCGCCCGGCGAAGCGTTGCTGGGTCTCGACCGGCAGCTGTTGCTCAGTCAAATGGCTGGCGTAGATCAACGCCGCCGACAACGGGGTGCGGATCTGATGCGCCAGCGATGCGACCATGCGGCCCAACGAGGACAGGCGCTCATGGCGCGCCAATTGGTCTTGCAGGCGACGGGTTTCTGTCAGGTCGTTGAGCAAGACCAGTTGACCCGGCTCGGCATCCAGCGAGCGGGTGGAAATCGACAAGCGCCGACCGTCAATCAGGGAGATTTCGTGACCATCGTCTTCGCGAGGCGCAAAGCAGCGTGCGATGACATGCCGCCAGAGTTCGCCTTCCAGCGGCAGCCCCAGCAGTTCACAGGCAGCCGGGTTGGCTTCGCGCACACGGCCACGGTCGTCGATCACGATAACGCCGCCCGGCAGCAGGTCCAACAGGTGTTGCAGGCGATTGGCCAGCCGCTCCTTTTCCGCCAGCTCGGCCATGCGCTGGGCGCTGACCACAGCCAACTCGCCCTTGAGCTCGGTCACCCGGGCTTCCAGCAAGCTGTAGGAATCGGTTAGTTGAGTCGACATCTGACTGAACAGCGAGAACGCCTGCTCGAGCCCTTCCCGACTGGCCTGCTCAACTGCGTTCAAGGGCTGAGCGGCGAGAGACATGGCTTGCCCTGCGAGATCAGGGACGGAGGACTGCTGGGCGGACTGAGGCATGGGACTTTCTCGCGTGGCTGACCGTCATTAAACGGTTCGTTAGCAGAGACTTAGCAATACCCGTGCCTAAAAAAAAGGACTTAAAAATCAGCAGGTTAAAAAACAGGCGTCAATCATCCGCCTGTTCTTCGCCTTCACGACGGCTCATGCCGTACTTGCGCATCTTTTCCACCAGGGTGGTGCGACGGATTCGCAGACGCTCAGCGGCACGGGCCACGATGCCATTGGCGTCGTCCAGCGCTTGCTGAATCAGCCCTTGCTCAAGGCCGCCGAGGTAGTCCTTAAGGTCCAGCCCTTCTGGCGGCAGCATGGCGGTGGCCGTGAAATCCGGTGTGGCATTGTTGATGGCCACGCGCTCTTCCATGTCGCTGCGCAGGCTGTCGACCAGTTGCTCGTCTTCATCATCCACGTAGCGAAATTTCTTGGGTAACTCAGCGACACCGATCACCCCGTACGGGTGCATGATCGCCATGCGCTCCACCAGGTTGGCCAGTTCACGCACGTTCCCCGGCCAGCCGTGGCGGCATAAAGACATGATGGCGGCTGAATTGAAGCGGATAGACCCGCGCTTTTCGTGCTCCATGCGCGAGATCAACTCGTTCATCAGCAACGGAATGTCTTCAACGCGTTCGCGCAAGGGGGCCATTTCAATCGGGAACACGTTCAGGCGGTAGTACAAGTCTTCGCGGAAGGCGCCGACTTCAATCATGCTTTCGAGGTTTTTGTGGGTCGCCGCAATGATGCGCACGTCGGCACACTGGGTCTTGTTGCTGCCCACGCGCTCAAACGTGCGTTCCTGCAACACACGCAGCAGTTTGACCTGCATCGGCAGGGGCATGTCGCCGATCTCGTCCAGGAACAGCGTGCCGCCATTGGCCAGCTCAAAACGCCCGGCGCGGCTGGTGATGGCGCCGGTGAATGCGCCCTTCTCGTGGCCGAACAGTTCGCTTTCGAGCAGCTCAGCGGGAATCGCCCCGCAGTTGACTGGCACAAACGGCGCGTCACGGCGCTTGGAATGGTAATGCAGGTTACGCGCAACCACTTCCTTGCCGGTGCCGGACTCACCAAGGATCAGGACGCTGGCGTCGGTGTCGGCCACTTGCTGCATCATCTGCCGCACGTGCTGAATTGCACGACTGGTGCCGACGAGGCTGCGGAATAAATTGGGTTCACGGTGCCGACCGCGCTCGCGGGCCTGGTCATACATCTCGCGATAGACCTGGGCACGGTGCAGCGAATCGAGCAATTTACTGTAGCTGGGGGGCATTTCGAGGCTGGACAACACACGGCGGCGCTGGTCTTCGGGCAAGTCAACCGAAGAAATTTCACCCAAAAGCAAAATTGGAAGGAACTCATCCCACGTAGCGAGTGTCTTAAGCAAGCTCGCAGTCCCGCCTGCAATACTCACGTTGCCTACAAGCACGCAGAGCACTTCACGGCTGGACGCCAGGGAACCGACAGCCTGCTGCCAATCGTTACTCGCGGCAGTTAAATTTTCTTCACCCAGAAAATTTAAAATCACCGCCAGGTCGCGGCGACGGACGCTATCGTCATCGATTAGCAGAATCTTGGTTTCACGCCACATGCAATAGCAACTTCCCTAGTCAACTCAATGCCCTGATTGAGGGGCAAGGTAGACGCCTTGACCCGTTTGGATATTTAAGACGACTGAAATCAGAAAACAGCACTAGTTAAGTCAAAAAATTGTATGCAGTCAATTTTATGGCGCTCAAAACACGCTTAACCACAAAATTTTTAGGTCTTAACCAAATAGATGGTAAACCTTTGAAGCACTTTTTGCTTGGTTGATCTGCGCCATCTGGTTAACCACGAGCTGACGCTCCCCTGTCGCGGCTTCCAGCAGCATGCGATACACCACCAGCAAGCCCTCAAGATTCTCGCGTAGCACGGCTTCGTCCACCGGCTTTTCGTCCAGCACGTGCTCAACACAATCCCGACAAGCGGTATCCAGCTCGCCAATGGCTTCCCAGTTACGCTCGGCCAGGGCATCGATCAGCGCATCACGGGTTTGTTGAATTCGTTGCAGTTGGCTCATGATGCACTCCTCGGACCGGCAGGCTTATTCTGGCGCGATTGCATCCCAACCACTTTTCACAGTGATCAGCAGGCGGGCGACTTCGTCGATCAGTTCTGGATCGTTTTTGGCATTGGCCAGGGTCAATTGTTTGGTCATGTATTCGTACAGACTGTCCAATTGACGCAGCGCTTCCTTGTCATCGGTATTCTCTTCACGCAGGCCCGCACGCAAGCCGGTGATGATGTCGATGGTCTTGGTTATCAGCAGGGCCTTCTGAGCAATATCACCTCGCGCCATGGCACCTTTGGCTTGAGCCATGCGCTCCAGAGCACCTTCCATCAGCATCTGAATCAACCGGTGCGGGCTGGCCTCGGAGATTTGAGCGTGGGAATTGACCTTCTGGTACTGACGAAGGGCGCGCATCGGGTTCATGTTTCTACCTCGTAACAGATGACCGGCAAAAATAGGGTGACTTACTACTTGTTTCGACCGGGCCCGTCAAAACTTTAACCGGCCCTGCCCTGCCCGCCTTAGCTCGACTTCGGATTATTCAGCGAGTTCAGCGTGGTCATGATGCTGGAGCTGCTGGCATTGAGCTGGGCCACCAGAGTGTCCATGGCGTTGTATTTGGCCGACAGCGAAGTTTGCAGGCTCTCGATACGGCGGTCCAGCTCAGCTTGCTGGGTCGTCAGATCGGTCAGTTTGTTGTTCAGGTCGGTGGTGCGCTGGGACAGCGTACCGGTGGTGCCGACATAGGGCTCTGTCATCTTGGTCATGCGCGAGATCAGACCGGCATCCCCAGTGAAGACTTTGGCAATGTTAGTGGCGCCATTAGGCAAGGCGACGGCCTTGTTCCACGCCTTGTCATCCAGACTTAGCAAGCCCGTTTTAGAGTCAGTGCTTACGCCCATCTGCGCGAGGCCTATGGCCGCATTCGAGCCGCTGCTGTTCAGCAACTCATTACGCAGGCCTGACACCAATTGACGCATGGATGCATCGCCTGTCAACGCCCCGGAAGTGGTGGTGGCCGAATCACCGGTGGCAGTCACTTTGGTCTGGGTATTAATGGACCCCATCAATGCGTTGTAAGCCGTGACAAATGCCTGCACAGAGGTTTTCAAGGTGTCCGTGTTGGCACCTACCGAAATGGTCGACGCGGCATCACCACCGACCAAAAACTCCAGCGTTACCCCACTGATGGCCGAGTCCACTTTATTGCTGGCAGACTCCATTTCCAGCCCATCAATCGAATACGTGGCGTTCTTCGGCTCAACCAGCGTGGTGTAGCCCTCAGATAAAGAAGAATTACCACTCATGGTAATTTCAGTCCCTTTACCCATAGTCGACGACGTCAGCACAAGCCGTGAACCGCTTGCATCATTCAAAACGTTGGCACTGATGCCTTTGCTTTGAAGCTGCGTATTAATGGCTTCACGCACTTCTTTCATGGTCGCACCCGCGGGCACGTTCACGTCGTAATCCACACCCGATTGCGAAATGGTCAGCGTGGTTGCCTCATCACCGCTGTTGACGACGGCCGAATTCCCCCCGGCAAAGACCGGGCTACTCACCTTGGAAGCGGTTGCGAGGTTGTGCACGACCAAGTCGTACTTGCCCGTAGACGCCGTGGCATCGATGGTTACCTTGGATTTTTTCTCATCCGAGGTAGTGCCTGCCAAGCCACTGAAGCTTGACGCATCCTTGAGCTTGCCGATGGCCGTGCGATAAGCATCAAGCGCGCCTTTCACCGTACCCAATGCTGAAAGCTGGATCGTGGTCGTGGTTTGCTGCTTGGTGATCTGCGCCTGTTTAGGTGCCTTTTCGGCAGCCACCAAAGCCTTGACGATGGATTGTGTATCAACCCCCGAACCGACGCCGCTTATCGTTGAACTGGCCATCTTTTTATCTCCTTTTCGTTGGCTGCCGTTTTATTGGCTAACTGCACCTTCTCGGCAGACAACAACAAAATTCATGCCACCTCAGGCATTTGTCTGAAATAACAAGCTACCGGCATCGCTCAGGCTTTGAGCCAGCTTCAATGCGGTTTCTGAGGGGAGTTGACGTATCACTTCACCACTGTGCGTGGCGATTACCTTGACCACGACCACACCGGTGGAGTCGTCAATGGAAAAATCCAGCTGGCGCTGGGTGGACTGCACGAACTCACGAATGTCGTTGACGGCCTTTTCCAGGTCTTCGCGCTTGGGCGCTGGCGCAGGGGTCACTGCGTCTTGAACCGTGGACGGGGCGGCAGGAGCCGGAGTCGATGCCGTAGCAGCTTGTTGAGCAACAGTGGCGGTGTAAGCCGCGTTCAGCTTGACGCTCATGTCCATGTCATCACCTCAACACTGAAAAAACGAAAGGGCACGTAAACGCGCCCTTCCGTTATTGACCAAGCGCCGTGATTACTGAAGCAGTTTCAGTACGGAGGATGGCAATTGGTTAGCCTGAGACAGGATCGCAGTGGAAGCCTGTTGCAGGGTTTGCTGCTTGGTCAGCTCAGCGGTTTCAGCGGCGAAGTCGGCGTCTTCTACACGGCCTTTAGCAGCGGTAGAGTTCTGCGCGATGCTTTGCAGGTTGGACACTGTGCTTGAGAAACGGTTTTGAACGGCACCCAGCTGCGAACGCTGGCTGTCGATCTGTTGCATGGCGCCGTCCAGAGCCTGGATCGCTTGCTGAGCGGAAGCAGCAGTCAGAACGCTCAGGTCGGAAACGGTGGTTTCCAGAGTCACGGCTGCAGTTTTACCTGCGTCCAGACCCAGAGCTTTAAGACCGCCACCTGCGCTACCGTCGGCAATCACAATATCTTTGTCAGCAAACAGAGCCAAGGTACCGTCAGAGTTCTTGCTGGCAGTGACACCAGTGCTTGCGCTGTTAATCGAAGAAACGATCGCGTCGGCGGTGTCACCTTTCTTGAACTTGACTTCAACGCCATTCAGGCTAATCGAAGTATCGGCCTGCAGCTTGGCCTGCGAAGTGCCAGGAGCCAGACCCAGAGCCGACAGAGCACCACTGGTTTTATTGCTCAGCGCGACATCAGAACCATCTTTAGAAGTGATTTCGATACGGCCGTTATTCAGCTTGGCCGAAGCGATACCTGCCATGCTAGCGATGCTGGTAACTACCTCGCTGACTTTTTCAGTACCCGCAAGAACGAGGTCTTCACCGTTAACGGTGATGGTACCGGCAGGCACCAGGGAATCTTCAGCCTTGGTAGTTGCTTCTGCAACGCCCAGGGCTGCGGCGCCAGCAGTGCCCTCTACGACCAAGTCAGCATTGGCAGATTTCAGGGTAATTTTGCCAGCCGTGTCTGCCGAAGCCGAAACACCCGAGATGCCTGCGTCATTGATGGCTTTGGCCATATCAGCTGCTGTGGCGTCTTTAGCTAGTGCAACATCAGTGCCGTTGATTTTTACAGAAATGTCAGCCGTTGGCTTAACGGCGACTGTGCCAGTAACCGAGGCATTGACAGCCGAACCGATCGAAGTAGCGGTAAGGCCAGCCATGTCTGCGCCATTGGTTTTGGCTTCGCTGTACGAACCTTTCAGGCCAGTGGCGCTGATGTCGGTCATGCCGAAGGAGATGGTCTGGTTGGCGTCAGCACCGATCTGGAAAGCCACGTTGTTGAACGAACCGTCCAGCAGGTTACGACCACCGAAGGTAGTGGTGTTGGCGGTACGGGTCAGCTCGCCCACTTTAGCGGTGAACTCTTGCTGCAGGGACACACGGTCAGCATCGCTTTTGTCACCGTTGGAAGCTTGCAGAGCCAGCTCACGCAGACGTTGCAGGGTGTTGGTGGACTCTTGCATTGCGCCTTCAGCGGTCTGAGCAATCGAAACGCCGTTGTTGGCGTTGGCGATGGCTACGTTCAGACCTTTCACCTGGTTGCCCAGACGGTTGGCGATTTGCATGCCGGCCGCGTCGTCTTTGGCGCTGTTGATTTTCAGGCCAGAAGACAGGCGGTTCATCGAAGTGCTGAGAGCGTCGGCAGCCTTGTTGAGGTTCTTCTGAACACCCAGCGACGTGATGTTGGTATTTACTGATAAAGCCATGACGAATTCCTCGTGGGTTGAATACTGCGGCTTCCGGCCCTGGCAACCGCCGGGTGTGGCCTAGAGAACCTTCGTAATAGTTATCGTCGTGAAAGCAGGTTGCTTGAGGGCTTTTTTGAATTTTTTTACTGGCCGGGTGCCATCCCTTGTATTTCAGGGGGTTAAGCGGCCGCAGAATGCAAAACGCCCATGGCTTTGGCGGCCACGGGCGTTGGGTAATTGCATAAAACGACTTAGGGGCGGTAGATGATCGCCGAGCCCCAGGACAGGCCCACACCAAAGCCACTGAGCGCCACGCGCTTCCAGGTGGTGTCCATGGCGTGTTTTTCCAACAGCAGCGGAATGCTCGACGACACGGTGTTACCGGTCTCGACCATGTCCTTGATGAACTTCTCGGGCTCGCCTTCAAAACGCCGCGCCACGGCATCCACAATGGCCGCACTGCCCTGGTGGATACAGAACGCGTCGATGTCTTGAGCCTTGAGGTCCGATTCATCGAGCAACTCGTGCAAGTGCGCCGGCACTTTGAGCAACGCGAAATTGAACACTTGACGCCCGTTCATGAAGAACACGCCATCGGTAACTTTCAGGTGCGGCGCGCCCGAACCGTCGGTGCCGAATTTGGCCTTGCCCAGCTGCCAGAGCGCGTCTTCGCCCATCCAGGTGGCCGTGGCGGCATCACCGAACAGCATGGTGGTGTTGCGGTCTTCCGGGTCGACGATTTTGGAGTACGGGTCAGCGGTGATCAGCAGGCCGTTTTTCAGGCCAGTGGCCTCCATGAAGCCCTTCATCGCGTAGAGGCCGTACACATAGCCTGAGCAGCCGAGGGAAATATCAAATGCCGCGACGTGGGTCGGCAGGCCGAGCTTGTCCTGCACGATGGCGGCGGTATGGGGCAAGCCTTCTTCATCACCGTTTTGGGTGATGACGATCAGCGCATCGATGGACTCGCGCTTGAGATGAGGGTTATTGGCGAACAGCGCATTGGCCGCTTCGACACACAGATCCGAGGTTTCCTGGTCAGCATCTTTGCGCGGCAGGAATGCCGAACCAATCTTGCCCAGAATAAATTCTTCGTCCTTGGAGAACTTCGCGCCCTGGGCATAGTTGTCTACGCCGTTTGCAGGCACGTAACTGGCGATGCTTTTAATGCCAATCATTGTGGCTTCCCAATACTGAATAGCTGGAGATCACCCGCTCAGGAATCGAGGGGCGTTAACAATAAAAGGGCTTCGCCGCGCCAAAAATGCAGCGAATGTGGATGCCTGAAAATACCCAAAACGGCCTGTGAAAAGCCCGGCACCCGCCCGTACGTTTCACACGATACAGTGAAGATGCGCGTTATGACTCATAGGTCACTCTATTTTGTGTGGTTTATACAAAACGTTTCAACGCGACTTTCAGATAAGCACGCGCACGCTGATGCCGCCACAGGGGCCGCCAGTTGGGGAAAAGAGAGGGTTTACAGTGCGCTCGCCGTGACAAGCCACTCATCGAGAAGCTGTCACGGCGCACAAGGCGGGATCAGATCTTGTTGAACAGGCTCAACTGGGAGATTTTCACGAAGGCCAACTGCGAGGCTTCGAGCATGGCTTTCTGGAAGGCCAGATCGATGGATGCCCCGGCCAGATCCGTGTTGCCAATAGCCGCAATCGTCGACTTGTTGGCCATCACCATGCTTTCGTTTTCGGCCGTCTGGGTGTCCACGGCTTTCAATCGTGCGCCAATCGAACCCCGCGCCGTGTCGACACCGGCACTGGCGTTTTTCAGGTTGCCAATGGCCGAGTTGATCGCATCCCGCTGCTTCTGCTGCGCAAGCACATCGCCATCACTGGGCGTGGCCAGCGCTTGTCGCAACTGGCTGATGGTGTCCAGCGCACTCTGACTCTGATGATTATTTGCGCTGACCACAAACTGGTCGCCCGCTGCGCGCGCGCCGTTAAAGTCAAACGTCACGCCCATCGCCGTCAGTGAATCGCCCGTCATGGTGCCCTTGGCAATCGACTTGCTGTTGGCCGTCATGGGTTGAGCATAAATTTCATACTCGGTGTCGCTGGTGAATTTGATCACCGCGCCACTGGCCGGAAAGCTGTCGCCATAGGCCTTAGGATCGTTAACGGTGCTGCCAGTGATTTGCGCGGTCGAAGCATTACCCGGCGAACGTGATGCGTTGAACGAGTCCGGCTTGGCTTCAAGGGTAAAGATGTGGCCCTTGACCGCATCGTCCTGATCCGCTGCCGCGACGTCCTTAAGGTTCAGGTTGATATCAAAATCCACCCCCCGCAGGCTGATGCTATGAGCGCCTTCCTTGGTGGCGTCGAACACGCCGTTGCCCGGCACCTCGGAGGTGATGTCGTTGCCCGAGCCGTCGCGCACCACGTACTGCGTGCTGCTGAGGAACTCCACCTGATAAGGCTGGCCCTGGGAAAAATCTTTGTTGAACACAGGACTTGAGGTGATCAGGCCACCCGACACCGAGACCGTGCCATCCACAGCCGTCGCGGGCTTGGTGGTGAGTTCAGCCTGCGTTCGACCGGTATTGATAGCACCATCAAAGATGCTTTTGGCAGTGTCACTGCCCGCGAGGGTGAGCGTGTCAGACACCTTCAGGTTCAGTTGCGTGTCATCACCCTGATAGGTGTAGGTCCCGTCGTTGTTACGGGTATACGGCGGCGTATCGGTTTTGGAGCCGGAAAACATGTAGTTACCCGAAGCGTCCTTACTGTTGAGCAGGCTGAACACCTGATCTTCGATATTGCCCAATTCATTGGCTATCGACAGCCGGTCTGCATCACTGACCACGCCACCGCCCGCTTGCAACGCCAGCTCGCTGGCTTTTTGCAGGGCATTGTTGATCGTGTCGAGCACCGACTCCTGATTGGCCAGAGACGATTTAATGCTGTTCATGTTAGTGGTGTACTGCGCCAGCATGTCTTGCTGTTGCTGAAGTTGCAGCAGGCGCCCGGCACCGACCGGGTCATCGGCGGCTGTCTGGATTCTCACGCCGGAATCGATCTGCTCCTGGGTTTTAATCACCGAGGAGTAATTGCTCTGGTACTTGGACGAGGTGGTCTCGAAGAACTGGGCAGTAGAAATACGCATCGTCGATAACTCCCTTAAATACTGTTGATCAGCGTCGTGAAGGTATCCTGCGCGACCTTGATGATCTGCGACGATGCCGTGTAGTACTGCTGAAACTTGACGAGGTTGGACGCTTCTTCGTCCAGGTTGACCTGCGATACCGAGCTGCGGCTGGCAGCTGCGTAAGACAACGCTGCATTGGTGGCCGTGCCGTCAACTTGAGCCTGGCTGGCCTTGCCGCCCACCTTGGACACCAACTGGCTGTAGGACGTGGCCATGCTCACGCCACCGCCGCCGCTGTTCACGCCGACGGTGGGTTTGGTTTGCAGGTCGAGCAGTTTGTTGGCGTTGGTGTTGTCCGCCTTGCCGTCTTTGTTGAACTTGATGTCAAAGCTGTCGCCCTTACCGGGAGAACCACTGATGGTGGTCTCGAAGCCGACGGTTTTCTTCGAACCGTCCGGATTCAGCACCGGCTGACCGGCGGCGTCCAGTACCGGCACATTGATCGTGACCTTGTTGTCCTGACCCGGCACGATCGTGCCTTTGCCGATTTCTTCGCCTTTTTCATTCAGTACGCGATAGCCCTGAACGCCGTTGGCCGCTTCATCAAATGCCAGACGAACAGGCATGGCGCCTTCGATCTCGCTTTGCGCCAGGCCCAGGTCCGCGCCGCCGTAGATATTCAGCGCCTGGGATAAGTCCAGACCACTGACCAAACCGGTGCCGCTGTTGGAGCCACCCTGGCTCGCCACCAGCGGGCCGGCCAGCGCCAACTTGCTGGCGTCGGTCATTTGCACGCCTATATTGGTCGCGCCACTGCGGGTCGGGCTGACTTTGAACGTGTCGCCCTTATCCAGACCACCGCCATTGAGATTAAGAGTAAAACCGTCAATTTCAGGTGCTGGCTTCTGGTCCAGTTTGTAAGCGCCCATGACCGTGCCGTCGGAACGCTTCACCGTGTAGTCATTGCTGCTGCTGAACGTCACCTCATAGTCGTAGGTGGTCAGCGCGCCGCTGTTGGTAATGGTCACATCCAGATTGCCTGACCCGGCGCTGTTGCCGGTCGAGGCCAGGCTGCGTTCGCTGATGGCTTTGGCACTGTTGATGTTGTTGAACAGTGACGCGCCGAATTCGCCGTTAGCATCCAGGCCCTGCCCCAGTTGCTGATTGATCGCATCGGCAACCACCAGCGCGGTGCGCCCCAGCTCATTGATCGCAGGCGCCAGCACATCATCACGGTAACGCAGCAGGCCGCCGATCTTGCCGCCGCTGATGACAGACGTCACATCCGAACTGGAAGACGCGTAGTTGATCTGGATCGTGTATTGGCTCTTGTCGGTTTTACCCGGCACGGCCGACAACGTATTGGACGTGTTGCCCAACACCAGCGATTGCCCGGTGCCGAGGGTGATGTCGTACACGTTGTCGTGCTCTTGCACCGTCACGCCGACCAGTTCGTTGAGCGAACGGACAGCTTCGTTACGCGCATCCAGCAGGTCGTTGGGCGTGTTGCCGCCCGTCGTCGCCTGGGCGATTTGCTTGTTCAGCGAAGCAATGGTCGCCGTGTGCTGGTTGACCATAGAGGTCAGGGTTTCCAGCTGGCTGTTGACGCCTTCGTTTTGCTGGTTGAGCTGGCTGGCAATGGCGTTGAAACGGTTGCTCAGGGTCTTGGCATTGCCCAGCAGCAAGTCACGAGACGACGCGTCGCCCGGTGCTGCCGCTGCGGTCTGCAGCGAGGCAAAGAAACTGCTCAACGCCGCCGACACGCCCGTGCTCTTATCCGACAGCAGTTTGTCGATCGGGCCGATTTGGTCGAGGTAGGCTTGCGCGTCGCCATTGAGCGATGTGGTGGTTTGCAACTGGGCGTCGAGGTAGGCGTTGTAGACGCGACGCACGTCCGCCAGCGTGGTGCCGGTGCCGATAAAGACCCCGCCCACTTGCTGCGAGCCTGCCGTGCCCTGCACGATTTGCTGGCGCGAATAGCCCGCCGCGTTGGCGTTGGCAATGTTATTGCCGACCGTGGCCAATGCCCCTTGACTGGCGTTCAGCCCCGACATCCCGATGTTGATCAAACTCGCCATGGTTCAAACCTTATAAATGCGCGAAGGAACCTGTTGAGGCATAGCTCTGGTAGGTCTTCATTTGTTTGGCTATCTGCGAAATCTTGCTGGCGTAATTCGGGTCGGTTGCGTAACCGGCCTTCTGCAGCTCGCGTACAAATTGTTCTGGTTTATCGGCAGCGCTCAGCACTTCTTTATAACGATTGTTGCTCTGCAACAACGTGACCAGGTCGTGGAAGCTGTCCTGGTAAGAGTCGTAGGAACGGAAGGCCGCCGTTTCCTTGACCATCTGCCCGCCTTTGAACTCACTGGTGATGGCACGCGCCTGAGCACCCTGCCAACTGCCGGTGGCCTTGATGCCGAACAGGTTGTGGCTGCTAGTGCCATCTTGTTGACGCATGACCGATTTGCCCCAGCCGGTTTCCAGTGCCGCTTGCGCCACCAGGTACAGCGGGTCGACGCCGATGCGGTCGGCGGCTTGTTGGGCCATCGGCAACATGGTGGCCACGAACGCATCCGGCGATTCAAAGGCTTTTTTGGCGGGCGCCAAGGGTGGCTGGGCCACGGCACGGCCATACACCTGCATCCGCCCCTGCGCGCCAGCGGCACTGACCATCGGCTGCCGACTGCCCTTGAGCACGGCGTCCATTGACGCGCTGGTGCGCTCCGGCACTGCCGCCGTATTGATCGTGGCGCGGGCCGGGTCAGCCGATGGCACAATGCCTGCCAGCAACCGGTCGGTGAGTTTGGTGGGCAAGGCCAGACGCCGCTGATTGAGCAGTGCCATGTCATTTTGATGGCCGCCCTGCCCTGCACCCGGTGCCAGCGCCACCCGCGCCGCCCACAACGGCCGCTGGCCATTGGAACGGACAAACGGGCTGTCAGCCGGGGTCACCGCTGCGGTTGGGGTGGCGGCCTTGGCCTCAGTGGTCAGGGCCGTAGCCGCGGGTGTTTCGCCCGGCACGGCCGCTTTGTTTTTCGACATCTGACGCATCAACACGTCTGCCAGGCCAATGCCGCCACCCTGCCGCGACAACGTCACGGACAACTGCTGGTCGTACATTTCCTGATACTGCTTGGCCGCCGGGGTGTTGAGCGGGTTGTCCTTGCCCAGCACTTCGTTGGCCGAGCGCATCGACTTGAGCATTTCGTTGAGAAACAGCGACTCGAATTCCTGCGCCACTTTGCGCATGTTGCCGTCGCTTTCGCGGTCGCCCACTTTCAGGTTGTTCAGACGGTTCAGGTCGGTGAACGCCCCCGAATCGCTGCCGCTGACGACACCACTCTTACGCATATCCATGATGCCGGCCTCAGATCACAATCAGGTCGGCTTGCAGCGCGCCGGCCTGTTTCAGTGCTTCAAGAATCGCCATCAAGTCGCCTGGCGCCGCCCCCACCTGATTCACCGCACGTACGATTTCATCCAGTGTGGTGCCCGGACCGAACTTGAACATCGGCTTGGCTTCCTGTTGCGCATTAACCCGCGAGCGCGGCACCACAGCCGTCTGGCCGTTGGACAACGGGCCGGGCTGGCTGACAATCGGGTCTTCGGTGATGGTCACGGTCAAGCTGCCGTGGGTCACCGCCGCAGGCGATACCTTGACGTTTTGGCCGATTACGATAGTGCCCGTACGCGAATTGATGATGACTTTGGCCACCGCTTGGCCCGGGTCCACTTCCAGGTTTTCCAGAATTGACAGGTAGTCCACGCGCTGGCTTGGGTCCAGGGGCGCGGTGACGCGGATCGAGCCGCCGTCGATGGCTTGCGCGACGCCAGGGCCGAGCAAGTCATTGATCTTGTCCACCACGCGCTTGGCGGTGGTGAAGTCAGAGCGATTGAGGTTCAGCGTCAGGCTGTTGCCCTGGTTGAAACCACTGGGCACGGCGCGCTCAACCGAAGCACCGCCGGGAATACGGCCGGCCGAGGGCACGTT
Organism: Pseudomonas sp. WS 5078; assembly: GCF_012985745.1. Classification (NCBI taxonomy): domain Bacteria; kingdom Pseudomonadati; phylum Pseudomonadota; class Gammaproteobacteria; order Pseudomonadales; family Pseudomonadaceae; genus Pseudomonas; species Pseudomonas sp. WS 5078. The sequence goes on along the minus strand of NZ_JAAQWX010000004.1, from coordinate 96,175 downwards.
AACCGTGATTTTCGAGCCGTCGCGACCTTCCGCATCAAAACCGCCCACCACCAGGTTGCCCTGGGCGATGGCATACACATTGCCATCGATGCCTTTCAACGGTGTCAGCAACAGCGTCCCGCCGCGCAGGCTTTTGGAGTTACCGATGGAGGAAACGGTGATATCAACCACCTGCCCCGGCTTCGCAAACGCGGGCAAGTCTGCACTGACCGACACCGCGGCGACGTTTTTCAACTGTACGTTGCCCGAACCCGGCGGCACTTTAATGCCGAATTGCGACAGCATGTTGTTGAACGTTTGCAGGGTAAACGGGGTTTGCGTGGTCTGGTCGCCCGTGCCGTTAAGCCCGACCACCAAGCCGTAGCCGATCAATTGGTTGGACCGCACGCCAGAAATGCTGGCGATGTCCTTCAACCGCTCGGCGTGGGCGCCAAGGGCTGTGGACAGTAGCAGTACAGCTGCCAGCAGATGCTTGAGGTTGAACATGGTTCGGGCCATCACTTGAATAAAAACACTGATAAAAGGTCCGCTTAGAACGGGAACAGCGGGCTCAGGAAGAAACGGTCGAACCAGCCCGGCTGACTCGCATCGGCAAACGAGCCGGTGCCCGAGTAAGTGATGCGCGCATCGGCCACACGGGTCGACGACACCGTGTTGTCGGTGGCGATGTCATCGGCACGCACCAGACCGGCAATACGCACCAGCTCGTCCCCGGTATTGAGGGTCATCCACTTCTCGCCGCGCACCGCGATGATGCCGTTGGGCAAGACGTCAGCCACCGTCACCGTAATCGAACCGGTCAGGCTGTTACCCTGCCCGGCCTTGCTGTCGCCCTTGCTGGCGCGGCTGCCGCTGTACCCGGCGTTCAGGCTCAGGTCACCACTGCCCAGCGGGTTGTTGGTGGTCAGGCCACTGCCGAACAACGAGGTCAGGCCGATACTGGTGTTGCTGTTCTTGCCGATCTGCGAGTTGGCGTTTTTGCTCGCCTGCGTTTTCTCGTTCAGGGTGATGGTGATGATGTCACCGACCCGGAACGCCTTGCGGTCGCTGTACAGGTTCTGTTCAAAGCCTGCCTGGTAGATCGAGCCATTATTGGCCGCCGCCGGTAACGGCGTGCGCGGCAACACTGGCGCATAGTACGGATCGTTCGCCCGTGGTGGTGGGCTGACACAGCCGGCCAGCAAGGTGATACCGCCCAATGCCAGAACAGAAAACAAGCGTTTCATGACCTCTCCCGCGCGTGCAGGCGACCGTCAGGCCGCCTTGTCTACGTGATTACAGATTTTGCGTAACGAACGACAGCATTTGGTCGGCGGTAGAGATGACTTTGGAGTTCATCTCGTAGGCGCGCTGCGTGGTGATCATGTTGACCATTTCTTCCACGGTGCTGACGTTGGACGTCTCAAGCATGCTTTGCATGGTCAGACCGAAACCGTTCAGGCCCGGTGTACCGATTTGCGGCGCACCGCTGGAAGCGGTTTCCAGGAACAGGTTGCCGCCCTGAGCCTGCAAGCCGGCCGGGTTGATGAAGTCGGCGGTTTGCAGGTTGCCGATCACTTGCGCGGCCGGGTTGCCGGCGATGGTCACCGACACGGTGCCGTCCTGGCCCACGGTGAAGGTCTGCGCGTCAGGCGGAACCACAATCGCCGGCTCCAGCGCAAAACCATTGGCCGTCACGATCTGGCCGTTGGAATCGAGATGGAAAGTACCGTCACGGGTGTAGGACGTGGTGCCGTCCGGCTGCATGATCTGGAAAAAACCACGGCCGTTGATGGCCAGGTCGAGCGGCTGCTCGGTGGTTTGCAGGCTACCGGCCTGAAAGTTCTTCTGCGTGCCCACGATGCGCACACCCGTACCCACTTGCAGGCCCGAAGGCAACTCGCTGTCCTGGGTCGATTGCGCGCCGGGCTGGCGTTTGATCTGGTAAAGCAAGTCCTGGAACTCGGCCCGATCACGCTTGAAGCCCGTGGTCGATACGTTGGCCAAGTTGTTGGAAATAGTGGTCAGGTTGGTGTCTTGTGCAGCCAAACCTGTTTTAGCAACCCAGAGTGCCGGAAGCATGCAGTTCTCCTCGCGCGCCGGTTTTTCGGCGCCGCGTTAAATAATTAGCTGATGGACAGGACGCGCGTCATGGCCTGATCGTCTTCTTTGGCGGTGTTCATCATCTTGATGTGCAGCTCGAACTGCTTGGCCAGGGCCAGCACCGAGGTCATTTCATCCACCGCGTTGACGTTGCTGGCTTCCAGAAAGCCCGACACCACACGCACGTTGGCATCCGCCACCGCTGGCTGACCGTCTTTGGTGTGGATCAAACCGTCGAGGCCCTTGGTCATGTTCTTCAGGTCGGGCTGCACCATCTTGATCCGGTCGACTTCAGCCATCACTCGCGGGCCTTCGCCCATGGCGCGGATGCTGATGGTGCCATCTTCCCCGACTTCGATCTGTTGCTGCGGCGGTACGGCAATCGGCCCGCCATTGCCCATGATCGGCATGCCGTTGCCGGCCCGCAAAATGCCCAGGGCATCGACGTTCATGCTCGCCGTGCGCACGTAGGCTTCGCTGCCGTCAGGCGCTTGCACGGCCAGCCAGCCATTGCCCTGCACCGCCACGTCCAGGTCACGCCCGGTTTCTACCAGTGCGCCGGGTGTGAAGTCCGTGGCCGGGCGTTCCGACAGTGCAAAGGCACGCGCCGGAAAGCTGTCGCCGAACACCGGCATCGAACGCGCCTGTTCAAGGTCACGTTGAAAACCGTTGGTTGAGATGTTCGCCAGATTGTTGGCATGCGCCTTCTGCGCCAGTGCGTTCTGGCTGGCGCCGGTCATTGCCACATAAAGGTACTTGTCCACAGTCTTTCCTCTGCCTGACGGACGCTTGCCGCCCACCGCTGTACTGCAGAGCTCTAAGCAATTTGCGCACCAACTTTTTTTTGACGGCGAAAAAGCCCGGTTTGATTGGGCCAGGAGGTAAACGACAGGAAAGTGAAGAGCACGATAAGACGTAAAAACGGCGCAAGGGTGCCGTTTGCGGCAAGGCGTCGCCCATGCGACACCGTGCCGGTGCAGCGATTACACGCCTGGCTCAGTCTTTGCCGGGTTTGAGGATGTCGTATTCGCGCAGTTTATTGGCGATGGTGGTGTGCGAAACACCCAGCCGCTTGCCGAGCAAACGGCTACTGGGGTGTTCGGAATACAGACGTTCCAACACCGTTTTCTCGAAACGGCCGACAATCTGATCCAACCCGCCCTCCATCGAAAACTCGCCCAGCGGCTGACGCACCCCGTAATCCGGCAAGCGAATGTGCTCAGCCTTGACCACGCCGCCATCACACAAAGACACGGCCTGAAACAGTACGTTTTCCAATTGGCGCACATTGCCCGGCCAGTGGTAATGACGCAGGCGGTCCATCGCAGCGGGCGCCAGGCGCGGCAACGCGCAGCCAATCTGACGGCTGGCCTGGTCCAGAAAATGCTCGACCAGCGGCTCAAGCCCGTCCAGGCATTCGCGCAAAGGCGGGATGTGCAGCGACAGCACGTTCAGGCGGTGATAAAGGTCCTGACGAAATTCACCTTTTGCGCACAGTTCCGACAAATCCACTTGGGTGGCGCACATCACCCGCACATCGAGGTAGACCTCTTCATCACTGCCCACCCGACGGAAGCAACCATCCTGCAAGAAACGCAGGAGTTTGACCTGCAACCGCGGGCTCATTTCGCCCACACCATCGAGAAACAACGTACCGCCTGCGGTCAGCTCCAACAGCCCGAGCTTGCCTTCGGCCCGTGCCCCCTCAAAAGCCCCGGGGCCGTAACCGAACAGCTCGGTTTCGGCCATGGACTCCGGCAATCCGGCGCAGTTGAGTGCCATCAACGGCGACTGCCCGCGCGGGCTGGCGAGATGGCAGGCGCGCGCCAGTAGCTCTTTGCCCGTACCGGTTTCGCCTTCTATTAATAGAGGGGCATCCAGAGGCGCCATGCGCCGCGCCTCACGCACCACCGCGGCCATCACTTTGGAACTCTGGAAAATACTGTCAAAGCCGCGCAGCTCTTGTTTGCGCACGTTGTAAATCTGCTCGCCCACGCGGTCGGCGCGGTGCAGGGTCAGGACGGCGCCGGCCATGGCCTCGCTGTCATCGCTTTCCAATTGCAGGGGCGCAATATCCGCCAGAAAGACGTGCCCCTTGATCTTGACCCGCAACCCGTTGATCCGCGACTTGTTGGCGCGCACCAGCTCCGGCAGGTCGAAATCTTCGGCGTAGCGCGACAGCGCGATGCCGGGCACCTCATCCACGCGTACCCCGAGCAACTGAGCCGCAGCGCGGTTGGCCGCCACAATGGAGCCGCCCATGTCGATGGACAAGACCGGAAACTCCAGCGCGCCGAGCAATGCATTGAGCTCCATGTGCCGACGCTCGCTGGGCATCAGCCCTACGCGCTTGACGCCAAAGACACCGGCGATGGTCTCGAACTTGGGGCGCAGCGCCTGAAACTGCAGGTTAATCAGGTTCGGGCAGTACAAGTAGATCGCATTGCCCTGGTCGCCGCCCACTTCACCGCGCTTGACGTTGATACCGTAGGCTACCAACAGGTTGAGGATGTCACGCAGTATGCCAATCCGGTTTTGGCAGTGAACTTTGATGCGCATGGCGGCAGGCTCGAATAGGTGGGCGAAGGGTCCAGGCAGCAGTGCGTTTGTGCGCTACCGGCGATTTCAACGTCACGTTTTTGTGACAGTTTGGCGTTAGATTGGCATAAGAAGCTCTGCCCGGAACCCAGCTCGTAACGAATAGTTTACGAATGCCGTGCATCATCCCAGCATTAACGGCTTTTCGCCAGCACCACTCTCGGGTCTTTTGGGGTATCACTAGGTCATCGCCACACACCGAATAATAAAAACGATTTCCTTGCGGAGAGCCCCATGAAGCAAACGAAATACGTCGCCCGCGAGCCTGATGCCGATGGCTTTATCGACTACACACCTGCCGAGCACGGGGTGTGGAACACGCTGATCACCCGCCAGTTGAAGCTGCTTGAAGGCCGTGCCTGCCCTGAGTACATGCAAGGCATCGACAAACTGGGCTTGCCCCACGACCGCATTCCGCAGTTGAGCGAGATCAACAAAGTCCTGGGTGAAACCACGGGGTGGCAGGTCGCACGCGTCCCGGCGCTGATCCCGTTTCAAACCTTCTTCGAATTGCTGGCCAATAAGCAGTTTCCGGTCGCGACATTTATTCGCACGCCTGAAGAGCTGGATTACCTGCAAGAGCCTGACATTTTTCACGAGATTTTCGGCCACTGCCCACTGCTGACCAACCCCTGGTTTGCAGAGTTCACCCACACCTACGGCAAGCTGGGTTTGCAAGCCACCAAGGAACAGCGCGTGTATTTGGCCCGCCTGTACTGGATGACCATTGAGTTCGGGCTGGTGGATACGCCTGAGGGCAAACGCATCTATGGCGGCGGTATTCTTTCATCGCCAAAAGAAACGGTTTACAGCCTGTCCTCAGAACCGGAACATCAGGCCTTCGACCCGCTGGAGGCGATGCGCACGCCTTACCGCATCGACATTTTGCAGCCGCTGTATTTTGTCTTGCCGGACTTGAAGCGACTGTTCGACCTCGCCCATGAAGACATCATGGGGCTGGTTGAAAAAGGCATGGCGCTGGGCCTGCATGCGCCCAAGTTTCCGCCTAAACCCAAGGCGGCGTGATCCGCCCCCTTTGCTTACTTTTTTGCACACATAAGAAAAACTGACTTCAGGAACACACCATGAACGCACTGAACCAAGCCCACTGCGAAGCCTGCCGCGCCGATGCTCCACAGGTCAGCGACGAAGAACTGCCGGTACTGATCAAACAGATCCCGGACTGGAACATCGAAGTTCGCGACGGCGTGATGCAACTGGAAAAGGTCTTTCTGTTCAAAAACTTCAAATTCGCCCTGGCATTCACCAACGCCGTCGGTGAAATTTCCGAAGCGGAAGGCCATCACCCGGGCCTGCTGACTGAGTGGGGCAAAGTGACCGTGACCTGGTGGAGCCACTCCATCAAGGGCTTGCACCGTAACGACTTCATCATGGCCGCGCGCACTGACGAAGTGGCTAAAACCGCCGAAGGCCGCAAATGAAGCACTTCGCGGCCATTGGCCGGGTACCGGGGGACCCGATTCTGGGCCTGATGGACGCCTACAATCAGGACACCAACCCGAACAAGTTCGATTTGGGCGTGGGCGTGTACAAGGATGCCAACGGGCTGACGCCGATTTTGAAATCGGTCAAACAGGCCGAACAGCGCCTGGTGGACCAGCAGCAGACCAAAACCTACATCGGCGGGCATGGCGACAGCCGTTTTGGCCAGTTGATCAGCGAACTGGTGCTGGGTGCCGATTCGCCACTTTTGAGCGCCAAACGCGCCGGCGCCACCCAAACCCCGGGTGGCACCGGTGCCTTGCGCTTGAGTGCCGACTTTATTGCTCAGTGCTTGCCGGGGCGTGGTATCTGGTTAAGCGACCCGACCTGGCCGATCCACGAAACCATTTTTGCCGCCGCCGGGTTGAAGATCAGCCACTACCCGTATGTGGGCAGTGACAACACGCTAAACGTGGCCGCGATGCTGGCGGCGCTGGAACAGGCACCCAAAGGTGACGTGGTGCTGTTGCACGCCTGCTGCCACAACCCGACCGGCTTCGATCTGTCGCAAGACGACTGGCATCAGGTACTGGACGTGGTGAAGCGTCGCGAGCTGTTGCCGCTGATCGATTTCGCCTATCAGGGCTTCGGTGATGGCCTTGAGCAAGACGCGTGGTCCACGCGCCTGTTTGCCCGTGAACTGCCTGAACTGCTGATCACAAGCTCCTGCTCGAAAAACTTCGGCCTGTACCGCGAACGTGTGGGTGCCTTGATCGTGTGCGCCAGTGACGCCGAGAAACTGACGGACATCCGCAGTCAACTGGCCTACCTGGCGCGCAACCTGTGGTCCAACCCGCCGGACCATGGCGCTGCGGTGGTGGCGACCATCCTGGGTGACGAGCAACTTAAAACCCTGTGGGCCGCTGAAGTAGAAGCCATGCGCAGCCGGATCGCGCAATTGCGCAGCGGTCTGGTGGAGGCACTGACGCCCTTTGGCCTGGCCGAGCATTTTGCTCATATCACTCAACAGCGCGGGATGTTTTCCTACACTGGCTTGAGCGCCGATCAAGTGCAATTGCTGCGCGACAAGCACAGCGTGTACATGGTCGGTTCTGGACGCGCCAACATGGCCGGGGTCGACGGCACGCGCCTGAACCTGCTGGCTAAAGCCATCGCACAGGTCTGCACGCACTGACGCGTTGAATCTGCCGGAGCGGGCACATTCGCTCCGGCAGCAACACGACAACCGCTACATGAAACGTTCGCCACAATCCCCCGCCAGACATAAAAAAAGACAAATTGTCACACCCGGTCATGTATCCTGTCCTAGCTTTTTAAAAGCGCGGAGTTACCCGGCGATTTAAAAACACACCTTGCGAGGAGCGCGACGATGCACGAAATCCCAAACCTCCCCTTCCCAAGCCTGCATGAAACTCAGCAGCCAACCCCGCAACACACCAGCGGCGAAAAAACCGCACTGGACGAGGCGCCTGAAAGCCTCAAGGCCGACAGCGAAGACTGACGGTTCGCACTCAGGCGGTGCGAAAAGCTTTCAGCTTTTCATACCGCCTGACACAATCGCCCCTCTTCTCTATTCCCCCGGACAACAGCGTGACTGACTCTTTCGACGACACACAGGCCAGCGTACTGATCGGCACAGCCGAGCAAATGATCGAGCTGTGGGACCGTCTTACCCCGGAAAAACAAGCCACCCTGCTCCAGCGTTTCGGCACGCAAGAAAACGCACTGGCCGCCCTGATCGCAACCCGACTGGTTGCACCGCTCTAACCCCGCAGGACCTGCCCCATGACCGAACAACGTCCACTGGCGATCACCCTGCAAGTGGTGTCCATCGTTCTGTTTACCTTCATTGGCTATTTGAATATCGGCATCCCGCTGGCCGTTCTGCCCGGCTACGTGCACAACCATTTGGGCTACGGCACGGTCATCGCCGGGCTGGTGATCAGCGTGCAGTATTTGGCCACCTTGCTCAGCCGCCCTTATGCCAGCCGCATCATCGACAACCTGGGCAGCAAACGCGCAGTGATGTATGGCCTGGCCGGGTGCGGGCTGAGCGGCGTCTTCATGCTGGTGTCCAGCGGGTTGTCGGCCATGCCTGCATTGAGCCTCACCAGCCTGCTGCTCGGCCGACTGGTATTGGGCAGCGCCGAAAGCCTGGTAGGCTCGGGTTCGATCGGCTGGGGCATCGGTCGCGTCGGTGCACAGAACACGGCCAAGGTCATTTCCTGGAACGGTATCGCCAGCTATGGCGCAATCGCCATCGGCGCGCCGCTGGGGGTAATGATGGTCAACCATTGGGGCATGTGGAGCATGGGCGCAAGCATCATCGCCTTGGCCACCCTGGGCCTGCTGCTGGCATGGCCAAAGCTGGCCGCGCCGATTGTCAGTGGCGTACGCCTGCCGTTCCTGCATGTGCTGGGCCGGGTGCTGCCCCATGGCACCGGGCTGGCACTGGGCTCCATCGGTTTTGGCACCATCGCCACGTTTATCACCCTGTACTACGCAACCCGCAACTGGGAAAACGCCGTCCTGTGCCTGAGCCTGTTTGGCGCCAGCTTTATCGGGGCGCGGCTGCTGTTTGGCAACATGATCAATCGCCTTGGCGGCTTCCGGGTAGCGATCGCCTGCCTGAGCGTCGAAACCGTGGGCTTGCTGCTGTTATGGCTGGCGCCAAACCCGCAACTGGCATTGGCCGGTGCGGCATTGAGCGGGTTTGGCTTTTCGCTGGTGTTCCCGGCCTTGGGGGTCGAGGCGGTGAACCTGGTGCCCGCTTCCAGCCGGGGCGCGGCCGTTGGGGCGTATTCGCTGTTCATTGACTTGTCACTGGGCATTACTGGCCCGCTGGTGGGCGCCGTGGCAGCCGGTTTCGGCTTTGCGTCGATCTTCCTGTTCGCCGCACTGGCCGCGTTCAGCGGGCTGATGCTGAGCCTGTATCTGTACCGACAGGCACGCAACCGCTAACCAGCGACGCCTAGAAATCCACTTTGCCGCGCCCGGCCTTGATCGTGCCGCGCTTGCTCTTGGACTCCAGCCGACGGGTTTTAGACCCCAACGTCGGCTTGGTCGGACGACGTTTTTTCTCCACCTTGGTTGCACTGACGATCAGCTCAAGCAAGCGTTCAAGGGCATCGGCGCGGTTTTGCTCCTGGGTACGGTATTGCTGCGCCTTGATGATGAGCACGCCCTCACTGGTAATCCGACTGTCACGCAGCGCCAGCAACCGCTCCTTGTAAAACGGCGGCAAGGACGAGTTGGGAATGTCGAAGCGCAGGTGCATGGCGCTTGAAACTTTGTTGACGTTCTGCCCGCCCGCACCCTGGGCGCGAATGGCCGTGAGTTCGATCTCGGCGTCAGGGATGTGGACGTTGTTGGAGATGACCAGCATTAAAAAGGGTCCTTTATCAGGGCCTGCAGGATACCCCACAAACGACAAACCCGGCGCAATGGCCGGGTTTGTCATGACGAACCGCTCAGCTTATTTGGCTGAACTGTAAGCCGCTGCCGAGGCGTGCACCTCGCGCTTGCTCTTGATCAGGTAGCAGACCCACATGAAGATCACCCACACCGGGATCGCGTAAACCGACACGCGGATGCCCGGGATCATCAGCATGATGACCAGAATGAACGCCACAAACGCCAGGCACACATAGTTGCCGTAGGGGTACCACAAGGCCTTGAACAACGGGGTTTGTGCCGTTTTGTTCATGTGCTGGCGGAACTTGACGTGGGAAAAGCTGATCATCGCCCAGTTGATGACCAAGGTAGCTACCACCAGCGACATCAGCAGTTCCAGTGCATCGTGAGGCATCAGGTAGTTGAGCAGCACCGCAATGACGGTCACGGCAGCCGAGGCCAGAATCGAGTTGACCGGCACGCCGCGCTTGTCGATTTTGGACAGCACTTTCGGTGCGTCACCTTGTTGAGCCATACCCAACAGCATGCGGCTGTTGCAGTACGTGCCGCTGTTGTACACCGACAATGCAGCGGTCAAGACCACAAAGTTGAGGATGTGTGCCGCGGTGTTGCTGCCCAGCATCGAGAACACTTGCACGAACGGGCTGCTGCTGTAGCTGTCGCCACCGGCGTTCAGGGTTTCAAGCAGCGAATCCCATGGCGTCAGGGACAACAGCACTACCAGGGCGCCGATGTAGAAAATCAGGATGCGGTAGATCACCTGATTGATCGCTTTCGGGATCACGGTGCGTGGTTTGTCGGCTTCAGCGGCGGTGAAACCGAGCATTTCGAGCCCCCCGAAAGAGAACATGATGAACGCCATGGCCATCACCAGGCCGGTCATGCCATTAGGGAAAAACCCGCCGTGTTCCCACAGGTTGCTGACCGACGCTTGCGGGCCGCCGCTGCCACTGACCAGCAAATAGCTGCCCAGAGCAATCATGCCGACAATGGCCACGACCTTGATGATGGCGAACCAGAATTCAGCCTCGCCAAAGACTTTGACGTTGGTCAGGTTGATGACGTTAATCAGCACGAAAAAAGCCGCCGCCGAGGCCCAGGTCGGGATCTCGGGCCACCAGTAGTGCACGTACTTACCGACCGCGGTCAGCTCTGACATACCTACCAGGATGTACAGCACCCAGCAGTTCCAGCCCGACATGAAGCCAGCGAAACCGCCCCAGTATTTATGTGCAAAGTGGCTGAAAGAGCCGGCAACCGGCTCTTCGACAATCATTTCGCCCAACTGGCGCATGATCATGAAGGCAATAAAGCCGCAGATCGCATAGCCCAGAATCATCGACGGGCCGGCCGATTTCAGCACACCGGCCGAGCCGAGGAACAGGCCTGTACCAATCGCGCCACCCAGGGCAATCAGTTGGATATGACGATTTTTCAGGCCGCGTTTAAGCTCGCCCGAATGCGAGGTTTGTCCACTCATTGAAAAGGGTCCCACACAAGGTTTGATGTCGTTCAGTGCGTTTTCGCTTGAGCACCGGCAGTGATCGAAGGGTCTACAACACAAATCAAACCCCAGCGCAGGCGCCAGGAATCCAAGGTTGTTTCACGAGTCATGCGTCACCTGTTTGTTTTTATCTGTGACGGAATCGGACCCGCAATGCTTATGGCATCGCGGAGTTTACAAGGCGGGTTTGCCTCGAGGTTTTGGCCAGTCAGCACATCGCTGAGCGGCGCAAAATGCGCGGGTACGCAATTGAGTCACAGGTAAAACGCCGCGCATTGTACACCTGCTCGAAGGCAAGATCCCATCACACCGCCGCTTGCAATACGAAACAAGCCGCAGATGAGTCCTCAAACGTCACAAATCTGTAAAACGCGGAACATTTCCTATACACAAAGTGATCATTTCGCGCGAACGCTCGATAAACGGCACAAAACGTCACGTTTACTTGACGACTCGTAAAGAAATATTTCCACTGTAAACGCCCCGTGGCACTGAGCGACCGATTGCCGCAGGTCTAATTCATTGATTTTGAATGAATAAACCAAACACTCAGTCAGCTGGCAGCGCCATTGTGCGCATCGGGTTTTTGAAACCCCCAAAAAAAAACGCCAGCCCGAAGGCTGGCGTTTCCTGAACGGCGTTAAACGCTTATTGCGGCTTGCGACGACCGAAGCCAGGGCGCTGACCCGAACCGGCCGGGGCGCCACGACGCTTGCCTGACGGCGCATCGTCAACCAGTTTTGGACCCTGGCGAGACGGCTTGGCAGGACGCTTGTTGACGTCGCTCGGGCGCTCGGCAACCGGCGCACCGCGGCCCGCAGGCACGCGATCAGTGCGGCCGGCTGGCTTGCGCGCAGGACGCGCAGCCTCATCACGGGCCGGACGACCCGGGCGCTCACCTTCGATGTGCGGCTGACGCGCTGGACGCGGGGCAGCAGGCTCACCGTTGGCAGGGCGCAAGGTGCGGGCAACACGGTCGGCACGGGCCACAGGACGCGACGACTTGCGCTGCATACGCTCAAGCTTGTCTTTGCTCTTGGCATTCATCTCAGGCATGGCAACCGGTGTGAGACCGACTTCAGCACTGAGGATGTCCACCTCGTACTGACTCATTTCACGCCAGCGACCCATCGGCAGGTCAGAGTTGAGGAACACCGGGCCGAAACGCACGCGTTTCAGGCGGCTGACCACCAACCCTTGGGATTCCCACAGACGACGCACTTCGCGGTTACGGCCTTCCATCACCACGCAGTGATACCAGTGGTTGAACCCTTCGCCACCCGGTGCCTGTTTGATGTCGGTAAAGCGCGCAGGGCCGTCTTCCAGCACCACGCCCGCCTTGAGGCGCTCGATCATCTCGTCATCCACTTCACCACGCACACGTACCGCGTATTCACGGTCCATTTCGTAGGAAGGGTGCATCAGGCGGTTGGCCAGCTCACCGTCAGTGGTGAACATCAGCAAACCGGTGGTGTTGATGTCGAGACGACCGATATTGATCCAGCGGCCTTCTTTCGGACGCGGCAATTTGTCGAACACGGTTGGACGGCCTTCCGGGTCGTCACGGGTGCAGATTTCGCCATCGGGCTTGTTGTACATGATCACGCGGCGCACCGATTCGGCAGCCTCTTCGCGCTTGATCACTTTGCCATCGATGGAAATGGCGTCATGCAGGTCAACGCGCAAACCCAGCGTTGCATCCTTGCCATTGACCTTGATCCGGCCCTGACTGATCCAGGCCTCTACGTCGCGACGCGAACCGACGCCAATACGGGCGAGGACCTTTTGCAGCTTCTCGCCTGCTGGGCCAATTTCCTGGTCGTCTTTAGGGGTTAAATCACTCATCTGGGCACCTCCCGGTGTGTCAATTCAGGCGGGCGCCTGAAGTGTTAAAAATAGGCCCTGGCACGCGACTGCGCGCCGAAGGGTCGCGAATCATACGCTGATCTTGCGCATTTCGCATCAAAGGCCGGGCGTGTTATGCCCGGTCTATTTCTTTTTCCGCCGGCCGGTGGCGCCAAGCGCAAGCAAACGCAGGTCAGCTTGCGCCAGCACCCCACGCTTTTCGTCTTTGTCGAGTTTCTTCCAGGCCTTGATTTCACGCTTGGTGCGCCCGCACCCGATACAGACGTCATCGGAGAACCTACAGACGCTGATGCAGGGGTCTTTGGTTGAACTCATCACCTGTGCTCCCGTTACGTGGGGTCGCTGAGAATGCGCGGTTAGCCGGATCACTCTTCGCGTTCAAGACGCTCCTGCTCGATGGCTTCGGCCAATGCCAGCGCTTCGGCGTCTTCGTCGCTCATGACAGGGGGCAACTCCAGTGCCGCCACCGCCGCCAGTAACTGGCTGCGTGCCTGCTCCGCATCACCTGGCGGCAGCGCGGGTTCGACTTCAGGTTCAACCGCCATGTCAGGCACAACCGCCTCTTTGACCAAGTCGTCACGCAGCAAGTCGTCAAAGTCGATTTTCAGACCTTCTTCCATGGAATCCAGTTCCGTCAACAGGGTGCGGAAACTGGTTTCGTCTTTCGGCTCTTCAGGCTCGGCGCTGGCATCCGCCAACGCCTGAATGTGCTCGGGCACAGGCGCATCGTCGAAATCGAGAATCGGGTCGGGCTCCAGTTCGCGCAATTGGGCCAGTGGCGGCAGGTCGTCGAGGTTTTTCAGGTTGAAGTGATCGAGAAATGCCTTGGTGGTGGCAAACATCGCAGGACGGCCCGGCACTTCGCGATAGCCCACCACGCGAATCCACTCACGTTCGAGCAAGGTTTTGACGATGTGGCTATTGACCGCCACGCCCCGCACATCTTCGATCTCGCCACGGGTGATGGGCTGTCGGTAAGCAATCAGCGCCATGGTTTCAAGCATCGCCCGGGAATAGCGCTGCGGGCGCTCTTCCCACAAACGCCCGACCCACGGCGAAAACGTGTCGCGGATTTGCAGGCGGTAGCCGGACGCTACTTCTTTAAGCTCAAAAGAGCGGCCCTGGCAGGATTTTCGCAGCAGCTCCAACGCTTTTTTAAACACGGGCGGCTCCGGACGCTCGCCTTCCTCAAACAGCTCGAACAAACGCTCAAGGCTTTGCGGCTTGCCCGAGGCCAACAGAAACGCCTCCAGCAACAGGGCCAGCTCGCGGGGATCAGTCAAATTCATGGTTTCAGCTCTTTATTCGGCTCGCGCCCGCACATGGATCGCCGCGTAGGGCTCGTTTTGCACCAACTCGATCAAGGATTCCTTGACCAGCTCAAGGATGGCCATAAACGTCACCACCACACCCAAACGCCCTTCTTGTGCCGTAAACAGTTCGACAAATGGCACAAAGCCACCGCCTTTCAGGCGTTCCAGCACATCGCTCATGCGCTCGCGGGTGGACAGGGCTTCGCGGCTGACCTGATGGCTTTCAAACATGTCGGTGCGCCGCAGCACCTCGGCCATCGACATCAACAACTCTTCAAGGGCCACGTCCGGCACCAGCTTGCGCGCCCGGGCTTCGGGGGCATCCAGTTTGGGCACAAACACGTCACGCCCTACCCGCTCAAGCTCGTCAATGCCTTGCGCCGCAGCTTTAAAACGCTCGTACTGCTGCAAGCGGCGAATCAGTTCGGCACGTGGGTCGCCCTCGTCTTCTTCAACCTCGGCTGAACGCGGTAACAGCATGCGCGATTTGATTTCGGCCAGCATGGCCGCCATCACCAAGTATTCGGCGGCCAACTCCAGACGCACGGTCTTCATCAGCTCGACATACCCCATGTACTGGCGAGTGATTTCCGCCACCGGGATGTCGAGGATGTCGATATTCTGTTTGCGGATCAGGTACAGCAGCAAGTCAAGCGGGCCTTCGAACGCGTCGAGAAACACCTCCAGCGCATCCGGGGGGATGTACAGGTCTTGCGGCATTTCAATGACGGCCTGGCCGTAGACCATGGCGAACGGCAACTCTTGCTGCGCATCGGCTTGCGGGTCTACAGGTTCAATCACTTCAACGTCAGACATCAGGCCTCGACCATAAAGGGCGTGGGATCACCGCAACCCACCCGTACCACCTGCGGTTCGTCATCCACCAGGCTGATTACGGTACTGGCTTTGTGCCCACCGAAACCGCCATCAATGATCAGGTCGACCTGTTTTTCCAGCCTGTCGCGGATCTCGTAGGGATCTTCCATCGGCTCGGTTTCACCCGGCAGGATCAGCGTGACACTCATCAGCGGCTCGCCCAGTTCAGCCAGCAGGGCCAAGGCCAGCGGATGGCTGGGCACGCGCATGCCGATGGTACGGCGCTTGGGATGCAACAGCAGGCGCGGCACTTCACGGGTGGCGTTGAGAATGAACGTATACGGGCCCGGCGTATGAACCTTAAGCAACCGGAACGTGCCGGTATCGACCTTGGCGAACAGGCCCAGTTGCGACAGGTCGCGGCACATCAAAGTGAAGTTGTGTTTGTCGTCCAGATTACGCAGGCGTTTGATGCGATCAATCGCATCCTTGTTGCCCATTTGGCAACCGACAGCGTAGGACGAATCGGTGGGATAAATCACCACACCGCCTTTTTTAATGATCTCGACCGCCTGTTTGATCAGACGCGGCTGAGGATTCTCCGGATGAATCTGGAAAAATTGACTCACGTTGTGTACCTGTTCAGACGTTGGCTGTGGACGGGTCCAATTTGAAACGAGACCACAGAGGCGGCAGGTCGTCCGGTAGCGGGCGGTATTCGCCGATCTCGGACCATCCTCCCGGGCCATGAAAATCGCTGCCGGCAGTCACCAGCAAACCGAACTCACGGGCCAGAATCGCCAGGCTGCCCACTTGATCGGCGGGTTGATAGCCATTGACCACCTCGATTGCGTGACCTCCCGCTTGAATATAGTCGCCAATCAGGCGCCGACGCTTGCTGCGAGTGAAATCGTAATGCGAAGGATGCGCCAGGCTGACCCAGGCCCCTGCTGCACGCAGGGTGCCCACGGTCTCTTCCAGCGTCGGCCAATGCTGCTTGACGTCGCCCAGCTTGCCGGCGCCCAGCCATTTGCGAAACGCTTCGGCGCGGTCCTTGACGTAGCCGGCCTCGACCAGAAAATCAGCGAAATGTGGACGCGCCGGGGCGTTACCGCTGTCACCCAGCGCAGCCTGAATGGCCCGCGCGCCTTCGAGTGCGCCGGGCATGCCTTTAAGGGCAAGCTTGCGGCTGATTTCTTCGGCCCTTAGCCAGCGACCATCATGCAACGCCGCAATGGCCTGGACCAACGCCGGGGCCTGAACGTCAAAACCGTAACCCAATATATGAATCGTGGCGCCGCCCCAGGTACAGGACAATTCAACGCCGTTCACCAGTTGCATGTTCAGCGCCTGAGCCGCTGTGCGAGCCTCATCAAGGCCTTCAAGTGTGTCGTGATCGGTCAGGGCCAGGACTCGCACACCTTTCTCGAACGCACGCGCCACCAGAACCGCAGGCGCCAACGCGCCGTCCGACGCTGTGCTATGGCAATGCAAGTCAATTTCCACGGGGATTTAATAACCTCTAGCTGACGCTTTCGCTGTCATTGATGTTTGTTATTATGCCGCCACATCCTGCTTCTGGCTGCCACTGTGAAACAATTCATCGACTTCATCCCGCTGCTACTGTTTTTCATCGTCTACAAAATCGAGCCACGCGCCGTCGACATTGCAGGCCATAGCCTGACCTTCGGGGGCATTTTCAGCGCGACCGCCATGCTGATCATCAGCTCACTGGTGGTGTACGGCATTCTGTTTTTCAAACAACGCAAACTTGAAAAAAGCCAATGGCTGACGCTAATTGCCTGCCTGGTATTCGGCAGCCTGACGCTTGCGTTCCACAGCGAGACCTTCCTCAAGTGGAAAGCCCCGGTGGTGAACTGGCTGTTTGCGCTGGTGTTTGCCGGTAGCCACTTTATCGGTAACACACTGCTGATCAAACGCGTCATGGGCCACGCCCTGAGCCTGCCGGATGCCGTGTGGACACGCCTGAACCTGGCGTGGATCGCCTTTTTTGTGTTCTGCGGTGCCGCCAACCTGTTTGTGGCGTTCACTTTCCAGAGCATCTGGGTCGACTTCAAAGTCTTCGGCAGCCTCGGCATGACCGTGCTGTTCCTGGTGGGCCAGGGCATTTACCTGTCGCGCCACCTGCATGATTCCGACACTCCAACCTCCAAAACCGAGGATTGACATGCTCTACGCAATCATTGCCACTGATGTCGACAACTCGCTTGAAGCACGTCTGGCCGCACGCCCGGCGCACCTTGAGCGCTTGCAGCAACTCAAACAGGAAGGCCGAGTGGTCCTGGCTGGTCCGCACCCGGCCATCGACAGCAATGACCCGGGCCCGGCCGGTTTCAGCGGCAGCCTGATTGTCGCGGAGTTCGACTCGCTCAGCGCTGCGCAAGCATGGGCCGACGCCGATCCGTACGTGGCTGCCGGCGTGTATGCCCACGTGACCGTCAAGCCGTTCAAGCAAGTTCTGCCCTGAGCCCACGGCGCAGCGTGACCGCACCTGCGGTTCGCTGCGCTGTTGGCCTCATTCTTTCCGATCAGCGGCCGACAACCTCTCCGAATCCCGCCAGGAATGAGGAGTTGCGATGCGCCAAGGTTTGCTGTGTGTGCTGTTGATCATGTTATCGCTGGGCCATCTCGCCCATGCTGAAGACGCTCCCGCCCCCGATACTTCCGTGCCGCTTTCATTGAGCGCCGGTGCGCGCATCACTGACTTGCAGCAGCGCCTGGCCGACAGTGAACGCCTGCGCGGTGAACTGACTCAGGCCCTGAAAAACGCCGACACCCCGCGCGAAAGCAGCCAGCTCGCACAACTGCGCAAGGAAAACCAGCAACTCAAGCAGCAGCTCGAAAAAAACGGTTCCAGCCCGGGTTTTAATCTGCTGACTGATTCACAACAGTGGTTTGTGATTGGTGGCGCAGTTGCCCTATTGGCCCTACTCTGCGGTATCTTCGCCGGCGGCGGACGTAAACAGCGTCGGCAATGGCTATAAATAGAGTGAGTCATGAGCGACCTGTTACTGATAGATGATGACCAGGAGTTGTGTGAACTCCTGACCAGTTGGCTGAGCCAGGAAGGCTTTCATGTGCGCGCCTGCCACGATGGTTTGAGCGCACGCAAGGCATTGAGCGAATCAAGCCCCGACGCCGTAGTTCTGGATGTGATGCTGCCCGACGGCAGCGGCCTGGAACTGCTTAAGCAATTGCGTAACGACCACCCGGAGCTGCCGGTGCTGATGCTCTCGGCCCGGGGCGAGCCGCTGGACCGCATTCTGGGGCTGGAGCTGGGGGCCGATGATTACCTGGCCAAGCCTTGCGACCCGCGGGAGCTGACCGCGCGCCTGCGTGCCGTGCTGCGACGCAGCCACCCGGCGCCCGCGTCAAGCCAGATGGAGCTGGGCGACCTGTGCTTCAGCCCCATGCGCGGCGTGGTCACCCTCAATCAACATGACATCACCCTCACTGTCTCCGAAAGCCGCATCCTCGAAGCGCTGCTGCGCCAACCGGGCGAGCCGCTTGACAAGCAGGAACTGGCGCAACTGGCGCTGGGCCGCAAACTGACATTGTATGACCGCAGCCTGGACATGCATGTCAGCAACCTGCGCAAGAAGATCGGCCCTCATCCGGACGGTCGCCCGCGCATTGTGGCACTGCGCAGCCGCGGGTATTTCTATAGCGCTTGATGCGCGTGTGTAAACCCGAGGCAAACCCCTCTTTACTCAAGCTTTACGCTTGGCTGACAGCGCTTGACCTTGATGTCCCTAAACTGAGCGCATCCGGATTCACCGGAACGTACTAAAAGGAGACACACCATGCGTAAGACGCTTATTGCTTTGATGTTTGCTGCAGCTCTGCCAACCGTCGCAATGGCCATGCCGGGTAGCGAAGGCCCAATGGGTCCACGTCACGGCAGTGAACACCATGGTCGCGGCGACGCACCTTACAGCCAACTGGACTTGACCCGCGAACAGCGCCAGCAAATCGGCAAGCTGATGGGCGAGCAAATGCACGAACGCAAACAGTTGGTCGACAAGTACCTGGAAAAACTGCCAGCCGCTGATCAAAAAGCGCTGAAAGACGAAATCGCAGCCAAGCACGAAAAAACCCAGAAGGACATTCGTGCCCTGCTCAAGCCTGAACAGCAAAAGCGCTTCGACGAAATGCAAAAGCAGCGCGCCGAACGTAAAGCTGAATGGAAAGAGTTCAAAGACTGGAAAGCACAGCAAACTCAAAAAGCGCAATAATCCGCGCACATGCCAAGCCCAACGGCCTCCCAGCCGTTGGGCTTTGCGCGTTTCACTCACGTCATGATGAGGACCTACCGTGCGATCACTGTTTTGGCGCATTCTGGCCAGCTTTTGGCTGGCGATAGCCTTGGTCGCCGGGCTGTCACTCTTGCTGGGGCACATGCTCAACCAGGACGCGTGGATTCTGAGCCGTCACCCCGGCATCTCGAATCTGGCGCAAGAATGGACCCAGCGCTATGAAACCCAGGGCGCAGACGCAGCCCAGGAATTCCTTGAGCGGCGCAAGCGCCGTTATCACATTGATGTGCAGGTGCTCAACGAAAGCGGCGACCCTGTGGTGCGCGGCACCTTCCCACGCCGGGCGGCTGCCTGGGAGGCCCGCCAGCATCCGGGTGAAGACCCGTTGCCATGGCGCCGCCTGACCGTCGAGTACACCAGCCCGCAAACAGCCGACACGTACCTGCTGATCTACCGCATCCCGCACCCAGAACTGGACGCCTGGCACCGTCAAAGCCTGATCTGGCCACTGAGTGCGCTGGGCATAGCGCTGGTGGTGCTGACCCTCTTCAGCTTGCTGGTGACCTTGTCTATCACCCGCCCGCTCAGCCGCTTGCGCGTGGCCGTGCATGACCTGGGACAAACCACCTACCAGCAGAACAGCCTGGCGCGGCTGGCCTCGCGGCGCGACGAGTTTGGTGTCCTGGCCACCGACTTCAACCGTATGGGCGCGCGCCTGCAAAGCTTGATCAGCAGCCAGCGTCAACTGCTGCGCGACGTGTCCCACGAGTTGCGCTCACCCTTGGCGCGTCTGCGCATCGCATTAGCGCTGGCTGAACGCGCAGGCCCCGAAGAACGCGAAAAGCTATGGCCGCGCCTGACCCGCGAATGTGACCGGCTGGAATCTTTGATCAGTGAAATTCTGGCGCTGGCCCGCGTAGACGCCGACCAGGCCAGCGCCGAGCACGTTGACCTCAACCCGTTGCTCAATAACCTGCAAAAAGACGCGGCCCTGAGCGCACCGGAGCAAAGGATTCAGCTGGAGGCCGAGCCGGGGCTGAGCCTGACGGGCTGGCCCACTATGATTGAGCGTGCCGTGGATAATCTGCTGCGTAACGCGCAGCGCTTCAACCCACCGGGCCAGCCGATTGAGTTGAGGGCATTTAGTAAAGGCGAGCACATCAACGTTAGCGTGCGCGATCACGGCCCGGGGGTGGCACCCGAGCACCTGGCTCAACTGGGCGAGCCGTTCTTTCGCGCGCCCGGTCAGACGGCCGCAGGCCATGGTCTTGGACTGGCCATCGCCCGGCGCGCGGCTGAACGGCATGGCGGAAGGCTGATCGTGGCCAACCATCCCGAAGGCGGGTTCATCGCCACGCTGGAGTTGCCGCTGACACCCGACGGCAACCTGTGAAGCAGCCCCGCGCAGCCGGTCAGCGCGGGCGGGTGGCGATCAGTTGGCCGCCGACCACACCTGTACAAATTCAGCAGTATCGACCTTGGGCGCATCGCGCATTTCTTTGAGCGGTGTGCCGAGGTACAGGAACGCGATGATTTCTTCGCCTTCTTGCAACCCTAAAGCGGCCGTGACCAACGGTGCATGGGACAACTCGCCCGTGCGCCACACAGCGCCAACGCCTTGGGCATAAGCCGCCAGTTCAATGGCGTGCGCCGCACAGCCAGCAGTAATCAACTGCTCGGTTTTGGGCACTTTGACGTGATCCTGCAAGCGCGCAATCACCACCACCACCAACGGTGCGCGCAGGGGCATGGCACGCGCCTTGTCCAACGCAGCCTCCGTCACCTCGCCACCCTGGGCCTGCACGGCCTGCGCCAGGACTTCACCCAAACGGTTGCGCGCATCGCCTTCGATGCTCAAAAACCGATATGGGCGCAATTGCCCGTGATCCGGCGCGCGCAGGGCGGCCGCAAACAGTACCTCACGTTGCTCGGCCGTGGGCGCCGGTTCAACCAGACGCGGGGCAGAAACACGATTGAGCAAAGCGTCGAGAGCCTCCATTGGCCACCTCCTGAAGAAAATGTGCGGCTATTCTAACGGTATCTCCTCAATGTCTGGCGGTTTACATAGCCGGGCCCACAGGTAGAATGGCGCCCCTCTTTCATGCCCGAGCTGACTTCATGGCGTTGCCGACTCTACGCATCATTGGTTTTGTAATCGGCATCTTCCTGATTACGTTGGCAATCAGCATGGCCGTGCCCATGCTCACCCTGGTGATTTACGACCATATGGGCGATCTGCCGTCCTTTCTGTGGGCCAGCCTGATCACCTTCATCGCCGGCCTGGCACTGGTGCTTCCGGGCCGCCCCGAGCAAGTACACCTGCGCCCCCGTGACATGTACCTGCTGACCGTGTCGAGCTGGCTCATCGTGTGCATCTTTGCTGCGCTGCCGTTTTTGCTCACCCAGCACATCAGTTACACCGACTCGTTTTTCGAAAGCATGTCCGGCATCACCGCCACCGGCTCCACTGTCTTGAGCGGGCTGGACACCATGTCCCCCGGCATCCTGATGTGGCGCTCCATGCTGCACTGGCTCGGTGGTATCGGCTTTATCGGCATGGCGGTGGCGATCCTGCCGCTGCTGCGCATCGGTGGCATGCGCCTGTTCCAGACCGAATCCTCTGACCGTTCCGAAAAAGTCATGCCGCGCTCACACATGGTTGCGCGCCTTATTGTTGCGACCTACGTCGGTATTACGATCCTCGGCAGCCTCGCATTCTGGTGGGCCGGGATGAGCGTGTTCGATTCGATCAACCATGCCATGTCAGCCATTTCCACCGGCGGGTTCTCGACCTCCGACCAGTCGCTGGCCAAATGGTCGCAACCGGCGGTGCACTGGGTGGCCATCGGCGTCATGATCATGGGCAGCATGCCCTTCACACTCTACGTCGCCACCCTGCGCGGCCATCGCAAAGCCTTGATCAAGGACCAGCAGGTGCAAGGCTTGCTGGGCCTGCTGCTGGTGACCTGGCTGGTACTGAGCGCATGGTTGTGGTGGACCACCGACATGCCCTGGTGGGACGCCTTCCGCCACGTTGCGCTGAACGTAACGTCAGTGGTCACCACCACCGGTTTTGCGCTGGGCGACTACAGCTTGTGGGGCAACTTCTCACTGATGCTGTTTTTCTACCTGGGCTTCATCGGCGGCTGTTCCGGCTCGACGGCGGGCGGCATCAAGATTTTCCGCTTTCAGGTTGCGTACATCCTGCTCAAGGCCAACCTTAATCAGTTGATTCACCCGCGCGCCGTTATCAAACAGAAATACAACGGCCATCGGCTCGACGAAGAAATCGTGCGTTCGATTTTGACGTTTTCATTCTTCTTTGCCATCACTATCTGCGTGATTGCACTGGCGCTGTCGCTGCTGGGGCTGGACTGGATGACGGCGTTGACCGGCGCGGCCAGTACGGTGTCCGGCGTGGGTCCCGGGCTGGGCGAAATCATTGGCCCGTCCGGCAACTTCGCCAGTCTGCCGGATGCGGCCAAGTGGATCCTGTCGTTGGGCATGCTGCTCGGGCGGTTGGAGATCATCACCGTGTTCGTGCTGTGCATCCCGGCATTTTGGCGGCACTGACCGGAGGTCTCAATGGGCCACATTCTTTCCCTGCGCCACTACCATGAAGACGTGATTGCTCACGTTCATGAACATGCGCAAATGGTGATCAATGTGTCCGGCGCCCTTGATTTTGAAGTCGAGGGTCGTGCCAGCCTGTTGCGCCAGCAACACGTCATGGTGATCCCTGCCGGTGCCCACCATGCCTGCGACAGCCCACAGGGCAGTCGATGCCTGGTGCTGGATGTGCCTGACGAGCAATGGCTGCAAGACACGCTGGGTACCCACGCCGAGGCCAGTCGACGCTTGCTGGGCACCGCAGCCCAACACACCCTCGACCCGCGTCAAAAGCAACTGGTGCAGTGGCTCGCCGCAAGCCCGGTAGCAGACCCGTTGATCGCCCGGCAAGGGGCGATCCTGTTGCTCGCCAGTTTGAACGCCTCCAGCCCTGCCCCGGGTAAACGCCTGCCTTTTGCCACGCTCGATGCCTACATCGATCAGAACGCTGCTTACCCGCTGCAAGTGGCCGATCTGGCACGTGTTGCAGGTCTGTCCTGCGCCCGTTTACACAGCCGCTTTCTTAGCGAGTGCGGGCAAACGCCTATGGACTACGCTCGCCAGCGCCGTTTGCGTCACGCGTTGTACCTGCTGCGCCAGACCTCGCTGGCAGTGGGTGAGGTGGCCAGCCGCGTCGGTTACAACTCACAAAGTGCTTTTGCCGCGGCCATGCTGCGCGAGTTCGGCGCGTCCCCTCGCGCATTGCGCCGCGAGTCTGGCGACAATTAAGCCCTGTTTCGCGACAGACAACGGCTCGCCCGACACCCTAGACTGCACGCCAAGCCTGAAACGACTTAAGGATTGTAATGACTCCGCGTACCGCCTTGGGCGCCTTGCATATCGGCGCGTTGATGTTTGGCCTCACCGGCGTGTTCGGCAAACTTGCGGCGGCGTCGGCCAGTGTGATTGTGTTGGGCCGCGCCGGTTTCGCCGTCATCGCCCTCGCCTGCTTCGCCAGCCTTTCCCGGCAATCGCGCTGGCACCCGATTACGTTAAAAGACGCACGCAACCTGCTGCTCAGCGGATTGCTGCTGGCCGCGCACTGGGTGAGTTTTTTTATCGCGGTCAAGGTCGCCGGGGTCGCCATTGCCACCTTGGGCTTTGCCAGCTTCCCGGCGTTTACCGTGCTGCTCGAAGGGCTGATCTTTCGCGAGCGCATTCGCTTCAACGAAATCGTGCTGGTGGTACTGGTCAGCGTCGGGCTGATTCTGGTCACCCCCAGTTTTGACCTGGCGAGTCAGGCCACGGAAGGGCTGCTGTGGGCCATCGCTTCAGGCCTGACGTTTTCATTGTTGTCACTCAACAACCGCGCCAATGCCGGGCGCGTCCCCGCCGTGCAAGCGGCCATGTGGCAAAACGCAGTGGTCGCTGTGTGTCTGCTGCCGTTTGGCGCGCCGCAACTGAGCACCGTACGCCCGCTCGACTGGCTGTGGATCGGCCTGCTCGGCGTGCTCTGCACCGGCGTCGCCCATAGCCTGTTCGTGGCCAGCCTCGCGGTCATCAAGGCCCGCACGGCGGCCGTGGTGTTCGCGCTAGAGCCGGTGTATGGCATCACACTGGCGTGGCTGTTGTTCCACGAAACCCCAACCCTGCGCATGCTGCTGGGCGGCGCGCTGATCATCATCGCGATTGTGGTTTCCAGCCGTATGGCCAGTGGCCCCGTCCCGGCCAACGTGAAGCCGGACGCCGCTCACTGAGCCCGGTCGTTGTGCCCCAGTTCGCGTTGCGGGTCAATCTGGTCCCGCACCCGCTGCTTGAGTACCTTGGCCTCCGGGAAGCCACCGTCGGCTTTGCGCTCCCAGATCTGCACGTCGTCACAGGTGATGCGAAAGACACCACCAGTGCCCGGCTCCAGCGCCACACGCCCAAGGTCGTCCGCGAAGGTGCTGAGCAGTTCCTGAGCCAGCCACGCCGCGCGCAGTAGCCATTGGCATTGAGTGCAATACGTGATGACGATGTGCGGCTTGTTCATTGACATGATGTTCGAAAGCTCTTGAAGAGAAAGGCGCCGCTATAATAGCCGCCTTTGTCGCTTGCCCAGAGATTCAAGATGCGCCGCCTGCTTTGTTGTTTACTGCTTTGCCTGTGCCCATTGGTGCTGTTTGCCGCTGAAAAAACGCAGCCGAAAATCGGGCTGGTACTCTCCGGCGGCGCTGCCCGCGGGCTGGCCCACGTGGGCGTGCTCAAGGCGCTGGAAGAGCAAGGCATCCACATTGACGCGATCGCGGGCACCAGCATGGGCGCAGTGATCGGCGGGCTGTACGCCTCGGGGTACAAAATCGACGAACTGGAAAAACTCGCACTCGGCATCGATTGGCAAGAAGCGCTGTCCGACGCGCCGGCGCGCGAAGACGTCCCGTTCCGACGTAAACAGGATGACCGCGACTTTCTGGTCAAGCAAAAACTGAGCTTCCGTGATGATGGCAGCCTGGGCCTGCCGCTCGGCGTGATTCAGGGGCAAAACCTGTCATTGCTGCTCGAAAGTCTGCTGGCACACAGCAGTGATGTCCGCGATTTCGACAAGCTGCCGATCCCGTTTCGCGCCGTGGCCACCGACATCGTCAATGGCGAGAAGGTGGTTTTTCGTAAAGGCCACCTCCCGCAAGTGATCCGCGCCAGCATGTCGATTCCGGCTGTGTTCGCACCGGTCGAGATCAACGGGCAGTTGCTGGTGGACGGTGGCATGGTCGACAACATCCCCGTGGATGTGGCCCGCGAAATGGGCGTCGACCTGGTGATCGTGGTCGATATCGGCACGCCATTGCGCGGCCGCAAGCAGCTCAACACGGTATTCGACATCCTGAATCAATCCATCACGCTGATGACCCGCAGCAACTCAGAAGTGCAGTTGGCCTCCTTGACGCCCGACGACATCCTGATCCAGCCCGCACTGGCCAGTTATGGCGTGACCGACTTTGGCCGCTCGCAAGACATCATTGACGCTGGCTACCGCGCCACTCAAGTCCTCGCCACGCGCATGAGCGGGTTGCGTCAGCCGTCTGACGCACAGCTCAACGCCGCCCGTTCTCCCGAAGAGCGCACCCCGGTCATCACCGCCATCAAAATCGAAAACGACTCGAAAATCGGCGACTCGGTGATTCGCTATTACATCCGCCAACCCGTGGGCGAGCCGTTGGACTTGGGTCGCCTGCAGCGGGACATGGGCACGTTGTACGGGCTGGATTATTTCGAACAGGTGCAATACCGCGTGGTGCACAAGGGCAATGAGCGGACCCTGGTCATCAGCGCACGCGGCAAACGCAGCGGCACCGATTACCTGCGCCTGGGGCTGAACCTGTCCGACGACATGCGAGGCGACAGCGCCTTCAACATCGGCGCCAGTTACCGGGTCAACGGCATCAACACCCTGGGCGCCGAATGGCTGACGCGGGTGCAGATCGGCGATCAGCAAGAGCTGTACAGCGAGTTCTATCAGCCACTCGATGCGGGTTCGCGGTATTTTGTCGCGCCCTACCTGCATGCACAGTCGCAGAACGTAGAAGCCATTCTCGACAATGACCCGATTGCCGAGTACCGGCTGGAGCGCTACGGTTTTGGCTTGAACTTTGGCCGTCAAATTGGCAATAGCGGTGAGATTCGTCTGGGTGTTGGTGAAGCGTGGGGTAAAGCGGACGTGAGAATTGGCGAACGCGACCTGCCGAGCACCAGCTTCAACGAAGGCTTTTATGACATTAAGTACTCATTCGACTCGCTGGATAACGTGTACTTCCCCCATGAGGGCGAAGACATTGGCTTAAGCGTGCGTCAGTTCGACCCGGCGCTTGGGTCGGACGATCGTTACCGCCAGTGGGAATTCCACCTGGACAAAGCGCTGAGCGCCGGTCCCAACACATGGATTCTGGGTGGACGCTACGGACGCACACTGGACAAGGCCGAAGTGGTGACCTCCAGCTTCCTGCTAGGCGGTGCGCGGCAACTGTCCGGGTTCCGTCAGGACGCCATCTCAGGGCAAAACATCAGCCTGATGCGCGCCGTCTACTACCGCCGCCTGACGCCGCGCTCCTACTTGCCGTTTGATTTCCCGCTGTATGCGGGTGCCTCGCTGGAGCGCGGGCGCGCCTGGAACAACGACAATGAATTCGACAGCGGTTACATCAATGCCGCCAGCGTCTTTATCGGGTTCGACACACCATTGGGCCCGCTCAACTTCAGCTATGGCTTTAATGATGATGATCAGAAGGCGTTGTATTTGAATCTGGGACAGACGTTCTGACGTCTGGACTGCAAGGGCTGGCGCAGGCCCTTGCAGGAAAGGGGGTTGCTCAATTTTTTTCGAGGTTGTCCAGGATCCGCTTGTGCACCCGCATGCAGATCTGTTGTTCTTCTTCGGTAATGCCCACAAACAACTCCTGGCGCAGGGCCGAAGCAATGGCTTCAATCTGGCCAATCAAGGGCCGAGCGGTCTCACTCAAAACGATTTTTTTTGCCCGGCGGTCTTCCATCACAGCATGGCGCTGCACCAGGCCCTGCGCTTCCAGGCTGTCCAGCAAACGGGCAAGCGTTGGCCCTTCTACACCAACGCTTTGAGCCAGCTCGCGCTGAGTGGGCGCCCCTTCAAAACGGGCCAGATGCAACAGCACCAGCCAGCGCGCCTGCGACAACCCCAGACCCGCGAGGCGCCGATCCAGTTCGGCACGCCAACCGCGAGACATTTGGGCCAGTTGCATACCGAAACGGTGTTGATCGGTTAAAGGCATAAAAAACTCAATGATTAGACTGAAATAGAGTGAAACTAATTGTTAGGCAGCTAAGCATGGAGCCTGTTAATAGGCAAGACCCTGAAGTCACTGAAACGTTACATATCGCTGTTTGATTTAAATTTCAAACTCCGATTGCAAGGCTGCGCGCACGCAATACAGCACACCTTCGGGTACCCGGCCCTTGAATTGCTCAGCGATGCTGGCCACGCTCGGCAGCTCGCCTTCACCGTCCAGGAAAGCGTCCTGGACTTCCTCCATGAGTGCTTCTGGCAGGTCCAGCGCCTGCTCGAGCGAGAGTTCCTGGCGACCAATGGCTTCAGCCAGCATTGTGTAAACATTCTTTTCAGAACACTGCAACTGACCGGCGATCTGCATCGGCGTCATGCCTGCACGGGCCAGGCTGGTCAGCTCGTGGCGAATATCGGCCACCACTTTCGGCGTTTCGGCCTGCCCACCCAGTACTTCGAGGAATGCTTCGCCGTAACGCTCCAGTTTGCGCGCCCCAATGCCGCTGACCTTGGCCATGTCGGACAACGAGGTGGGCTGGCTGCGCAGCATTTCCAGCAAGGTTGAGTCGGGGAAGATGACGTAAGGCGGTACGCCGTGCTCTTCGGCCAGCTTGCGGCGCAGTGCACGCAGTGCTTCCCATTGTTCGCGCTCTTCGCCACGCACCAGCTGGCTGGCCGGGCTGGCAGAACTGCTGCGCACAGTGGTTTGCGGCTTGAGTTCGCGACGCAGTTCAAGGGTCACCTCCCCGCGCAGCAATGGCCGGCAACTGTCGCTCAAGCGCAAGCCGCCGTAGCCTTCGATATCAATATCAGCCAAACCACGGGCCACCAACTGTCGGAACAGGGTGCGCCACTCGCCTTCGGAACGGTCTTTGCCCACGCCAAAAACGGACAAATGCTGATGCCCGAAACTACGGACTTTTTCATTGTCGCGGCCCAACAGCACGTCGATCAAATGGCCGGTGCCATAACGCTGCCCGGTGCGGTAAATCGCCGACAACGCTTGGCGCGCCGGCTCGGTGGCGTCCCAGGTTTGCACACCGTCGACACAGTTGTCGCAATGCCCGCAAGGTTGCGGCATGTCTTCGTCAAAGTAGGCCAGCAGCGTCTGACGGCGGCAGCGCGTTTCTTCACACAGGGCGAGCATGGCATCGAGCTTGTGATGCTCAAGACGCTTGTGGCGCTCGTCGCCCTCTGAGTTTTGCAGCATTTGCTTGAGCATCACCACATCTTGCAGGCCATAAGCCATCCACGCGTCGGCCGGCAAACCGTCACGACCGGCACGACCGGTTTCCTGGTAGTACGCCTCAAGGGACTTGGGCAAATCCAGATGCGCCACAAACCGCACGTTGGATTTGTCGATGCCCATGCCGAACGCGATGGTCGCGACCATGATCAGGCCTTCCTCGTTCAGGAAGCGCTTCTGGTTAGCAGCACGGGTCTCACTGGGCAAACCGGCGTGGTACGGCAGTGCCGGAAATCCTTGGTCGCAGAGGAACTGCGCGACTTCATCCACCTTTTTACGCGACAGACAGTAAACAATGCCTGCATCGCTGCGCCGTTCGGAAAGAAACGCCAGCAGCTGCTTGCGCGGCTGTTCTTTGGGCACAATGCGGTAAAAGATGTTCGGGCGGTCAAAACTCGACAGAAAACGCTCAGCGTCTTGCAGGTGCAGCCGGGTGACGATTTCTTCGCGGGTACGTTTATCGGCGGTAGCGGTCAGGGCGATGCGCGGCACCTGGGGGAACATTTCGGCCAACTGGCCCAACTGCAGGTATTCCGGGCGGAAGTCATGCCCCCATTGGGACACACAATGGGCTTCGTCAATGGCAAACAGCGCAATATCGAGGCTCTGCAAAAAAGCCATCATGCGCGGCTGCACCAGTCGTTCGGGCGCCAGGTAAAGCATTTTTACTTCGCCACGCTTGATCCGATTGGCCAGATCACGCTGCTGCTCAGCGCTCAGCGTCGAATTCAGTGAGGCTGCTGCCACACCGAGTTCTTCCAGGGTAGCGACCTGGTCGTCCATCAGCGCGATCAAGGGTGAGACCACCACCGCCAACCCGTCACGCAACAAGGCCGGAACCTGGAAGCACAAGGATTTTCCGCCGCCGGTAGGCATCAGCACCAACGCGTCGCCGCCACTGGCCACGCGCTCAATGATGTCACCCTGACGGCCACGGAAACTGTCGTAGCCGAAGATGTCTTTGAGTACGCGTTGAGCCTGTTCGAGCATAGAAACTCCAGAAATCGCTGAAACACCCCTGCGCACGCGGGGCGTCCGGCGCGGCCTCGGGCCCGTTCAAAGGCCCGGGCACACAGCGCGGGACGCACTGCATACAGCGCAGGGCATCACAAAACGCGGCAGTATACCCGAGCGCTCTACTGCGCAGGGCCTTGTGATTGCGTGACCGATCACCGGGAAGTGATGGCAAATGCGTGCTGCGGCTGGCCTGCGGGCTCAAGAAAGCCTAGAATTCGGCATCGTATATTTTCTAGGTAGTCCTAATGTCCTTCGCTGAGCAACTAACCCGCCTGCAAGTCTTCCTCGACGCTGACGATCTGCATGACGAGGCGCTGGACTACGTGGCCACCCACGGCTTTCTGACCGCCCTTTCCATCTGCGCTGAAGACGTTCCTGAGCGCGAGTGGATCGACGCTGTTTTCTCTGAGCCACCGCATTACAAAGACGACGCCCAGCGCGAAGAGATCGAAGCCACACTGATTCAACTCAAGGCCCACATCGCCCGCCAACTGGCATCCGACGAAGAGTTCGAGCTGCCGTGCGACCTGGATCTGGGTGATGAGCCGGACGATTCCGAGCTGCGCGGCTGGTGCATCGGCTTTATGGAAGGCGTATTCATGCGTGAAGAAGCCTGGTTTGAAACCGCTGAAGACGAAGTCAGCGAAATGCTCCTGCCGATCATGGTCGGATCGGGCCTGTTCGACGAACAACCCGAGTTCGAAGACATCGCCAAGGACGCCAACCTGATGGACGACATGATCGTTCAGATCCCCGAGGCGCTGACTGCCCTGTACCTGTTGTGCCAGGCACCTGATGAAAAACCGGCGATTCTCAAACCTCGT
Source organism: Pseudomonas sp. WS 5078 (assembly GCF_012985745.1). Taxonomy (NCBI): domain Bacteria; kingdom Pseudomonadati; phylum Pseudomonadota; class Gammaproteobacteria; order Pseudomonadales; family Pseudomonadaceae; genus Pseudomonas; species Pseudomonas sp. WS 5078. The sequence continues at coordinate 65,416 of NZ_JAAQWX010000004.1, read as the reverse complement.
CATCACTGAGTGATCAGTGGCTAACCCCTTACCCGGCAACCGGCCCCGGTTGCTGCGCTACACACTGTTCGCCATCGGCTGGCTGAGTGTAGCGCTGGGGGTTATCGGTATCTTCCTCCCCGTCTTGCCCACCACCCCGTTTCTGCTTTTGGCCGCCGCCTGTTTCGCTCGCAGCTCCCCGCGCTTTTATCAATGGCTGGTGGATCACCCGCGACTGGGACCCTGGATACGCGATTACCTGGACGGCAACGGTATCCCGCTTAAAGGCAAAGTCTATGCAATCGGTTTGATGTGGTTGAGCATTGGCGTGTCGTGCTACCTGGTGCCGCTCCCCTGGGCCCGCGGCTTCATGTTGACCAGTGCAGTGCTGGTCAGCATTTACATCCTGCGTCAAAAAACCCTCGAAAAGCCCTGACTCTCCCTCACCTTTTGGTCGAGCCCTCCAACTCAAGCCTGCCCATGGTTACGCTGGAAGGTGTCGTGCCCCATCGCGGCAATCTGCCCCTCGATCAAGGCTTCAAAGGGGCGCAGCAGGGACGCAAAAGACGTCGGTGCTTCAAGAATGTCCAGGGTTTGCACAATGGCTTCCAGCGTAGACAAAGCCCCCGGCCCCGGTGCCTTGCGCAGGCGATAGCGCGACACAGCCCCCGGCGCCAGCGTTACGCGCGGCAGTTGCGCCAACCCCGGATTGAGGTGCAGCAGCTTGCGTGCCTTGCGCCACGTGCCGTCCGGCACCACCAGTAACCATGGACGACTGTCCTCTAAAGAGGATGGCGCCCCAATTAACTGTGCATCGTCCCCCGGGAATAACAACCGCACCTGATACCCCGGTGCGTTAAGCAGCACGTCCAGATCATCAAACGTTTCTCCGACCCGCAGCTCGGCATTTATCAGCCCCAGCGCAGCCAGACGCGCCGTATTGAGCGCATGGTTGACCTCGCTAGGATGCTGCAGCACCAACACTCGGGTGCGGCTATCCAACCGGGGGATCAGTTCACATAAACAGTGGGATTGAGGGCGTAAGCAGAGTGGGCATTGGGCACGAGACATGGATCAAAAACTCTTCAAATTTGCAGCAGGAACCTGAGCTTGATTACAGCGAGGGGGGTTTATGTTCAAGGAGGGGCTGAATGTCAAGAGACCGATCAACTACACCTCGGCGTTATCGGGGTGAATGACGCACGGATCAGCCTGATGGCGTGGCGACTTGCCCCGGTGACCCGCACGGCATAAGGTCTTTTGTTTGACTCAATGCGTTCTTCAGCGGGTGCGACGACGCAAGTCGTACCCGTTTTTTCATGACAGCCAACACCTGCAACCCCTGCAGGTGAGAACCTAGCGGCGGCGTTGCGGGCGACGACGCGGTTCCTCGACCGGAATTGGTACAGGTTGCAGCGGCGGCTCAATCAGGCCCAGCGCTACGCCCAAGTCATGCAGCCAGCTTTGCAGTTTATCTTTCATAGATCCCCCTTGGGGTGACGACGGCGACCCTTAATCTTTGGTCGCTTCATACAGATAATAGTCCTAAGTCCTACGCAATGCTTGCCAGAAGTCAATGAACTTTAGGCTAATCTCGCACAACTCTGACTCATGCCAATGCAGCAAGTTGCACTGAAGGCATTACGCCATGTTGCAGCCTCTTACCCTAGACCCGGCGTTGCACGCGCTCAATGGCCCAACAGCGTGCGTAGACGCCGCCGCAACCACTGCTCTGCACTTACGAATGTGATGCCGAACAGCACGAGGACGGCACCGACGACAAAGTTGAAACTCAGCGGCTCGTCGAGCACCAGCACGCCAAAGGTCACGCCGAACAGCGGGGTCATGAACGAGAACACCGCCAGGTTGGACGCCAGATAACGCTTGAGCATCCAGAACCACACCAGATAACTGAAAAACGACACCACTAACCCTTGAAACAGCACGCTGGCCACCGCCACGGTGGTCAGGCTGACATGACTGATCTGGCCACTGGCCGCCGCGATCACCAGCAACCCAATAAAACCGACCATCAATTGGTAAAACAGGGTCAGGGTGACCGGTGCTTCAGACAATCGCGAGCCACGCACCACTACCGTCGTCGCGCCCCAGGCCATGCCGGCGAAAATCCCGTAGGCATCGCCCAACAGCATGTTGCGATCCATGTCGGCCAACGACACGCCGCCCGCGAAGGCAAACACGATGCCGAGGAACGCGAGAAAGATCCCCAGCCACTGCAACGGTCGCAAGCGCTCACTGGGCAACAGCCAGTTGACGCCAAGGGCAGTAAAAATGGGGGCTGTGTAAAGGAAGACCGACATATGCGCGGCACTGGTCAGTTGCAGACCTTCGGCAATAAAGAAGAACTCCAGACCGAACAGACTGCCAGCCAGCAAGCCACCGCGCCACGTAGCCGGTACTTGGTCCCAGCCACCTTTCCAGCAGATCAGCAAGCCCACCAGCAACGCTGAAATCCCGGAACGCCCTGCCGCCTGCATGACTGGCGCGATGTCCGGGGCCGCCGTCTTGATCACCACTTGCTGCACGCCCCAGATCAGGCAAAGACCCACCATCACTTGCAGTGCAAACGCATCCGTCGGCCGCCGCGAAACATTCATATCAACACCCTGGGTCCATCAAAGAACGCGTCGGTCACGCACGTCTGTCACGCAGCCATTTTACGGGCAGTCCAATAACCTGAAAGCGAGGCCAGGCATGTCAGCAAAGTGCCCCATGCCATGTCCATCAGCGCCAGTTGCGCCGACCAGCCATTGAGGGTGGCCCAGTTGGTCATGTCATAGGTGCCGTAGGCGATCAGGCCAAAGAAGGCGCCGGTGACCGCCGCCCTGCGCGCACTGCCGTGAGCCAACGCCGGGCGCACGACAAAAAACACCACGCCCACCACATACAGCAAATAGAACACAGCCGCCGGCCCCCAGTTGGGGGAGGCCAGCATCAAGGGGCCGAACAGCTCTTTATAGGTAGAGCTCATGAGCACGCCCAACCACAGGCCGTCGAGAATCAGGAAAGCCAGTAATACGCCGATATACGCCCAAACACTTTTCCTCATCTCGACAACCCTCTTGGCTGGTGGATCAGATCAATTCGATACGGTCCGGGTGGATCGTAATCTTGCCTTCCTTGTACAACGAACCGATGGCTTTTTTGAAGTTGCCCTTGCTCACGCCAAAGAGACTGCTGATCAATTCAGGGGCGCTTTTATCGCTCACCGGGAGCACCCCATCATTTTCGCGCAATTTGCCGAGGATCTTCGAGTTCAGGCTGCTGGCGGCCTCTTGGCCGACCGGCTGCAAGCTCAGGCTGATCTTGCCATCTGCGCGAATTTCTTTGATGAAGCCTTTCTCTTGCTTGCCTGCGCGCATGAACTTGAAGATTTCATTCTTGTGAATCAGGCCCCAATGCTTGTTGTTGATCACCGCCTTGAAACCCATGTCAGTGGCTTCAGCCACCAGCAAGTCGACTTCCTGCCCCACTTGATAGGTGGCCGGGGTTTTATCCAGGTAACGGTCCAGACGCGCAGTGGCCGTAATGCGGCGCGTATGTTTGTCCAGATAGACGTGCACCACCACGTATTCGCCCGCCTTCATCTGGCGCTTTTCTTCCGAATACGGCAGCAGCAAATCCTTGGGCAAACCCCAATCCAGGAAAACACCGATGCTATTAACTTCAACCACTTTAAGACTGGCGAATTCACCGACCTGAACTTTTGGTTTTTCAGTGGTGGCAATTAACTTGTCGTCACTGTCCAAATAAACAAATACGTTGAGCCAATCTTCATCTTCACTGGGAATATCCTTGGGAATATAACGATTGGGCAACAGGATTTCCCCGTCAGCCCCGCCATCGAGATACAAACCAAAGTGAGTGTGTTTAACCACTTGCAAACTGTTGTAGCGACCGATTAAAGCCATGTCCAATACCCTCATTACGTGGGCGGCATTCTACCCGAGTTTGGGCGGGCACATCGAAGCCGCAAGGTCGCGGCCTTAAAAAATCTGCGCCACGCCTGATTTGGCGGCATGCACGGGCGCTACCAAGTGCCGCTCGTCAGTCCGCCGGCGCTGAAAGGCAGTAGCAAAAGGCTAAAAAAACGCCCGCCGTTATGAATTAAAACAGCGAGTTAGCGGAGTAATAAGCGGTTCAACATACTTATGTTCGCACGCGTTAATTATTTTACGCCGATATTTAACAAGCAATTGTCAAGCCTTTCAGGTATTATCGCTGGCCAAGTTATTTTCTACAGGTCAATAGCCGCCATGCGTGTAAAAGCATCCGCCAGCAAAGCAAAGCCAGCTCCTGCTGTTGAAACCAGTGATTCTATCAATGCACAAATTGCCGCCTTCCTGAAATCCGGTGGCGAAATTCAGCAAATTGATAAAGGTGTCAGCGGTCAAACTTTCGGCCCGTCCAAGCAAATCACGCTCGGCAAAAAGTAATACCCCTCGCATGACCTGGTCCTCTTGCGCTTTGCCTACAAAGCGCTAGGACTACCGAGCCCTACTCCCCGATCCGCCTCCCATCGTCGAGTAATCGACCAACGGCACCCTGTGCCCGGCATTCATCCGTATCCTCTAAGGCCTCTAGATCAAGCCTTTGAGCCTATACAGGAGGGAACCATGCTCACCCGGGCATTGATGCTGGCCGGCACCCTGTTGACCAGCACGTTAGTTGATGCACACGTCTTCTCCCGCGAGCTGGGGGATTTCGACCTCAAACTGGCCACTCAACCCAGCCGCAGCATGGCACAGGGCCTGGTCAAACCCACCAGCGCGGGCTCAACCTTCCACGGTGGCCTTGACCTGACCCACGACAGCGGCTGGTACGTCGGCCAATGGGCGCCCACCATGGGCATCAAGCCTGGCACGAACCTCGAAATCGACTCTTATCTGGGCTACAAACACCCCTTCGACCAGACCCTGAGCTATGAACTGGGAATGATTCACTACAGCTACCCCAAGCTCAGCCCGCTCGACAGCCAACAGTTCTATGCCGGGCTGACCATTCTGGGCACCCGCTTCGGCGCGGCCTTCAGCAACGACCCGGACCGAAAGGACACCACCCTGTTTGCAGATTTGGGTGTCAACCAGCCATTGGGCATTGGCGTAAGCATGAAATACACCACGCACCAGCTCAGTTCGCCGGTCTCGATTGCCGAGGGCGGGAGTGTGCGCACCTTCAATGACTGGTCGATCAAATTCTCACGCCCGTTCATGGGCATTGATCTGAATCTGATCTACAGCGACTCAAACCTTGATGGCACGCAATGCTCAGCCTATTCGGGGCAAAACGCGCAATGTGACGGACTGGTCACCTTCAAGGCCGAGCGCGCGTTTTACTGATCCTGCAACTACCGCAGCGTCATTCAAGCAATTTGCGGCTGCGCAGTCAGCGCATCAAAGGTCTGCGGATCGAGCGGATCCTGTTGCGCATCCAGCACCTCTAACGGATGGCTGTCGCCCGGTATTGAGCTGTCGATCAGGCTTAGCAAGCGAGACCCACGTTCTGTCAGCTCATAGTTTTCACCCGTTCCGCCTTCGCTTTCACGACGCGGCTCGATGTAACCCTGCTTTAACAACATGGCTTCGTAATCCGTGGCCAGCACTTTGAACTCATCAAGGTTACCCACAGGGTCGCCCCTGTTGCTCATGGTAACGGCGAGCTCTTCAGCGTACACACGCGGGGTAAACGGCTCGCCAGCACCGTTTTGAGCCTTGTGCAAAAGACATTCAATCAGGGGCCAGTTGTAAATATTCATCAGCTTCACTCTCCGTACGGTTGGATAAAAGAGCCTTCCTAAGTAGTGACTGACAAACCTCGCAGTCGTTCATACGCAGTTTAGCGGGCAAAAAAAACCCGGCCTGAGCCGGGTTTTGGCAGAGCACGCGGGCGCGTTATTCCGCTGCCGGTGCTTCTGGCTTGCGACGCTTGAGCGGCGCCATACCGTCCTTGCTGACCAGCGACAGAGCGTCAGTTTTGGGGCGATTGGCAATCTTGCGCTTGGTAGGAGCCTTGGCGCCTGACTTCTTCTTGTCGCCTTTGGCATCCGTCTTTTTCTTTTTCACGCCAACCGCCTTGCCCGAAGCCTTGACCTTTTTCGGACCGCCGTACGTGCCTTTGACTTCCTTGATGGTGCGGCGCTCAAAGGTTTGCTTGAGGTAGCGCTCGATGCTGGACATCAAGTTCCAGTCACCGTGGCAGATCAGCGAGATCGCCAGGCCATCATTACCCGCACGGCCGGTGCGACCGATACGGTGCACGTACTCGTCGCCACTGCGCGGCATGTCGAAGTTGATCACCAGGTCCAGGCCTTCAACGTCCAGACCACGGGCTGCGACATCGGTCGCCACCAGAATTTTCACGCCACCCTGCTTCAGGCGGTCAATGGCCAGCTTGCGGTCTTTCTGGTCTTTCTCACCGTGCAAGACAAACGCCTTGTACTCCTGCGCCACCAGACGGCCGTAGATACGGTCAGCCATGGCACGGGTATTGGTGAAAATAATGGCCTTTTGATAAGTCTCGTTCGCCAGCAACCAGTTAACGATCTGCTCTTTATGCTGGTTGTGGTCGGCAGTGATGATCTGCTGACGCGTGGTGGCGTTCAGCTGGCTGACCTGGTTGAGCTGCAAGTGCTCAGGATTGGTCAGTACCTTGCCAATCATTTCACGCAGGCCCGAACCACCGGTGGTGGCCGAGAACAACATGGTCTGCTGGCGGTTAGGGCATTCATCCACCAGACGCTGAACGTCTTCGGAGAACCCCATGTCGAGCATACGGTCGGCTTCGTCGAGCACCAGCACTTCAACTTCTTTGAGGTCCAGGTTGCCCGCGTTCAGTTGCTCCAGCAGACGGCCCGGCGTGCCGATCAGGATATCCGGCACCTTGCGCAGCATGGCGGCCTGAACCTTGAAGTCTTCACCACCGGTGATCAGGCCGGATTTGATGAACGTGAATTGCGAGAAACGCTCCACTTCTTTCAGCGTTTGCTGTGCCAGCTCGCGGGTCGGCAGCAGGATCAGCGCTTTGATGCTCACGCGGATTTTGGCCGGGCCGATCAGGCGGTTCAGGATCGGCAGGACGAAAGCGGCGGTTTTGCCACTCCCGGTCTGAGCTGTCACCCGCAGGTCACGCCCTTCGAGCGCGAGCGGAATGGCCGCTGCTTGCACAGGCGTAGGCTCGACAAATTTAAGCTCGGCCACAGCTTTAAGCAGGCGTTCGTGCAGGGCGAAATCGGAAAACACGGGTGCTACCTCGAAGAAATGCAAAAAATCAGCGGCATAGAGTAACGGTTTCGAGCGCTGAGGCCGAGTTTCTTTGTACAAACGGCGCGAAACAACTGCTTTTTTAAGGTCTTTAGTCCTACGTCAGCCCCTAAAGCGCCAGTAAATGCTCTAATTCACGCGCCATTTACTTTTGGGGTAACGTTTTCGCTTATGGATATTCAACAACTCTGGGTTCAATTCCAGACGCTCTGGGCCAACCTTGACGATCATCCCTGGCTGTCGGCGCTGCTCGGCCTGATCGTGCTGGTGAGCATCGCGCTGATCGCAGGCCACATTGCACGCATTGTTATTTTACGAGTGACCAAGATCCTCGCCCGCCAACCGGCGCTGCACTGGATCAACGACTTGCGCGAGCACAAGGTGTTCCACCGCCTGGCGCAACTGACGCCATCACTGATGGTGCAGTTCGGGCGCAACCTGGTGCCGGACATGAGCGACAACGGTCGCCACTTCCTCGGCAACCTGGCGCTGGCCATTACCATTTTCGTGCTGACACGGGTCATCAGCGCACTGCTGGACGCGATGCTGGATATCTACTCGCGTACCAACTACGCCAAAACCCGCCCGATCAAAGGCTATGTGCAGCTGACCAAAATGCTGCTGTATGTGTTTTCGGCAATCATCATCGTCGCCACCCTGATCGACCGCTCGCCCATGCTGCTGCTCTCGGGCCTGGGCGCGATGTCTGCGGTCATTTTGCTGGTCTACAAAGATACCCTGCTGTCGTTCGTCGCCAGTGTGCAGTTGACCAGTAATGACCTGCTACGCGTGGGCGACTGGATCGAAATGCCGCAAGTAGGCGCCGACGGCGATGTCATCGACATCACCCTGCATACGGTCAAGGTGCAAAACTTTGACAAAACCATCGTCTCGATTCCGACTTGGCGCCTGATGTCCGAGTCGTTTAAAAACTGGCGCGGCATGCAGCAGTCCGGTGGACGCCGGATCAAACGCAGCTTGTTTATTGATGCGGCCGAAATCGGCTTTCTCACCGATGAACAAGAAGAGCGGCTGGAGCAAGTGCGCTTGTTGCGCGATTACCTGACGCGCAAAAAAGCCGAACTCAAGAGCTGGAACGAGGCCCAGGGCAACGTTGCCGCGTTGTCGGCCAACCGTCGGCGCATGACCAACATCGGTACGTTCCGCGCCTACGCGCTGGCGTACCTGAAAAGCCATGCCGAGATTCAGCCGAACATGACCTGCATGGTGCGCCAGATGCAGACCACCGCTCAGGGCGTGCCGCTGGAGGTGTACTGCTTTACCCGCACCACGGTGTGGGACGAATACGAGCAAATCCAGGGCGACATTTTTGACTACTTGCTGTCGGTGATGCCGGAGTTCGGCCTCAGCGTTTATCAGCAACCGAGCGGCAATGACTTGCGCAACGGGCTGCTGAACAAGATCAAAACACCATTGGTGGTGCCTGAAGCGGCCAACGCTGACGACTGAAACGCATGATCTGAAGAGCAGGAGCTGCCGCCTGGCGCTCCTGCATTGGCCGTATTACTCAGTGACCGGCTGCGGTATGGAATTGCTGGTCTCCCGTCAGGTCAAACAACAGGCTAATCCCAAGCGGCCAATGTCCCAAACCGCTTTGCGCATTGATGTGCCCCGCGCTGTCGAGTATTTGCAGCTTTGTACTGCCCCACGCCTCGCTAAAAACCCTTGCCCGCTCAAGTGTGACGTAGGGATCGTCAGTGCTGGCGACCGTGATGGACTGAAACGGCAGCGGGTTCAAAGGCATGGGGGTGAAACCCTGTGTGCCTGACGGATAACTCTCAGCTTCAGTATCACTGGGCGCCACCAGCAACGCCCCCCTCACCCGCTTTGCCGCTTCCGGGTATTCCTGTGCCCACCGGGCAATCAAGGTACAGGCCAGGCTGTGCGCCACCAGAGCCACAGGGCGATTATTCTTCGTCACCTCTTTGTGCAATTTCTGCACCCAGTCGGCGCAAGATGGCGTCTGCCAGTCGCTCTGTTTAACGCGTTTCAAGCCGCTGAAACGCTGCTCCCAACGGGATTGCCAATGATCGGGACCTGAATCAAGTAACCCGGGCAATATCAACACTCTGACGGTCATCCCTGCTCTCCTCTGGATGCTGGATAGTCCCCGTGACCTTAGCTGCTCACTGGCCTGCGGTCGAGGCGACTGAGCCACACGGCGACGAGTATCACCAACGCGCCCAAGAACAGCCGCCCCAGCGGCTCGTGCTGATTCCAGATCAACAGGTTAAGCAACAAGCCCACCGGCACGTGCAGGTTGTTCATCACGGCCAGCGTGCCCCCGCTGACCAGACAGGCGCCCTTGTTCCACCAGTACATGCCCAGCGCGGTCGATACCAACCCTAAAAACAGCAGCACCCCCCATTGCAATGGCGCGTCGGGCAAGAAATGGGCTTTACCGAACAGCAGGAAAGCCGGCAGCACCACGGCCAGTGCGCCCAGGTAGAAATATCCGAAACGCCGATAGTGCGGCAGGTCGCTGGGGTAGCGCGCCACCAGGTGCTTGTACATCACCTGCCCGGCAGCGTAGGTAAAGTTGGCCAGTTGCAGCAGCAGGAAGCCTTTGAAAAAGTCCGGGCTAATGCTGTCAAAACGAATGACTGCCGCACCGCTCACGGCCACCACCGCCGCGACCAGTGCCCACGGGTTGAAACGACGGTTGAGCGCGTCCTCAATCAGCGTCACGTGCAGCGGCGTCAAGATGGTAAACAGCAGCACTTCCGGCACGGTGAGGACGCGAAAACTCAAATACAGGCACACGTAGGTAATGCCAAATTGCAATGCGCCGATCAGCAGCATGCCGCGCATGAAACCCGGCTCAACCGCGCGCCAGCGAGTTAGCGGGATAAACACCAGCCCCGCCAGCACGACCCGGACCAGAACGGCGAAGTAACTGTCAACGTGACCTGCCAGGTACTCGCCAATCAGGCTGAAGGAAAACGCCTGAATCAGCGTAACAATCAATAAATAGCCCATAACTCTTTCGCCTGCCGCCCAACGGAATGAGCGCGACCTTAGCGGTTTTCCACCGGCAACGAAATCCCGGGCAAAAAAAACCCGATACAGCTAAAAGCTGATCGGGCTGGAGCACTCAGAAGCAAAGTGCAAAGGGAGGTTCGATGCGCGAACCGCATGCTTGAAGGAGCAATGAAGCGATTAAGCCAACGGGCGATTACCTGCCGATTAAGACGTCATGCAATCTCTGAAATCAGGGATCTGGCTTGGTTCAATCCCTTTTCCTGGAAGTCCCCACCCAGATTCATACCTTCTGCGTGGATAAAGGTCACATCGTGAATCCCGATAAACGCCATCACCTGACGCAGGTAGGGTTCTTGATGGTCCGTGGTGCTACCCGCATATAGGCCGCCCCGCGCCGTCAGCACGTATGCTTTTTTCCCCGTCAGCAAACCCTGTGGCCCGGTTTCGGTGTATTTGAACGTCACGCCGGCGCGCAATACGTGATCCAGCCAGGCCTTGAGCGTGCTGGGGATCGCGAAGTTGTACATCGGTGCTGCCATGACCAGCACATCGGCAGCCAGCAACTGATCGGTCAGTTCGTTGGAGCGCTGCAACGAGGCGTGCTCCCCCTCGCTGCGCTGGTCTTCAGGCTTCATCCAGCCACCCAGCAGGTTGGCATCCAGGTGCGGTACGGGGTTGCGCGCCACATCGCGGACCGTGATCTGGTCAGCCGGATGCGCCGCTTGCCATTGGCTAATGAATTGCCGGGTCAGTTGACGGGAAAAGGAATCCTGCTGGCGGGCACTGCTTTCGATGATCAAAACACGGGACATGATAGGTAGGCTCCATCTCTAAATGCTGTAAGGCGATGAAGTGAAGGTTATAGGGCACAGCTTCGATGAAAAAGCGCAAATACCTGCTACAACCTATCTATAAAGTTGTTTATTAATCGTTGTGTCGGTGCGAACATCAGCCCCACTTCTCTTGACCCAAAGCGGCTACCTCCGCCTTCATCTATTCATTTTCAGAGGTACTCATCGTGAAAGCGCCCCGCGTGACCCTTGATCAATGGCGCACCCTGCAAGCGGTGGTCGACCATGGCGGCTTTGCCCAAGCTGCCGAAGTGCTGCACCGCTCGCAATCGTCCGTCAGTTACACCGTGGCCCGCATGCAGGATCAGCTCGGCGTGCCGCTGCTGCGCATCGATGGGCGCAAGGCTGTGCTCACTGAGGCTGGCGGCGTGTTGTTGCGCCGCTCCCGGCAACTGGTCAAACAGGCCAGCCAGCTCGAAGACCTGGCCCATCACATGGAGCAAGGCTGGGAAGCTGAGGTACGCCTGGTTGTCGATGCTGCCTACCCCAACGCACGTTTGGTCCGCGCCTTGAGTGCATTTATGCCGCAGAGCCGGGGCTGCCGGGTGCGATTGCGCGAAGAAGTGCTGTCCGGCGTTGAAGAAGTGTTGCTCGAAGGCGTGGCCGATCTGGCCATCAGCAGCTTCAACATTCCGGGTTATCTGGGCACCGAACTTAGCGCTGTGGAGTTTGTCGCCGTGGCCCACCCCGACCATCCATTGCATCGCCTGCAGCGTGAGTTGCAATTCCAGGACCTGGAGAGCCAGCTGCAAGTGGTCATTCGCGACTCTGGCCGCCAGCAACCCCGTGACATGGGCTGGCTGGGTGCAGAGCAGCGCTGGACCGTCGGCAGCCTGGCCACCGCTGCGGCCTTTGTCGGCAGTGGGCTGGGGTTTGCCTGGCTGCCGCGGCACATGATTGAACGGGAAATCAACGAAGGCGTGCTTAAACCGTTGCCACTTCATCAAGGCGGCACACGTCACCCGGTGTTTTATCTGTACTCCAACAAAGACAAACCCTTGGGGCCTGCCACGCAAATTCTTGTCGAGCTATTACGCACCTTCGACACGGCCCCGCTGGACGCACCGTTTGCAGCGCCCCTGCAAGCGTGACAGCGGTGGGCAGGAACCGGATTCGGGCATATCCTGTCCACCACTCGCGACATCTGCTTGTGTGTCTGCGTGACACTTAACCGTCACCCCCACTATTTCAGGATCACACCCATGCTTAAAAAAATTGTCCTCGCCGCTGGCGCCCTGCTGTTTGCCGCCAACCTGATGGCGGGCACACCTCCAAAGGCTCCCCACGTGCTGCTGGATACCAGTTTCGGCCAGATCGAGATTGAGCTGGACCCGGTCAAGGCCCCGATTAGCAGCAAGAACTTCCTGGATTACGTCGACAATGGTTTCTACAACAACACCATTTTCCACCGCGTGATCCCGGGCTTTATGGTGCAAGGCGGCGGTTTTACAGCGCAAATGGTGCAAAAGCCGACCCGCGACCCCATCAAGAACGAAGCCTCCAACGGCCTGCACAACGTACGTGGCACGTTGTCGATGGCACGCACTTCCAACCCGAACTCCGCCACCAGCCAGTTCTTTATTAACGTGGCCGACAATGCATTCCTCGACCCGGGCCGTGATGCCGGCTACGCCGTGTTCGCCAAGGTGGTCAATGGCATGGACGTTGTGGACCAAATCGTCAATTCGCAAACCACTACCAAACAAGGCATGCAAAACGTGCCCATCGACCCGGTCTTGATCAAGTCTGCCAAGCGCATTGACTGACGGATTGAGTCTTGCAGGAAGCGTAGACCGCTGCCCTTGAACGTAGCCGCTGCCCAAGCGTGCGCGCTGCCAACGCTGCTTGAGCGGCTCGCACTCTTCAATCGCCGCGCAGTCATCGGGTCAGCGGTCACACCACGAAAGGAGAGCCCGCGCTGCGGGCGTCAGTGCCCATGCTTTATCGCCGCTTTGAAAAACTGATCGATATCTTCCGCGAACCGCCCACCTCTGCGCCACCCGCGACGGTCTGGGCGTTTTATCTGTATTACTTGCGTCAGGTCTGGCCAATTTTTGCCGCATTGCTGGTGGTCGGGCTGGTGGCAGCGCTGATTGAAGTTTCCCTGTTCAGTTACCTGAGTACCTTGATCGACTTGGCTCAAGGCACGCCCAATACTGACTTTTTCAGGGTCCACAGTGCCGAGCTGATTTGGATGGCCGTGGTGGCGCTGATCATTCGCCCGGTCTTTTTCGGCCTGCACGATTTGCTCGTCCACCAAACCCTGAGCCCCAGCATGACCAGCATGATCCGCTGGCAGAACCATAACTATGTGCTCAGGCAGAGCCTGAATTTCTTCCAGAACGACTTCGCCGGGCGCATCGCCCAGCGCATCATGCAAACCGGCAACTCGTTGCGCGACTCAGCTGTGCAGGCCGTCGATGCCCTGTGGCACGTGCTGATCTACGCCATCAGTTCGCTGGTGCTGTTTGCCGAGGCGGACTGGCGCCTGATGATTCCGCTGCTGACCTGGATCGTGCTGTATATCGGTGCACTCTATTACTTCGTGCCGAGGGTCAAGGAACGCTCCGTGGTGTCCTCCGATGCGCGCTCCAAACTGATGGGCCGCATCGTCGATGGCTACACCAACATCACCACCCTCAAGTTATTTGCCCATACCCATTACGAGCAGCAGTACGCCCGCGAAGCCATCATTGAGCAAACTGAAAAAACCCAGTTGGCCAGCCGTGTCGTGACCAGCATGGACGTCACTATCACCAGCATGAACGGCCTGTTGATTGTCAGCACCAGCGGCCTGGCCTTGTGGCTGTGGAGCCAGTCGCTGATCAGCGTCGGCGCCATCGCCCTGGCCACGGGCCTGGTGATTCGTATCGTCAACATGTCCGGCTGGATCATGTGGGTGGTCAATGGCATCTTCGAGAACATCGGCATGGTCCAGGATGGCCTGCAAACCATTGCCCAGCCGGTGGCGGTCACTGACCGCGAAAACGCCCCCCGCCTCAGCGTGACCCGTGGCGAAGTGCGTTTCGAGCACGTGGATTTCCACTACGGTAAACGCAGCGGGATCATCAGCGACCTGAACCTGACCATCAAACCCGGAGAAAAAATCGGCCTGATCGGCCCATCAGGCGCGGGTAAATCGACGCTGGTCAACTTGTTGCTGCGGCTGTATGACCTGCAAGGCGGCCGCATCCTGATCGACGATCAGAACATTGCCGAGGTGACGCAGGAAAGCCTGCGCGAACAGATCGGCATGATCACTCAAGACACCTCGTTGCTGCACCGCTCGATCCGCGACAATTTGCTGTATGGCAAGCCGGACGCCAGCGACGAAGAATTGTGGGCCGCCGTGCACAAGGCGAGGGCCGATGAGTTCATCCCGCTGCTGTCCGACGCACAGGGCCGCACCGGTTTTGACGCCCATGTGGGCGAACGCGGGGTCAAATTGTCGGGTGGGCAGCGCCAGCGCATTGCGATTGCACGGGTGCTGCTTAAAAATGCGCCGATCCTGATCATGGACGAAGCCACCTCAGCGCTCGACTCTGAGGTTGAAGCGGCGATTCAGGAAAGCCTCGAAACCCTTATGCAAGGCAAAACCGTGATCGCCATTGCCCACCGGCTGTCCACCATCGCCCGCATGGACCGGTTGGTGGTACTGGAAAAAGGCCGTATCGCAGAAAGCGGCACCCATGCCGAATTGCTCGCCCATGGCGGTTTATATGCACGTCTGTGGCAACATCAAACGGGTGGCTTTGTCGGTATCGACTGATCCAAAAAAACACCGCATGTAAACCCCCTGAAACACATCGCCAGGGCCCGGTTTTAAAGGGCTCTGGTTTTTTTATGGGCAATGGAAAATCCGTTGCCGACTGCTGTAATGAATAAAGGATTCGGAGGAATTCTGTCGTTAAACATGCAGGATGCGCCCAGTGATCACTGATAGATCAAGCCATCTATCCAGGACCCTGACATGAACCTGTTCAAACGCTCCATCACAGAGTTGATCGGCACTTTCTGGTTAGTCCTCGGCGGGTGTGGCAGCGCGGTACTGGCCGCTGCTTTCCCTGATGTCGGCATCGGATTGCTCGGGGTCGCGCTGGCCTTTGGTTTGACGGTGCTAACGATGGCTTTCGCTATCGGCCATATTTCCGGGTGTCACCTCAATCCCGCCGTGTCGTTCGGCTTATGGGTAGGCGGACGCTTCCCGGCCAAAGAACTGCCCGCCTACATCGGGGCTCAAGTTGTGGGCGGGATCATTGCCGCCAGCGTGCTGTATTTCATCGCCAGCGGTAAACCCGGGTTCGACCTGGCCGTCAGCGGGCTGGCTGCCAATGGCTATGGCGAGCACTCGCCGGGGGGTTATTCCATGACCGCAGGGCTGGTGTGCGAACTGGTGATGAGCAGCATGTTCATTCTGATCATCATGGGCGCCACGGATAAACGGGCACCGGCCGGGCTGGCGCCGATTGCTATCGGGCTGGCGCTCACCCTGATCCACCTGATCTCGATTCCCGTGACCAACACCTCAGTCAACCCCGCCCGAAGCACGGGACCGGCGCTGATTGTGGGAGGCTGGGCGATTCAACAACTGTGGATGTTCTGGCTGGTGCCACTGGTGGGCGCGGCCATCGGCGGGCTGACCTACCGATGGCTGGGCAAGGAACACCACTGACGCGCAACGAGGCGTGGCTCAGGCCTGCCGGTAGGGCAGCGCCGACCTCGCCTCTTCGGCGTAAGCCATCACGCCCACGCGTTCGCGCTCCAGAAAATCGCTGACAGCGGCTTTGAGCCCCGGATGCCGCAGGTAGTGCCATGAGTGCGTAATCACCGGTTCAAAGCCGCGGATCAGCTTGTGCTCACCTTGAGCGCCGGCATCGAAACGCTGAATACCGTGGGCGATGGCGTACTCCATGCCCTGGTAAAAACAGGTTTCAAAGTGCAGGCGATCGAATTCGGCCAGGCAGCCCCAGTAACGGCCGTACAGACTGTCGCCCCCTACCAAACTGAACGCCATGGCAACCGGTGTAGTGCCCTGTTTGGCCACTACCACGCGGATGGCTTCAGGCATGCGTTCGGCCAACAGGCTGAAGAACTCGCGGGTTAAATACGGGGTTTGTCGACGCACGGCGTAGGTGTGCGCGTAACAGGCGTAGACGAAATCCCACTGCGCCTCGCTCACCTGTCGACCTTCTAGCCACTCAAATGCAACTCCTTGCCCCGCGACCTGCTCGCGTTCCTTGCGCATTTGTTTGCGTTTGCGCGAACTGAGCGCATCGAGAAAGTCTTGAAAATCCCGGTAATCACGGTTTTGCCAATGAAACTGGCAGCCCAGACGTTGCAGCCAGCCGGGCTGTTGCGCCAGCGCGCTGTCTGCCAACGGGTCAGTGAAATTGATGTGCGCGCCGGACAGCCCTTCGACCTCCAGATAGCCGGGCAACGCCGCCAACAACTCACGCCCTTGCTCGGCACTGGCGGCCAATAGGCGCGGGCCGCTCACAGGACTGAAAGGCACGGCAGTCAACAGCTTGGGGTAATACTCAATACCCGCACGATCGCAGGCGTTGGCCCACTCGTGATCAAACACATACTCGCCATAGGAATGCCATTTGCGATAACTGGGCAACGCGGCCTGCAAGGTGCCGTCCGCGTAATGCAACAAATGCTCGGGCTGCCAGCCTGAGTGCGGGTTCAAGCTGCCACTGTCTTCAAGCGCGCTGAGAAAAGCATGACGCAAAAAAGGTTGGGAGGTCGGGACCAAGGCATCCCATTCAGGGGCGCTGATAGCCGACAGACTGTCCAGACGATGTAACGGCATTGAGGGGCTCCGGCACGCGCTTCAGAGCGGCGATGGTATCACCCCGCCAGTGTTTGAAAACGCCCTTGAACACCTTGTGCCTGATAGCGACTACCGCAATAAACAGGGTCTGGGCGACACCTCATCATCCGACAACGCCTGCGAACCGAGGGCTGGAACGGTGTCACGGACTTGCTATCAGTTTGCCACTTTTCTGTCATATCCAGCCGCGATACTGGCGCCGCTTCTTAGAGCGCGGGGTTATGAGTGGACGGCTGCCAACACGCCAATAACACACTCGCCCCGCACCCATTTTGAGCCCACCAAGGGCCGTTTTTCCGGGGATGGTCATCGCCATTCCACCACTGGGAGATTCATATGCGTCTTGTATCTACACGGGTTGCGGCGGGACTATGTGGCGGCCTGGCGTTAGCCATGAGTATTCCGGCCAGCGCCGGGGTCGATGCCAAACTGCTGGAAATGCTCAAGGCAAACGGGTCCATCTCCCCAGGGCAATACGCCGAGTTGCAAACCGAACTCGCCAGTGAAAAACAGGCTCAGCAGGAAGCTGCCGCCAATCAGGTGAAAAAATCCGACCTCAGTGCGTTTGAACAAAAAGTGGCCTGGGCCGCCAAGACCGAGTTCAAGGGTGACGTGCGGGTGCGCCATGAAAACATCAAAATCGACGGCGAGTCCGACGGCAAGAACAAGGACCGCCAGCGTATCCGTGCACGCCTGGGGGCATACACGCAGATCAACCCGCAAGTGAACACCGGCATTCGTATCGCCACCGGCGGCGGAGACGATGCGCGTTCGACTAACCAGGACCTGGACAACTATTTCGACAAGAAACAGCTGTGGCTGGATCAGGCTTACATCGACTATCACCCGACCGCCGTCAAAGACTTGCACTTGATCGGCGGCAAAATGCCACAACCCTGGGTCAGCATCGGTGATGTGATCTGGGACAGCGATATCAACCCCGAAGGCGTCGCCGCGACGTACAAACACGACCTGGGTAACAGCGGTGTCGAAATGTTCGGCAGTGCGGGTTACTACACCCTAAAGGACAACGTCGACGGCGAAGGTGTGCAGTTTCGTCACGACCTGAGCATGTATGCCGGCCAGTTGGGTACACGTTTCGCACCCAACGACAGCCTCAAAGTAACCTTGGGCGGCAGCGTGTATGGCTACAAAAACGACGATGACAGCAAGTGCCCGACCACTGGCACCAAAACCACGCCGTGCGCACTGGCCGTCAATGGCAACAGCACCAGCGAATTCCGCCTGTATGAAGGTTTTGGTCAGGTCGACATCGCCAACCTGCCACTGCCTCTGTCGCTGTACGGTCAGTACGTGCACAACGCCGCCACCGACAGCGATCAGGACGACGCTTGGCTGGTGGGTTTCAAAAGCAAGCTGGATGCCTTCAGCCTGGACTACAACTACCGCGACGTTCAACGTAACGCCGTGGTCGGTGCCTTCACTGACTCCGACTTTGCCAACGGCACCACGGGCTCGCGTGGGCACAAGGTCAAACTGGGTTACGAAATCGACAAGAACTTCGGTGTCGGCGTGACGTACTACCTGACCAAGGCCGACTACGCCACCACAACGCAGAAAGACGCGAACACCAACACCCTGCAACTGGATGTAGAAGCCAAGTTCTAAACCACACTTGAATTAAAGAAACGGCGCCGTCGATCCCCTCTCATCCGTCGACGGCGCCTTGTCTTTAATCCCTTTGTTTGTGACCCGACCGCTCACGCAGCATTCGCTCAATCGTCGCCTCCAGATCCGCTGGCGGTGCCTGCGGCAAGCGTTTGAGGGTGGCATTGAGCAACCGCATTTGCTTGATGAACCGACGGCAGTTGGGGCAAAACAGTAAATGATGACGCACCAGCAACCGCTCACGAAAGGTCAACTGGCCATCCAGATAGTCACTTGAACGCGCTACTTGCTGCTTGCAGGTCAACATTCACCGGTTTCCTCGAAATGCTCCACCGTCGCAAAGACTTTAAGCCGGGCCCGATGTATCAGCACCCGGGCATTAGAGAGCGTTATCTGCAGCAGATTACAAATCTCTTCCAGCGCCAACCCCTCGCGCTCACGCAACACCAGCACACTGTTTTGCAACTGCGGCAGGCTGAGCAGCGTGTGCTCCAGGCACTCGCGCAGTTCGTCCTCAGTCAGCAAGGCTTCCGGGGTGTCCTGATGCCAGGCAAACGGCGCCAACAGCCAATGGCCATCACGGGAGAAACGGTCATCGTCAACACTGCCGTGGGGCGACGGCAGGTCATCGAGTAGCACTTCGCGCCGGTTCTGCTTGTAACGGTTTTTGGCAGCGTTGGCCGTGATCGTCAGCAACCAGGTTTTCAGGCTGGAACGGCCTTCGAATCCATCCAGGTTGCGCACGACCGACAGCCAGGCGTCCTGCACGGCTTCATCGGCGTGACGGGTGCCGACAATCGCAAACGCCACGGCACGCATGGCGCCTTGATAGGTGCTGACCAGTTCGCGAAACGCGCGTTCTTCACCGGCCAACAGGCGGGAAAGCAGTTCAGAGTCAGCCATCAGGCCTCACAATTGCAGGGCCGCTGCCACACGCGGGCAACGCCCCTGCGACGGGATTAACGCTTGCGCAAGATCACGCTGCCGATGGAGTAGCCCGCACCGAACGAACTGAGAATGGCCAGCGCGCCGCCGGGCAAGTCGTCCTGGTATTTGTGGAAGGCAATCACCGACCCCGCCGAACTGGTGTTGGCGTAGGTATCAAGAATCACAGGTGCTTCTTCAACGGAGGCTTCACGCCCCAGCAAACGCTTGACGATCAGGTGGTTCATGCTCAGGTTGGCCTGGTGCAGCCAGAAACGCTTCACGTGCGCCACGTCCAGCTGGTTTTCTTCCAGGTGCTGCCCGATCAGTTCGGCCACCATCGGGCACACGTCACGGAACACTTTGCGCCCTTCCTGCACGAACAGTTTGTCCGGGCTGTCAGCAGGTTCGTCCGAGGCGCGATTGAGGAAACCGAAATTATTGCGGATGTTGTTCGAAAAGGTCGTCAGCAACTTGCTGCTAACGATGTCGAATTGATGCGCAGAGGTTGCCAGGTCGGCACGTTCGATGACCACCGCCGTGGCGGCATCACCAAAGATGAAGTGGCTGTCGCGGTCACGGAAGTTCAGGTGGCCGGTGCACACTTCCGGACTGATCAAGAGCACCGCGCGGGCCTGGCCCAACTGCACACTGTTGCTGGCGGTCTGGATACCGAAGGTCGCGGACGAGCAGGCGACGTTCATGTCAAAACCAAACCCCTGAATGCCCAGCGCGTGTTGCACTTCAATAGCAATGGCCGGGTACGGGCGTTGCAAGTTGGAACACGCCACGATCACACCGTCGATATCGGCAGCGGTTTTGCCTGCGCGCTCCAACGCCTGTTTCGCCGCGCCAACCGCCATTTCGCAGAGCACCGACATTTCGTCATTGGAGCGCTCCGGCAAGCGCGGGCGCATGCGCTGCGGGTCAAGGATGCCGTCCTTGTCCATCACAAAGCGGCTTTTGATGCCGGACGCTTTTTCGATAAAGGCCGCGCTGGATTCAGCCAGAGGCTGGATCTCACCGGCCTCGATGGCAGCCGCGTGTTCGGCGTTGAACTGTTGCACATAGGTATTGAAAGACTGCACCAGCTCTTCGTTGGAGATGCTGTTGGCCGGGGTATACAGGCCGGTGCCGCTGATGACGACGTTATGCACGGTCGTTCCTCTGTTCTGTTCAAGCAGAAAATATTGGTACTTTCGTACCAAATCATAAAAGGACTCACCCCGGACAAGGGAAGTGAAGTGCCTTGGGTCCTGTTCGTGTCTGGATGTTATAGCCGCGAAGTTTGCCATAAACGGCAACATTTGCGTTATAGCCGCAATGATGCCCCTGACCCTGTAAAGGGGCCAGGGGGATGGTTAAGCCTCTACCTGACTCCACTGCTTGCTCAGGCGTTTGTCAGAAATCGGCACCTTGGTGCCCAGCTGCTGACCGAACAGCGACACCCGGTATTCTTCCAGCCACCAGCGGTACAACTCCAGTTGCGGGTCGCGCTTGCCTTCCTGCGCATGCTTGGTTGCTCGGGCCTGATACTGCGCCCACAGCCCGCCGAGTTCGCCACTCCACACCCGGTCTTTTTGCACCTGACCCGGCAGTTTTTCCAGGCGCAACTCAATGGCCTTGAGGTAACGCGGCAGTTCCTTGAGCCACATCGGCGGGGTTTCCCGAACAAATCCCGGGTACACCAAATGGCTCAGTTGCTGCTTGATGTCATTCAACGCCACGGCTTGGGCCAGGTCGATCTTGCCTTTGAAACGCTTTTGCAGGCCGTGCCACAGTGTGAGGATCTCCAACGTCAGCTTCGCCAGTTTCTCCGCATGCTCCGTCCAGCCTGCGCGCTTGCGCTCGGCCAGCGAAGCCAGCCCGGCGCCATCACGAGGCAGCACGGCCTCGCCCTCAAGAATGCAGCTGTCGAGGCTGGCCAGCAGAATGTCTTCCACCAGACTGTCGACCCGTCCCAACTCACGGTACAGCAAGCCCAGCTCGGTCAGCCCCGGCAACTTGCCCCGCAGGAACTTCGCAGGCTCCGACAACTGCTGCATCAACAAGCGTTGCAAGGCGCGTCGATGCTGGTATTCCGCCTCGGCCGGGGTCGAGAATCGACCTTCCTTGACCGTATTGCCCTCTTCTACCAGCGCCGGGTACACCGTCATTGAAAGACCGGCAATCTTTTGCTGGGTTTTCTCCGCCACCGGGGCAAATACTTTTGCTTCCACGGGCTGCTGGCTTTTGGCGCTCTGCGGCACCGCAAGGGCGGCCTGGCTGGCTTCAGCGAATCGCGCGGTCAGTTCGGCCAGATCGCGACCCTCGCCAAGGAACTTGCCATTGGCGTCGACGATCTCCAGGTTCATCCGCAGATGGCTTTCGACCTGCTGCGCGGCCTCGGCCCACGCCTCATCACTGACCCGCGCGCCCGTCATGCGCAGCAGTTCACGTCCTAGCGCTTGTGGCAACGAGCCCTGACCAAACTCCATACGCTGCAAGGCAGCCTTGACGAAGTCCGGCACCGGCACGAAGTTTTTGCGCAAAGCCTTGGGCAGACTGCGCACCAACGCAATGCACTTGGCCTCGATCATCCCCGGCACCAGCCATTCCAGGCGCTCGGGCGGCAGAACAGACAGCAGCGGCGCTGGCACTTTGACTGTCACGCCGTCACGGGGGTGATTGGGCTCAAAGTGATAACTGAGTTCCAGCGTCAACTCCCCCAGCCGCAACGTGTCCGGGTAATGCTGGGCGGTAATTTCAGTGGCCTCGCGGGCCAGCACGTCTTCTTCTCGCATGATCAACAGCTGCGGGTCTTTCTGGCTGTTGACCCGGTACCAGCTGTCGAAGGTCGCGGTCTGATGGATCTCGGCGGGCAAGCGCGCGTCGTAGAACGCAAACAGCGTCTCTTCGTCCGCCAGAATGTCACGACGGCGGGCTTTGGCCTCCAGTTCGTCGAGCTGTTCCAGCAACCGGGCATTGGCCGCCAGGCACTTGGCCCGCGACTGGATCTCACCGCGTACAAGGCCTTCGCGGATAAACAGCTCGCGGGACAACACCGGGTCAATCGGCCCGTAATGCACAGGGCGACGGCCCACCACGATCAAACCGAACAGCGTGATTTGCTCAAATGCCACCACTTGGCCGCGTTTTTTCTCCCAGTGCGGCTCAACGTAATTCTTTTTGACCAGATGCCCGGCCAATGGCTCGATCCAGTCCGGTTCGATCTTGGCCACCATGCGCGCATACAGCTTGGTGGTTTCCACCAGTTCGGCGGTCATCAACCATTGCGGGCGTTTTTTGCCCAACCCCGAAGACGGGTGAATCCAGAATCGACGCTGACGCGCGCCCAGATAATCGCCGTCTTCTGACTTCTGTCCGATCTGGCTGAGCAAACCCGACAACACGGCTTTGTGCAGTTTCGGATAATCCGCCGGTTCTTTATTGACCGACAGTTGCAGGTCACGGCAGATCAGGCTCAGTTGGCGGTGAGAGTCGCGCCACTCGCGCAAACGCAGGTAGTTCAGGAAGTTCTTGCGGCACCAGTTGCGCAGAGGGCTGGCGGTCAGCGCTTGGCGCTGCTCTTCAAAACCACGCCACACATTGATCAGCGCCGCAAAGTCCGAATCCACATCCTTCCATTGCGCGTGGGCCTGATCGGCCGCCTGCTGACGCTCCGGTGGACGTTCGCGCGGGTCTTGCACCGACATCGCACTGGCCACGATCAACACTTCCTGCAAGCTGCCGAGCTTCGCCGCTTCAAGCAGCATGCGCCCCATGCGCGGGTCGACCGGCAGGCGCGCCAGTTGGCGCCCCAGTGGAGTCAGCTGGTTCTCGCGGTTGACCGCGGACAGCTCCTGCAACAGGTTGAAGCCGTCCGTGATGGCTTTGCCGTCTGGCGGTTCGATGAACGGGAATGCGGTTATTTCCCCCAGACGCAAGTGCAGCATTTGCAGGATTACCGCAGCGAGGTTGGTGCGAAGAATCTCGGGATCGGTAAATTCCGGGCGCCCGTTGAAGTCTTCTTCGGCGTATAAACGCACACAAATCCCCGGCTCAACCCGCCCGCATCGGCCTTTGCGCTGATTGGCGCTGGCCTGGGAAATGGCTTCGATCGGCAAACGCTGGACTTTAGCCCGGTAGCTGTAGCGACTGATGCGCGCGGTGCCGCTGTCGATCACGTAGCGAATGCCCGGCACCGTGAGGGACGTTTCCGCCACGTTGGTCGCCAGCACCACGCGGCGCCCAGGGTGTGACTGGAAGATCCGCTGCTGCTCGGCCGGAGACAGTCGGGCATACAACGGCAGGATTTCAGTGTGCTTGAGCTGGGCTTTGCGCAGCATATCGGCAGCATCGCGGATTTCACGCTCGCCGGGCAAAAACACCAGCACGTCGCCGGGGCTTTTGCGCTCATGGCGTTCATGGGCAGCAATTTCGTCCAGCGTCGCAATGATCGCCTGATCGACGCTCAAGTCCTCTTCGACGCTGTTGCCCTCCTCGTCCTGCTCCGAGGTCAACGGGCGATACCAGGTCTCGACCGGGAACGTGCGGCCAGACACTTCCACGATGGGCGCATCGTTGAAGTGCTTGGAAAAACGCTCCAGATCGATGGTGGCCGACGTAATGATGACCTTGAGGTCCGGACGCCGGGGCAGCAGGATTTTCAGGTAACCGAGCAAAAAATCGATGTTCAGGCTGCGTTCGTGGGCTTCGTCGACGATGATCGTGTCGTAGCGTTCCAGAAAGCGGTCGTGCTGGGTTTCGGCCAGCAGAATCCCGTCGGTCATCAATTTGATCAGCGTGTTGGAATCGCTTTGATCCTCAAACCGCACCTGATAGCCGACCAGCGCGCCCAACGGCGTACCCAGCTCTTCGGCCACGCGACTGGCCACGCTTCGGGCCGCGATGCGCCGGGGCTGCGTATGGCCAATCAAACCGTGCTGACCGCGCCCGATTTCCAGACAGATTTTCGGCAACTGGGTGGTTTTGCCCGAACCGGTTTCACCGGCCAGAATCAGCACTTGATGCTTGAGCAGCGCGGCCTTGATCTCATCGCGCTTGGCGGCGATCGGCAAATGTTCGTCATAGCGAATCAACGGCACACTGGCCGCCCGCGCTGTCACCTGCGCGCACGACGCCTCGACCCGCGCTACCCAGGCTGCCAGCTTGGCGTCGTCCGGTTTTTTGCGCAGCTCGTGCAACTGCCGACGCAGCTTGTGGCGGTCGGCAATCATGGCGTGATCGAGGTTTTTCAACAGCTTGTCGATAGCAGGCGATTCGTCAGTCATCAGGTGCGTAAAAGTCTTGGTAAATGCAGGGGGCGGATTGTCGCAGATTTAGGGTGCCAAGCACGAATCTGTAGCAAAACGGGGCTAATTTTAAGGTAGCAACGAGGCGTCAAAAAACGCCAACCCTGTCAAATTCTCTGAGAGGTGCAAGGTCGTCCGATACCCTCACCCCCGACGCCGATAAGGAAACACGTCCATCACCTTGCCAGACGCGATGGAGGCTTGGAGGCCTTTCCAGTAATCGGCGTCGTAGATCTCGCCGTGCAGCTCGTCGAACAAACGGCGCTGGCGGGCATCGGCAAACAGGAACGGCGGAAACTCTTCGGGGAACACGTCCAGCGGGCCTATGGAATACCACGGCTCGCTGGCCATTTCGTCTTCAGGGGTGCGCGGTTGGGGGATGTGGCGGAAGTTGGCTTCGGTCAGAAAGCAGATTTCGTCGTAGTCGTAGAACACCACTCGGCCGTGGCGGGTGACACCGAAGTTTTTCAACAGCATGTCGCCTGGGAAGATGTTGGCCGCCGCCAGTTGTTTGATCGCCAGCCCATAGTCGTCGAGGGCTTCACGGATTTGCGCGGGGTTGGCGTGTTCCAGGTACAGGTTGAGCGGGGTCATGCGCCGCTCCGTCCAGCAGTGTCGAATCAGTACCGTGTCGCCTTCAACTTCAACCGTGGAGGGAGCCACGTCCAACAGTTCGGCCAGGCATTCGGGTTCGAACTTGCTGAGCGGAAAACGGAAATCCGCGAACTCCTGGGTGTCGGCCATGCGCCCGACCCGATCCACGCTTTTGACCAGCCGGTATTTCTCGATGACCGTGGCCCGGTTGACGTTTTTCGAGGGTGAAAACTTGTCCTTGATCAGTTTGAACACGGTGTTGAAGCCCGGCAGGGTAAACACGGTCATGACCATGCCGCGCACGCCGGGGGCCATGATGAAGCGGTCATCCGTGGTGGCCAGGTGGTTGATCAGGGCGCGGTAGAACTCGGACTTCCCGTGCTTGTAAAAACCGATGGAGGTGTAGAGTTCGGCAATGTGCTTGCCCGGCAGGATGCGTTTGAGAAAGCCGACAAACTCCGCAGGCACTGGCACGTCGACCATGAAGTACGAACGGGTGAAGGAGAAGATGATCGACACCTCGGCTTCATCGGTGATCAAGGCGTCAATCTGAATGCCCCGTCCTTCGCGGTGCAGCAGCGGGATCACCAGCGGCCACTGTTCGTCGCGGGTGTACAGACGCCCCACCAAGTAGGCCCCTTTGTTGCGATACAACACCGAGCCAAACAGTTCGATGTGCATGTCCGGGTCTTTGCACACCCAGTCGGGCAGATTTTCACGCAGGTGTACTTCCAGCCTTCGCACATCCTCTGGTAAATCGGCGTACGGCTCGCTGAACGCAAAGTCACTGAAGATCTGCGTGAGTGTGAGGCTTAACTGCCCTGCAGGGCGATATGTCCGGGTTTGTGCGGCCCGCGGCTGACGCAAGGCCGGGCGCGTGGTGTGAATAAACATGCACTCGTCGCTGATCAGGTCGTGGCTGAACAGGCTGCAAAACGTTGAGTTGTACCACGTCTCGGCCAACTCATCGTCCAGCCGCGGGTCAATCAGCCAGATGTAAGCGCGCTTGACCAACGGCCACTGGCTGGCGTCCAGCAACCCCTGTTCACCGAACGCCGATTGCAAGCGCTGGCTGACCTGACTGACTTTTTGCTCGTAGAGGTTGATCCGTGCCGCTGAAGCCTCCTGCGCGTCCTGCCACAGCGCACCTTCAAAACGGGCACGGGCACCGTCAGTGATGTGCCGAAAGTGCTCACGGTAATCATCGAAGCCATCGAGAATCAGTGTCGCGATGGCGTCAGCCGGCCAGGTACGGGGCATGGGTGAACCTCTGCACGAACGTCGTTGATGGGGGTGTTCGCCTGAGCTTAGAGGCCAATTGTTACCAGACGCAACCATTGCCTTGTGCGCTGCATCCCCTACACTGCCCGCCACAAAACGCGTAAGGAAACAACCGTGAAACTCGTCGATATCGTGCGCATGCTGTCGCTAGCAGGCATTTGGGGCGCCAGCTTTTTGTTTATGCGGATAATCGCACCGGTTCTCGGCTCCCTACCGACCGCTTTTTTTCGTGTGTCCATCGCGGCCACCGGCTTGTTGGTCATTCTGGCGCTGATGCGCGTTAGCTGGAATTTCGGCGGCAAGTTCAACGTGGTGCTGATTCTCGGGGTCATCAACTCCGGCATACCGGCCACGTTGTATTCCGTGGCAGCCCAAGTGCTACCTGCCGGGTACTCAGCCATTTTCAACGCCACCACGCCGCTGATGGGGGTGTTGATTGGCGGTCTGTTTTTCAGCGAAAAACTCACGCTGACCAAAATGGCGGGGGTGTTTTTGGGCCTGCTGGGGGTGGGTATTCTGACCCGGGCGGGGCCTGTCGCGTTTGACATGGATTTGCTGATGGGCGCCCTCGCCTGCTTGCTGGCTACGACCTGCTACGGTTTCGCCGGCTTTTTGGCGCGCCGCTGGCTGGATCAACAAGGCGGCCTGGACCCGCGACTTTCGGCGCTGGGCAGCATGCTAGGGGCCACGCTGTTCCTGCTGCCGCTGTTTGCGGTCAGCCTGATCCATCAGCCACCCGCCAGTTGGGGTGGGATGAGCGTGTGGTTGTCTCTGTTGGGGTTGGGCCTGTTGTGCACAGCGTTTGCGTACATTTTGTACTTCCGGCTACTCACCAGCATCGGCCCGGTCAAGTCCATGACCGTGACCTTTATGATCCCGCCGTTCGGCGTGCTGTGGGGCGCGCTGTTTCTGGACGAACCGTTGTCGATGGCGCATGTGTATGGCGGGCTGCTGATCGCCGTGGCGCTGTGGTTGGTGCTCAGACCCGCCCGGCTTTGACAAAGGAATGAAGCACGCTGCGAAGCAAGCCGAAGGCTCCCTTCGCAGCCTGGGTCAGCGATTACGCGGTTTTACGAAACACAAACATCAGGCCAACGATGATCATGGCCATGCCCAACAGGCTCAAGGCTGCGAGGGTATTGCCGAAAATCACGTAGTCCAGGACCGCCGTGACAGCAGGCACCAGGTAAAACAGGCTGGTGACATTGACCAGGTTGCCCCGCGCAATCATCCGGTACAGCAACAAGGTGGCCAGCACCGAGACCACCAGTCCCATCCACAACACCGGTATCACAAATCCCGCGCTGTACTGAATGCTGAAGGGTTGAAACGGTACAAACAGTGCACATGCCAGCAACCCGGCGAAGTACTGCACCGGCAAGGTGCCCAGCGGGTTATCGGTGATGCGCTTCTGCATCAGGGTGCCAAGGGTCATGCTCATCAACGCAAGTACCGCCAATAGCATGCCCTGCCATGACATCCCGGCCAGACCGATGCTTTGATAGACCACCAGAATCAGCCCGGCCAACCCCAGAAACAACCCCAGCAGTCGACTCCAGGACTGGCGCCGCTCCAGGATCACGGCGGTCAGAATCGGTTGGACGCCCATGACCGTGGCCATCACACCCGGCGTGATGTGCAGAGCCAGCGCCAGCATATAAAAAATCTGGTAGGCGCCCAGCAAGACGGCGCCCGTGACCAACGCATACCACACCGCTCGAGCACCTCGCGGACGCTGGAGCTTGAGCAACGGGATCAATAGCACCAGCGCCAGTAACGCGATGGCAAAGCGAATCAACAAAAAAGCGAAGGGCGACGCGTGGGCCAACCCCCACTTGGAGAAAATCGCGCCGCTGCTCCACAGCAACACAAACGCACAGGTGGAGGCAGCCGCCAGCGCGGATTCTTTTGAGATCGAAAACATGAGTAACACCTGTCATCAGGCAAAAAAGCCAACTCAGCCAAGGCTGAAGTTCAGTGGTTTTCAGACGGGTACGGGCAACCGACGACTCGGCTCAGCCCGTCACAACACCCGGTGGCGATACGACCACGTACACCACAGTGCTGCTGACAGGAGGGGGATAGTGACTGATCTGCCCCGGTTGCTGATTCGCACACGGCACTGCGTCAGCAGTGACTGCTGAATTGACAACGCGGCGTGGAAGGGAAACCGGCATGAGCTGATCGCTGTGAAGGGTAGTGAGCGCCGACTATAACCAGCGCCCGATACAATTTGCAATACGTTAACCGAACAACCAGCGCCACAGCAGCACCAGCACCAGCACCGCCAACACCGGGCGCAAGATGCGGTACAGCTTGGGGTTACGGCGTTTCCACTGCTTGACCACGCCACTGAAGCGATCGCTGAAGCGTTTGCTCCATGCGTAGGCTTTGTTAATGCCGCCTACACGTTCGTCATCCAGGTTTTGCGGCGCGGTGGCTTTGCCCAACTGAGCGCTGACCCAACGGTTGATGTGGGTCATGATGCGATTGGTCAACGGGCGCTCCACGTCACAGAACAGGATGACGCGGGTGATGTCGGTTTCGTTTTTGACCCAGTGCACGTACGTCTCATCGAACATCACGTCTTCGCCATCACGCCATGCGTACTCCTCGCCGTCCACAAAGATGCGGCACGCATCGGAGTTGGGCGTCGACAGCCCGAGGTGATAACGCAGCGAGCCGGCAAACGGGTCACGGTGCGGGTTGAGGTGACTGCCGCCCGGCAACAGCGCAAACATCGCGCCTTTGACGTTAGGAATGCTGTTGACCAGCGCCACGGTTTTCGGGCACAGCAGCTCAGCGGAAGGCAATGGCTTGTCGTACCACTTGAGGTAAAAGCGCTTCCAGCCTTTTTTGAAGAAAGAACCGAAACCTGCGTCGTTGTTCTTTTCGGCGGCGCGGATATAGCCTTCGTCGAACAGGTGCATGGCTTCTTCACGGATTTCCTGCCAGTTGTCCTTGAGGATATCCAGCTCGGGGAATTTGCTGCGGTCCAGATAAGGCTTGGAAGGCACACCGGAGAACAGGTACATCAAGGCGTTGTACGGCGCGAAAAAAGCGGAGTGGTTGACGAACTGACGCAACACCGGCAAACGCGCCTTACCGCGCAAATGCACGTAAAGGATGCTGCCGACAAACAGCAGTATCAGCCCTGCCTTGATGGCGAAGGATAAGGTCATGCAACAACTCCTCGAAAAAACTGTGCGGCACCGATAGCCCGATGTGGCAGCCGGGCATGATAAACACTACCGGCGCAGGACAAAACCCGCGTGATCCAACATTCAGTGTTAAGCATTACGTAACAGCGCATTAAATAGCATAAGCCGAGGGGAAATCGCTTGATGTGAGTCAGGCAAAGCCCGTTGCAGACGCAGGGTGCGAAAGGTGCGATGCGTGCACAAGAACGCTTTGCACTCCCCCTTCGCAGCCTGCAACAGCAACTACAGTGCGTCTTACTGCTCGAGTTCCTGCTCACTGAACAGGTCGCTGAACAAGAAGCTCGACAGGTAACGTTCGCCCGAATCCGGCAGGATCACGACAATGGTTTTGCCCTGCATTTCCGGCTTTTCAGCCATACGCACGGCCACCGCCATGGCCGCACCGCAGGAGATGCCGCACAGGATGCCTTCTTCATCCATCAGGCGCCGCGCCATCACCTTGGACTCATCGTCACTGACCAGTTCGACCTGATCGACGATCGACAGGTCGAGGTTTTTCGGCACAAAACCGGCACCGATGCCCTGGATTTTGTGCGGCGCAGGCTGAATTGCCTGACCGGCCAGCGCCTGGGTGATGACTGGCGAAGTGATGGGTTCAACGGCAACTGACATCAGCGGTTGACCCAGTGTGTGCTTGATATACCGCGAAATACCCGTAATCGTGCCGCCCGTGCCCACGCCTGACACCAGTACATCGACACGCCCATCGGTGTCGTTCCAGATTTCAGGGCCAGTGGTTTTTTCGTGGATTGCAGGGTTGGCCGGGTTTTCGAATTGTTGGGGCATAAAGTATTTCGATGGGTCGCTGGCCAGGATTTCAGCAGCCTTGTCGATGGCGCCTTTCATGCCTTTGGCCGGTTCAGTGAGCACCAGCTCGGCACCCAGCGCCTTGAGCACTTTGCGACGCTCAAGGCTCATGGATGAAGGCATGGTCAGCATCAGTTTGTAACCGCGTGCAGCGGCCACAAAGGCCAAGCCGATACCGGTATTGCCCGACGTGGGCTCGATGATGGTCATGCCTGGCTTGAGCACACCGCGACTCTCGGCGTCCCAGATCATGTTGGCGCCTATCCGGCATTTAACCGAATACCCCGGGTTGCGCCCTTCGATCTTGGCCAGAATAGTGACGCCACGGGGCCCGATGCGGTTGATCTGTACCAGCGGCGTATTACCGATGGATTGAGCGTTATCTGCAAAAATGCGACTCATGACGGGGGGTCCCTTATGCACTTTTCGGAAAGGCTTCAAGGGTAGGCTTCGTGTTCGCGTGCGTCCAGTCATGCCGTGACGGCCCGTTCACAGACTGAATGAGGCGTTTGCGTTCACGCAACGCGGGTGCCGCGTTATAGTCGGACATGCTTTTTTATTAGTCACCCGCCCTGCCCTGTGCAGACCGGGGTTATGGTTTGAGGATGTGCAGATGAAGTTTGAAGGTACCCGCGCCTACGTGGCCACTGATGACCTGAAGCTGGCGGTCAACGCGGCCATCACCCTGGAACGCCCGCTGCTGGTCAAAGGCGAGCCCGGCACCGGCAAGACCATGCTGGCCGAGCAACTGGCCGAGTCCTTCGGTTGCAAGCTCATCACCTGGCACATCAAGTCCACCACCAAAGCCCATCAGGGCCTGTATGAATACGATGCGGTAAGCCGCCTGCGCGACTCCCAACTGGGCGTCGACAAAGTCCACGACGTGCGCAATTACCTGAAAAAAGGGAAATTGTGGGAAGCCTTTGAGGCCGAAGAACGGGTGATTTTGCTGATCGACGAAATCGACAAGGCCGACATCGAGTTCCCGAATGACTTGCTGCAAGAACTCGACAAGATGGAGTTCTACGTTTACGAGACCGACGAAACGATCAAAGCCAAGGTGCGCCCGATCATCATCATTACCTCCAACAACGAGAAAGAGCTGCCGGACGCCTTCCTGCGCCGCTGCTTCTTCCACTACATCAGCTTCCCGGACCGCACCACCCTGCAAAAAATCGTCGACGTGCATTTCCCCGACATCAAGAAAGAACTGGTCAGCGAGGCGCTCGACGTGTTCTTCGATGTGCGCAAAGTGCCAGGCCTGAAGAAAAAACCTTCGACCTCGGAATTGGTGGACTGGCTCAAGCTGCTAATGGCCGACAACATTGGCGAAGCGGTATTGCGCGAGCGTGATCCGACCAAGGCCATCCCGCCGCTGGCGGGCGCGCTGGTGAAAAACGAGCAGGACGTGCAATTGCTTGAGCGCCTGGCGTTCATGAGCCGTCGCGGCAATCGTTGATGGACCCGAGGCGATAAGCATGTTGCTGAATCTGTTCAATGAAATGCGCGCAGCCAAGGTGCCGGTCTCGGTGCGTGAGCTGCTGGACCTGATCAATGCGCTCAAACACCGGGTGACCTTCGCCGACATGGACGAATTTTACTTTTTGGCGCGCACCATTCTGGTCAAGGACGAGCGCCACTACGATAAGTTTGATCGCGCCTTCGGTGCTTATTTCAACGGGCTGCAAACCCTCAATCAACACCTTGAAGCCTTGATTCCGGACGAATGGCTGCGCAAAGAGTTCGAGCGCTCGTTGAGCGATGAAGAGCGTGCGCAGATCCAGTCGTTGGGGGGCCTGGACAAGCTCATCGAAGCGTTCAAGCAGCGCCTGGAAGAGCAAAAGGAACGCCACGCCGGGGGTAACAAGTGGATCGGCACCGGCGGTACCAGCCCGTTCGGTTCAGGTGGCTACCACCCCGAAGGCATTCGCGTCGGTGATGCCGGAGCGCGCCAGGGCAAGGCGGCAAAAGTCTGGGAACAGCGCGAGTATAAAAACCTCGACGATCAGGTCGAGTTGGGCACGCGCAACATCAAAGTCGCGCTACGCCGCTTGCGAAAATTCGCACGCCAAGGCGCGGCAGATGAACTGGACATCGACGGCACCATCGACCACACCGCCCGCGACGCCGGCCTGCTGAATATCCAGATGCGTGCGCAGCGGCGCAACTCCATCAAGCTGCTGTTGCTGTTCGACATTGGCGGCTCGATGGACTCCCATGTACAGATCTGCGAAGAGCTGTTCTCAGCCTGCAAGACTGAGTTCAAACACCTGGAGTACTACTACTTCCATAACTTCATTTATGAATCGGTGTGGAAGAACAACCAGCGGCGTCAGGTTGAGCGCATTGCCACCCAGGACGTGCTGCACAAATACGGCGCTGATTACAAAGTGATCTTTATTGGCGACGCGGCCATGGGCCCTTACGAAATCACCCATGCCGGGGGGAGCGTGGAGCACTGGAACGAAGAACCGGGTTACCTGTGGATGCAGCGTTTTATGGAGAAATATAAAAAGCTCATCTGGATCAACCCGTACCCCAAAGACACGTGGAACTACACCGCCTCAACACGCATCGTGCGGGATTTGATTGAAGACCGCATGTACCCGCTGACGCTGGAGGGGCTAGAAGAAGGGATGCGTTTTTTGGCGAAATGAAGCAACGCACCCTCCTCGCCGGGGTGAAGTTCAGACGCGCTTGACGCGCTGCATCCATTCCACCTGTTGGCGCTGCGCGGCTTCCTGCGTGGCCGGGTGCAGCGACACACGTTGCCCCGGCAAACACTGTGCCAGCCGCGCCAATGAGAGCGGCGTCAATGCCCCCAGTCGCGGGTAGCCACCAATGGTTTGTCGGTCATTGAGTAACACGATGGGCTGGCCATCTGGCGGCACTTGCACCGCCCCCAACGCAATCCCTTCGGAAATCATCGGTGGCCCTTGATACACCAGCGTCGGCCCCAGCAAACGGATGCCCATGCGGTCGGCGCGGCTGTCGAGCACCCACGGGCAATTGAAGGCGTCGAACGTGCTTTGCCCGCTGAAATCGCCGATCTGTGCGCCCATGATCATGTCCAGCAACGGGACGCCGGTGAACGCGGGAATCCAGGCGTGATTCATTTCACGTAATGCCGGCCGGGCGTTCCTGAAGCCCAGTTCGGCGCCTTTCTCCAGCGCATTCCCCCTGCCATCCGGCCCACCCAACTGCTCCCGGGCGACCGTGGCGCAACTGCCCAACACACGCGGCGCGTCGAAGCCTCCCGGCGCGGCCAGGTAGGCTCGAGCACCGTCGAGTGGCTGCGCGAAACACAGGGTCTGCCCCTGGCGCAGGCTGAAACTGCGCCACGGTTTGAGCGGCTGGCCATCCACAGTGGCGGCCAGGTCCGCGCCCGCCAGCGCTAACGTGCAATCGCACTGAGCCATTACGCTAAAACCGCCCAGGGTGATTTCAATCACCGCTGCCTCCAGCTCATTGCCCAACAGCCAGTTGGCCCACGTCATCGACTGCCAATCGGCCGCACCGCCTTGGGTCACGCCCAAATGCCGGACCCCAAAACGCCCTGCATCCTGCAACTGGCATAACGGGGTGCTGGCCTGAATCAACAATTGGCTCATGCCAAGGGCTCCTGTGGGGTGTCGTCGCCGCCCAGGCGGATGAATTCGCTATGACTGATTGGCTCGAACTGCACGCGGTCGCCGGGTTGCAACAGGCTGTACCCCTCTCGCTCCCGGTCAAACAGCCTGACCGGCGTGCGCCCGATGAGGTTCCAGCCGCCGGGCGACTGGGCCGGATAGGCCGCCGTCTGGCGTTCGGCAATCCCGACACTGCCCGCTGCCACCCGTTTACGCGGCGTGTTGAGGCGTGGCGCAGCCAGCACCTCGTCCACCAGCCCCATGAAGGCAAAACCGGGGGCGAACCCCAGCGCGAACACCTGATACGGACGCTCGCTGTGACGGCGAATCACTTCGCGCTGCGACCACCCCGTGCGCTGCGCCAGCAACATCAGTTCGGGCCCGACGCTCAGGTCGTACCACACCGGCAACACATGGCATTGGCCACGGTCCCGGGTTTCGGGTTGCAGGTCGGTCATTGCTTGATGAATGAGTTCGCGCGCCTGGGCCGAGCTCAGCGCCAGCCCGTCGTAGTGAATCATCAACGTGGTGTAGGACGGCACCAGATCGATCAGAAAACCTGCAAAGCCGCTGCGCACCCGCTCTGTGGCGGCCAGCATCCACGGCATGTTGTGTTCAGCAATCTCGTCGAACAGCCGCAACATCAGGCAGTCGATGGCTGCCACCTCAATACGCGGCTTCATGCCGATTGCCCGTTCAGGGCCATACGGATGTGCTGCACGGCGGCCACCGAACTGGCGTTGTCGCCATGCACGCACAACGTGTGAGCGTGCAGGTGCAAGGGGCTGCCATCAATCGCTGTCAGCGGTTGGCCTGCGGCGAGGGTCAACGCTTGCTGAACGATCCGCTGCGGCTCGTGGTGCACCGCGCCCGGCAGTTGACGCGAGACCAGGTGCCCGGCCGCGTCATAGGCGCGATCGGCAAACGCTTCAAACCACAGGGTGACGCCAAACTCATCGCCGATGGCGTGTGCGACGCTGTTATCACGGGTCGCCATCAGCATCAGCGGCAGGCTCGCGTCGTAGGCCGCAACAGCCTGCACCACCGCGCGCAACTGCTCGGGGTTGGCCATCATGTCGTTGTAGAGCGCACCGTGGGGCTTGACGTAGCTGACGCGAGTGCCCTGAGCACGGCAGATGCCATCCAGGGCGCCGATCTGGTAATGCAACAGGTCTTGCAACGCCTGCGCGGTATAAGCCATGGAGCGGCGGCCGAATCCTGCCAGATCCTGATACGCCGGATGGGCGCCGATCTGCACCCCGTGCGCCAGCGCCAGCGCCACGGTGTTGCGCATGATCCCCGGATCACCGGCATGGAAGCCGCACGCGATGTTGGCGCAATCAATGAAGGGCATCACCTCGGCATCCAGGCCCATGGTCCAGCTGCCAAAACTTTCACCCATGTCGCAGTTCAATAACAGGCGGCTCACGATGATGCTCCTGTGGTGTTTTTTATAATTTAGAAGTAGGACATTTTTCGACAGGCGTACGCTGTTCGTCCAACTAATAAAAGCCAGACACCGGGATAAAAAAAATTGATTGCCGTGGGGGCCGCTATTTAGCGGCTACCGAACCGCCGGGGCGCAATGGCCGGCTCAGGCAGCCACGACGGGTTTAGAGGCTCAGTAACTGCGCTCACGGCGCGCAATGCGTTCGCGTTGACGCTTGCCGCCCAGCACCACCCAATCAATGAGCCGCAACACCCCTTCGATGACGAAGGAAAACAGCAGAGCCCCGGCCATGGCCCAGCCAATGGCGGTGGGCGACAGCAGCACCTGATAGGTGTATGCGTCGAAGGTTTCCTGACGAATCGCAGGATCTGCCGCATATGCCACTTGCAGGGCGCGCATGTACCACGGCCCTTGCATGGCCTGGAACTGGTTATCCAGCAGGCGTTGACGGGTCAACAATGTATTGAGGCTTGACGCATCGCTGCGAAACACTGGGTCTTCGCTGGCCTGATAGTGCGCCACCAGTGCTTGCAAGTCGCCGTTGAAAAACTGGTTGGCGGTGTTTTGAAACCCGGCCAAACCGGTTTGCGCTTCAATCAGGTGAGCTTCCACACGATTGGCGTAGTCATTGATAAAACCCGGCACTTGCACGCCGATCAACAAGCCCAGGGTGAACAACACCAACCGCAGGTAACTCAGGAACATGCTTGCCCATCCTTATTCGGTTGTGCCCTGGCTGACGCATTCGCCGCGTCGCCACAAGCCCCACTGGCCCGGCGCATAGCGCGTCCAGGTTTCGTTTTCGGTCAACGGTTCGGTGGCGATGACCGTCACCACGTCATTGGGGGTGGTTTCTGCCTGAAAATCCACGATCACGTCGACATCTTTAAGCCGCGCCGGGCCAAAGGGCGCTCGACGGGTGATGTGCGCCAGTTTGGTCGAGCAATAGCAAAACAACCAGTCGCCATCACTGAGCAGGCAGTTGAAAACGCCTTTGCCGCGATACTCCGCACACGCCGCCACCAGCACCGGGAGAATGGTTTCGACGTCCACCGGCTCCGGGAACGCTTCGCGTACCCGATTAAGCACGTCGCAAAAGGCGGCCTCGCTGTCGGTGTCGCCTATCGGCCGATAGAAACTGACGGCCGGATTGAAGTCAGCCAACTGACCGTTGTGGGCGAAGCACCAGTTGCGCCCCCACAGTTCGCGCACAAACGGATGGGTGTTGGACAGGCAGACCTTGCCGACATTGGCCTGGCGGATGTGGCCAATGACCACTTCGCTTTTGATCGGGTAGCGCTGGACCAACAGTGCGACTTCGGAGTCGCAACTGGCAGCCGGGTCCTGAAACAGACGCAGCCCGCGCCCCTCGTAGAATGCAATGCCCCAGCCGTCGCGGTGCGGGCCGGTACGCCCGCCGCGTTGCATCAGGCCGGTGAAGCTGAACACAATATCGGTCGGCACGTTGGCGCTCATGCCCAGTAATTCACACACGCTCGCACTCTCGCATTCAGGCTCGACGGAAAAAAGTTACAACCTGGGTTCAACCCGGGTAGTACCGCTGACCCGCGGCGTTACCGGACGGCCGTAGCGGTCGTCTCCAGCAGTACCGAAGGGCTGATCGTCTTCAGGGTCGTGTTGGCGGGCCTGCTCGGCCGCCGCCGCTTGCGCACGTCGGGCTTTGCTCGCGCGCTCAATGGGCCAGCGAATCAGCACAAACAGCCCGTACAGGCAAAACGCAATGATGGTGTACATCAACAGGTCGGACACGGCCCGCCATGCGTTGTTGCCCACCTTGAACGCCAGATCGAGGGCGGTGATGGCGATCGCAGGTGCAAACTTTTCTTTGACAGGGTCAATGATGGTCGGACTGAACAGCAGCACGGCCATCAGCACCCGCAACGGTTCACGCAACCAGCGCCACATGAAGCGGGTCAGGCGGCACCCTACGAGCAGGCAGCCCAAAGCGGCTAAGGCATAAAGGCCCCAGGCGATCAGATAGTCGTTCTCGGTCATGGTATCCATGGTCGGCAGGCAATGAGGCGCTATGATAACGGCTTTTAGCCAGTGCGGCTGCCCCGCCGTCAGCACGGCGTCTTTTCATTCAGGTTTCCGAGAGCACTAAATGACCGAATCTACCTACGCAAATGGCGCTCCAGTCGCACCCACGCTTCAAGGTTCAGACCCGTATGCGTGGTTACAAAACCGCGACAGCAAAGAGGTTTTGGATTACCTGAAAGCGGAAAACCAGTATCAGGAAGCCCAGTTGGCTGACGAAGCCTGGCGACGTGAAGCATTGTTTGAGGAGATCAAGGGCCGCATTCGCGAGACCGATCTTTCATTGCCGTCGCCTTGGGGCCCTTATCTGTACTACACCCGCACCCAGGCAGGGGAAGAATACCCCCGTCATTTCCGTTGCCCGCGTCCGGCCGACGACAGCCAGCAGGTAGACGAAACAGCGGAGCAATTGCTGCTGGACCCAAATGCGCTGGCCGAGGGCGGTTTTTTATCTCTGGGCGCGTTCAGCATCAGCCCGGATCATCAGCGGCTGGCTTACAGCCTCGACACCAGCGGCGAAGAAACCTACCGCCTGTTCGTCAAGGAACTCGCCAGCGGCACGGTGACCGAGCTGCCGTTCGAGGACTGCGATGGCAGCATGACGTGGGCCAATGACAGCCAGACGCTGTTTTTCGCAACCCTGGACGACACCCATCGTCCGCACAAACTGTTGCGCCACACCCTCACAGAATCGGGCGCGCACGACGTATTCCACGAGCCGGATGGCCGTTTTTTCCTGCATTGCTACCGCTCCAGCTCAGAGCACCAGCTCATCCTGTTGCTCAACAGCAAAACCACCAGTGAGAACTGGGTTCTGGATGCCGATCACCCGACACGCCCGTTCCGTTGCCTCGCGCCACGTGTGGAAGGCCACGATTACAGCGTCGATCACGGGCTGTATCAAGGTCAGTGGAGCTGGTTTATCCGCACCAATCAGGACGGCATCAACTTTGCGCTGTATCACGCTCAAGGGTCTACGCCGACCCGCGAGGCCTGGCAGTTGCTGATCGCCCACGACGACAAGGTCATGCTCGAAGGCCTGACCCTCAATGCCAACGCCCTGTGTTTAAGCCTGCGCGAAGGTGGGCTGCCGATCATCGAAATCCGCCCGCACGGTGGAACGCCCTATCGCGTGCAATTACCCGATGCGGCTTACAGCCTGTATGTGCAAGACAGTCTTGAATTTGACAACCCGTATATCCGCCTGCGGTATGAGGCGCTGAACCGCCCCGCGCACGTGCGTCAACTGACGCTGAGTACTGGCGAGCAATACGTGCTCAAGGAAACCCCGGTACTGGGTCCGTTCAATCCCGACGATTACGTCAGCCAGCGCCTGTGGGCTACCGCCCCTGATGGCACACAGGTGCCGATCAGCCTGGTGGTCAAGCGCAGCGCCCTTGGCCAGCCGACGCCGCTGTACCTGTACGGTTACGGCGCCTATGGCGAAAGCCTCGACCCGTGGTTCTCCCATGCGCGCCTGAGCCTGCTCGATCGCGGCGTGGCGTTTGCGATCGCTCACGTACGGGGCGGCGGCGAGCTGGGTGAAGCCTGGTATCGCGCAGGCAAGCAGGAGAATAAGCACAACACCTTCAGCGATTTCATCGCGTGCGCGGAGCATTTGATAACTCAAGGGCTGACCAAGGCCGAGCAACTGGTCATCAGTGGCGGCAGCGCAGGCGGCCTGTTGATCGGTGCTGTCCTCAATCAACGCCCCGAGCTGTTCAAGGCGGCCATTGCCGAGGTGCCTTTTGTCGACGTGCTCAACACCATGCTCGACCCTGACTTGCCGTTGACCGTTACCGAGTATGACGAATGGGGAAATCCGCAGGAGCCCGACGTCTATGAGCGAATCAAGGCTTACGCGCCTTATGAAAACGTTCGGGCACAGGCTTACCCCGCGATGCTGGTCATTGCCGGGTACAACGACAGCCGCGTGCAGTATTGGGAGGCGGCCAAATGGGTGGCAAAATTGCGCGCCAGCAAAACAGACGACAATTTGTTACTGCTCAAGACTGAACTGGACGCTGGCCACGGTGGTATGAGCGGACGCTATCAGGCGTTGCGCGACGTGGCGCTGGAATACGCATTTGTGTTCAAGGTGCTGGGCATTTAACCAACAGCCCGCACCTGTTGCAGCGGCCGGGCTCAATCAGCAGCCGGCTTGATTTTCAGGTCTTTGCTGTCGAGCCCCGGTAAGGGCTGGTCTTTGGGTGGCGGTTGGGGCAAGTCGATGGGTGGCAGCGGGATCAAACTGCCGCTGCCTGCCACGGGCTTGGGCACTGGCCGCGGCGTAATCTGCGGATAAGGCGTGGGGGTCGCAGTGCCGGGCGAACCGGGTGCGGGGGTTACCGGCATAACGGGAACCGGGCTTAACCCGCCCGCTTGCGCTGCACTTATCGAGAGCGCCGCCCCTGCAATGGCCGTTAGAATAGTGCGTTTCATCAGTCACTCCGTTGCCAGACCGGCTTGTCTGCCCTCAGGCTACTCGTAACCTGCGGTTTTTGTCCTCTTCTATGAGATACCCATGAAACGTTTTGTTCTGCTCGACACCACTCCGATCCCCGATAACGGCGGCGCCCTGTGCCTGTTTGAGTATGGCGAGGACTTCGTGATCAAGATCCAGGGGGGCGACGGCGGCCAATTGATGAACACGCGCATGCACGGCTCGGAAGACGCTCTGGCCGAAATCCCCTGCCGCAAGGTCGCAGGACGTCCGCAATCGCGCGTGCTGATCGGTGGTTTGGGCATGGGTTTCACCCTGGCGTCCGCTCTCAAGCACTTGGGCAAAACAGCCGAAGTGGTGGTGGCGGAACTGGTGCCGGGGGTGGTGGAGTGGAATCGCGGCCCGCTGGGCGAAAAAGCCGGCAATCCGTTGCAGGACCCGCGCACGGTGATCCGCCAGGAAGACGTGGCCAATGTGCTGCAAGCCGAACCCAACGGGTTTGACGCCATCATGTTGGATGTCGACAACGGCCCCGAAGGCCTGACTCAAAAAGCCAACAGCTGGCTGTACTCGGCTGGCGGGTTAAGCGCATGCGCCAAGGCCTTGCGCCCTAAAGGCGTG
Organism: Pseudomonas sp. WS 5078; assembly: GCF_012985745.1. Taxonomy (NCBI): domain Bacteria; kingdom Pseudomonadati; phylum Pseudomonadota; class Gammaproteobacteria; order Pseudomonadales; family Pseudomonadaceae; genus Pseudomonas; species Pseudomonas sp. WS 5078. Next base: position 24,516 of record NZ_JAAQWX010000004.1, on the reverse strand, counting down.
CTGGCGGTATGGTCTGCCAGCGCAGACAGGCAGTTTTCCGACAAACTGCTCAAGGCCGGTTTCAAGGCCGAGGAAGTGCAAGTCTTCGCCCACGGCAACAAAGGCACGCGGCATACCATCTGGATTGCTGAAAAAATCAAAGGCTGATCAACAGCTAAACTAAACGACCTGACCGTCATTCGTCTTGAAAGGTGAACCCATGAGCTCGGCCAACCCTCCCTCCCATACCGCGAAGCTGGATCGCATCCTGGCCGATGCCCAGCGTGACCGTGAAATGGGCTACCGCGACAAAGCCCTGAAAATGTACCCGCACGTGTGTGGCCGCTGCGCCCGTGAGTTCTCAGGCAAACGCCTGAGTGAGCTGACGGTGCACCACCGCGACCACAACCACGACAACAACCCGCAGGACGGCTCCAACTGGGAGTTGTTGTGCCTGTACTGCCATGACAACGAACACTCGCGCTACACCGACCAGCAATACTTTTCGGACAGCTCGACCAGTAGCCCGAAAGTGGCCAAGGCCACCCACAACCCGTTCGCCGCACTGGCCGGGTTGATGAAAAAGGACGAATAGCCACGCGCCTGCCGGAGCCGCAGCCGACTGGGCGGCTCCGGATCAGCCTCAACAGGCGTATACTCGCGTCTTTTTTCTGAAGGGCTCGGGCACGTGGCGAACAAACGGTACAGCTGCATTGGTTTGTATAACCCCAAATCACCGGAAAACGTCGGCTCGGTGATGCGTGCGGCTGGTTGCTATAACGTGGCGTCAGTGTTCTACACCGGCAAGCGCTATGAACGCGCCCGAGACTTCGTCACCGACACGAAAAAAGTGCATCAGGACATTCCGCTGATTGGCATTGATGACTTGAAAAAGATCCTGCCACTGGGCTGCATTCCTGTGGCGGTGGAGCTGGTAGAGGGCGCCCGCTCCTTGCCTGAGTACACCCATCCGGATCGTGCGCTGTATGTGTTCGGGCCGGAAGACGGTTCATTGGATAAAGAAATACTGGACTGGTGTGAGGATGTGATTTACATCCCGACCAACGGCTGCATGAACCTCGCGGCCACCGTCAACGTGGTGCTTTACGACCGCTTGGCCAAGGGTAACAACACCCGATCAGGGCCTAAATTCTGACCCCCACATGCCCTTCAAGGGAACGACACGCCTTCGCTGACAGTCAGCTCTGTATCCACCATCCCTTGGAGACAGAGCATGACCAACAGAAATCCTGTAGAGCGCATTGAATCCCCGGCCTATAACGATGTGCCGTATCAAAACGTAGAGGGCTGGGAGCGCGTGGGCTCTTTGGCGGGCGGCGTGGTGATGCTCGGCAAAGGCATTCGCCGCGGCGGGTTTATCGGCCTGATTCAGGTGGGCATCGGTGCCATGGCGCTCAAGCGCGGCATAACCGGCCACAGCTCCACCAAGCGCCTGTTGGAAAAAAGTCGCCAGCAACTGCACAGCGTGCGTTCTGACATTGAACGCGCAGGCGATGAATTGCTGCGCATGAAGGACGAAGTTGAAGGGAAAATCGTGAAAAGCGTCTGACATACGTGTGAGGCTGCGATGCGCCGCAGCCTCACGCCTTCATCATTGCATGCGGGGGTGTTTAACCCTGGGCTTTGTTTTGATGGCTGGCGCTCCAGTCCACCAGCAGGCTGTAGGCCAGCGCCAGCAAGGTCGGGCCGATGAACAGGCCGATAAAGCCGAACGCAATCAACCCCCCAAACACCCCTAGCAGCACAATGACCAACGGCAGGTTGCCGCCCCTGCTGATCAGGTAAGGCTTGAGCACGTTATCCACGCCGCTGATGATCAGCGTGCCCCAGATACCGAGAAAAATCGCCATCCCGTAATCGCCTTTCCAGGCCAGCCATGCCGTGGCCGGAATCCAGATCAAGGGCGGGCCCATCGGAATCAGGCTGAGCAGGAACGTGGCGAGGCCCAGCACCAGCGCACCCGGCACACCCGCAATCAGGAAGCCGATCAACGCCAGCAACGCTTGCGCCGCCGCCGTACCGATCACCCCGTTGACCACTCGCTGAATAGTGCCCGCCACCAGTTCCTGGTAGTAAGACGCGCGCTCACCGATCAGGCGTTCGAGTAAACGGTGTACAAATGTCGCCAGCCGCGGGCCATCACGATAGAAAAAGAACACAAAGACAATACTGAGGGTCAGCTCCAGGATCCCGCCGCCGATCTGCGCACTGCGGGCCAGCAACCAATTACCCACCTGCCCCAAGTACGGCTTGACCGCGACAATCATCGCAGCGCCCTGCTCATCGATGGTGTCCCAGATGCCCACCAGCCGTTCTCCCACCAGCGGAATGCCAGCCAGCCATGCCGGCGCTTCGGGCAAGCCTTCCAACTGCACATCTTTCACGAACGTCGTGGCGTCGCGCACGTGATCGGCCAAGTTGAAACCCAGCCACACCAGCGGCCCGGCCACCAGCAACATCCACCCCAAGGTCAAAATGCCAGCAGCCAATGATTCGCGACCATTGAGCCAACGGGTCAGCAACCGCATCAGCGGCCAGCTGGCAAACGCCAGAACAGCCCCCCAGAACAGGGCCGACCAGAAAGGTGCCATGACCCACAGGCTGGCACCGAACAACACCAGCAGCAGGATTTGCACCAGCAGGCGATCGTTATTGAGCATGTGTATTCCACAGAAATTCGAAAACAAAAAGACGACGGCTACGCGAAGTGTAGCCGTCGTGGGCAGTGCTTAGCGCAGCAACTCGATATGCAACCCTGGGGTTTCGCTGTCGCTCAGTTCAAGACGCGAGGCGCGCACGCCGCTCTTGATCAGGGCCTCACGCCAGGCACCCGCCTTGACGCCGCTCAAACTGACCCGCGTGGTGGTATCGAGCGTTAAAGCACGGCTGATTAACGGCAGCCATGGAGCGTCGGGCGCTTGCGTCAGCATCGGGAAATCCAGCGAATCGGTGGTTTTCAGTTGACGCTGCAGCGTTGCAGGCGTGGGCAACAAGACCCCGAGATCGGTAGTGGCCACGAGCTGTTCTACGTGCAGGTACCCTTTTCGGTTACCCCGGTTGATGGCATACAGCGCCACCAATCGATTGCGCTCTGGGGCGGCCATCCGGATCAACAGATAGGATTGTTGCTCATCGGAGCCCACCAGTTTGGCGTTGCCTAGCACCTCGTTGGCCCAAAGACTGCTTTCTCCGCAGTCCCGCGCCTGGCACCAGAACAATAACTCAGCGTTCTTGTTTTGCAGCGCCTTGCGCGCAGCCGTAAAGGCTTCGGTGGCCGAATGGCCGGTGGGAAGTTCATACGTGATAGCGGTGGTCTGCCCCCGCGCATCCACTTGCCCGTCAAAGCGCAGGCGCCCGCTTATTTTGCGGATCGGCCCCATCGGGTAGATACGCTCGACATCCGGCTTAACGGTGTAATCGACAATTTGTGCGTCAGCCAGCCGTGGCACGTCCTGCAAATCCTGACTGCCTGGTACATCGGCCGCCCACAACAAAGGGCTCAGGCAACTCAAACCCAGTACGCCGATCAAGCGATTGGTCAATTTCATCGGCACGCGTCACCCGCAGGTGAAGGGTGAATCAGCCTGTTTACGAAAGAGATCGGGTGGCCTCTCGGGGTCGCAGCGGTGTAGAGATCTATCATGGTTGTCTCCCATTTCAACCCGCCAAGCCTCGGCAGTTGGTCGCCGCAAGTCAAGGAGCAGCGAAGAACCGATTGAAACAGTCTGCAACAAGGATTGCCCCGGATTCGTCATTGATGTGCAAATGATGGCCACCGGGTAACCGTTCCAGGTTAAAGGGTAGTCTATCCAGCCGCTCGGGATGGGTGGCCAGCATGCCCTCTTCGGCCACGATCAGGGTGGCAGGACAACTCATACGCTCTACGAAAGACAGGGCTTGTTCATCGGTCAGGCGCAGCGGTGAGGGTAGCGTCAGGCGGCTGTCGCTGCGCCAGCTGTATCCGCCCGGCACCGGCATCAACCCGCGTTGAGCCAACAACTGCGCCGCTTCACAGCTGACGGCGACCATACCTTTCATGCGCGCTTCGACGCCACGGTCGAAGGTTTTGTGCACCGACTTGCGTTTGTGGTTCAGCTGGAGTTGGGCTTGCAGCGCCTGCCCCATGCGCTCAGCGGTGTTGTGTTGAGTTCCGGTGTGCGGCATCACACCATCAATGAGCGCCAGATGCGTGACACGCTCAGGGCACGAACCGGCCACCACCACCGAAATAATCGCCCCCAAGGAGTGGCCCAAAAGCGCAAAACGCTCCCAGCCCAGCTGTTCGGCCACGCTCAATACATCGAAAGCATAATCCCACAGGGAGTAACTGGCCCCAGGCGGCCTGTGGGCGGAATGGCCATGCCCGGCCAGATCCAGCGCCACAATACGCAATCCGTGTAGCTTTGGCGCTAATCGCGCAAAGCTGTTGGCATTGTCCAGCCAGCCATGCAGCGCAATGACCGGAATGCCGTCTTCGGGCCCGAACACATGCGCCGCCAGTTCAATATGCGGCAGGCTCAGACGAATCTCTTCAACCACGGGACTCATGCGTACACTCTCAAAGGCCGGAATTACGGGCTTCCCAGCGGCTAAAAATCATCTTCAACAAGCGGGCAGTATCGTGCGGCTGCTCAAGCGGGAACATGTGCCCGCCCGGCACGCTCAAGGCTTCACCAAGCGGCAAGCGCGCTACGGCCTTGGCATGATGGCGCATAACCACCCGGCTGTCGCGCCCACGCACCACCGTGAGCGGTACCTGCAATTGCGTGACCAGACCCGGGCTGGTGTGGGGCACGCTGCGGTAGATATCGATCTCCGTGGCGGGATCAAAGCTCAGGCGCAAGCGGTCATCCATCGTCTGTAAACCATGCTCCAGATAGGCGTCGAAACACTCCGGATCGAAGCTGCGAAACAGCGATTTCCCGGCGAAGTACGCGCGCGCAGCCTCGCGGTCAGTGAACTCTTCACGACGGCCCAAGGTACGCCCGGCAGGCGTCAGGCGATCAATCAGGCCAAAGCGTTTGGCGGCGCGAATCACCCACTGATCCGTACGCGTCAAGACCGGCGAATCAAGCATTACCACGCCTTTGTAGAGCTGCGGGCAACGGATGGCCGCATGTAAGTGCAACATGCCGCCCAATGAGTGGCCCACCCCCAGCACCGGGCCCTCCTGCTGCTCAAGGTGGTAGATCAGTTCGTCGACCAGGTTGCGCCAGTTGTTGTCAACCGGGAAACGCGGGTCGTGCCCGTGCTGGGGCAGGTGCGCCACACGATAGTCAGGCGCCAGGGCAGCAAACAATTTGCCGTACGTGCCCGAGGGAAAGCCATTGGCATGGGCGAAGAAAATCTGCCGGGACATATAAGGCATCCAAACTAGGAATTAGCCTTATTGTCTGTAGGAAAATTCTTAACAGCAACGACCGTATGCGCCATCAATGACGCCACTACGGCCATCGCCTGGCCGATTACTCCGCGAACGGGGGTGTTTGACCCAGGGGTACAACCGCAATTGTCAGCCGGGAAATGCAGTTGAGTTTGCCACTGTCATCGGTCAGACGGATATCCCAGACATGGGTCGTTCGACCGATATGCACAGGCCGTGCGACCGCGCTCACTCGCCCGCTGCGCACACCGCGCAGGTGGTTGGCGTTGACTTCAAGTCCTACGCAGTAAAACTTTTTTGGGTCGATGCACATATAGCTGGCCATCGACCCCAGGGTTTCAGCCAATACCACCGATGCCCCACCGTGCAGCAGGCCAAACGGTTGATGGGTGCGATGATCGACCACCATGCTCGCGGTGATGGAGTTGTCATCGAACGCATCGAAGGTGATATCCAGCACCTCACAAATGGAGTTTTTGCGAAGTGCATTGAGATGTGCCAGATCTGGCGGGGTTGTCCACACGCTCATTGCTCAGTCCTTGATCGGTGAGAGGCATACAGTCTTGCCACAAAATATGTCGAGGGCGCAACTGTGCCGCTTGCCCGGGCCGGTTCAGGGCAATCAACGCAGAACGTATTTGAATGGGGCTCGTCAGCGATGCGACGTGCTGCGCTTACGGGTGCCACACATGCAGCAAGCGCAGGCTGCCAGCGAGCGGCCACTCACCTTCGAGCTCTGCCAGGCTGGCGGTGTGCATAGGTTGAGGCTGCCGACAGTGGCCATGCTGCAACAGACTGATCAGGTCACCTACTAAGGGTTGATGGCTGACCAACAGCACATTACCGGCATCCGGCAGTTGGCTGACGGCGAACTTGGGATCACTTTCAGGGGTTAGCCACGTCACGGTTTTCAGAGCCGCAGAAAAGCCCAGCGCGTCGCGCACGAGGGCGGCCGTCTGCTGAGCCCGGACATACGGACTGGCCAGGATGCAATCCAGCGGTTGGCCTATCAAGTGGGCCGCGCTGCGCACTACCTGCTGACGCCCAAGCTCGGTGAGCTTGCGCTCGGCATCACGGGGGGCGTGCGGTTGCGCTTCACCATGACGCAAAATCCACAGCTTCATGGCTGCTTGGTCTGCGACGCAGGCTCGGCATACGGCGCCTCACCTTCTGGCGCTCGGGATGCAGGCCAGTCAGCAAAAGGCCAAGGCTTTTGCTCAGTATGAAAACTGCCAAAGCGGCCGATTTGCGCCAAATACTGACTCAACGTGTCACCGAAATTCATCAGACCGCCGTTGGGTGCGCCATACACCAGCCGATAAATCAGCTGCACCAGTACCAGGCCGCCCAGTACTAACTGCGCAACTTGCCAAACCAGCAGAAAAACCAGCATCCACAGCACACGCAACACTATGGATTCGTACTTGGGGGCATTCGGATTGTCATTCATGGGCTGCTCCTGTCGAGCTCAGTTGAAACCACTGGTGGAAATAAAATCGACGTCTGTCTTGGGCTCGGCCCGCATTAGCACTTCAATCACCTGATTGAGGGTACGCCCTTCAAACAGGATGGCATGCAGACCCGCCACCAACGGCATATAGACATTCAGCTCTTGGGCCTTGGCCTTGAGCACTTTCAGCGTGTTGACGCCTTCCGCCACTTCCCCAAGGCGCGAGACCGCCTCGTCCAGGCTCAGGCCTTCACCCAGGGCGAACCCCACTTGATAGTTACGGCTTTTAGGGGAAGAACAGGTCACGATCAAATCCCCTACCCCGGCCAATCCCAGGAATGTCATCGGGTTGGCGCCTTGACTGACAGCAAATCGCGTCATTTCTGCCAAGGCACGGGTAATCAACATGCTTTTGGTGTTTTCCCCCATGCCAAGGGCTACCGCCATGCCGGCAATAATTGCATAGACGTTTTTAAGCGCCCCACCCAGCTCTACGCCAAAGCGGTCGGCACTGGCGTATACGCGAAACGTGCGACCGTGCAAAACCGCTTGAACCTGCGTACACAGGGCTTCATCAGCACTGGCAACGACCGTGGCCGTGAGCGCATGCTCCGCGACTTCGCGCGCCAGGTTAGGCCCCGACAACACGCCAATCCGGGCTTGCGGGGCGATCTCCTCAAGGATTTCGCTCATCAGCTTGAAGCTGTGGGCTTCAATGCCCTTGGTCAGGCTGACCAGCATCTTGCCACTCAAGCGATCGGCATGCGCTGACAGCACAGTACGCAACGCGCTGGAAGGCAAGGCGACAAAACACAATTCACATGCGTCGAGGGTGGCTTGCAAGTCAGTGACCGGATCAACGCCGGGATGAATCTTGATGCCTTTAAGGTAACGAGGGTTCTCACGGTTAAGCCGAATCGCCTCGGCCTGCACCGGGTCGCGCATCCATTGACGTACCGGGTGACCGTTTTCCGCCAGCAGGTTGGCCACCGCGGTGCCAAAACTCCCGCCCCCCAAGACCGCAATAGCGCGCTGTTCAGTCATAGCAATCCCGTTATCCATCTAGCCGTGGCAATGGCGGCATTATACGGAGCACATCCGCTGCGACCAGTCCCCCCTGCAGCGACCAGGCGCGTCTGTTCCCTCAGAAAGTGCAGGGTTTTGACTGGAAAACTGATTCAGCTCGGTTAACATGCCGCCCATTCATTCACACACGAGGCAGCCTGGCTGTACACATGCATGACTGACTGCACGTCACGGCTGATCTCGGCACCCTGGCGCCGGCTTACGGAACCTCACACTCATGGCTGACCGACGCCGCTGGGATATTCACGCCCGCACCCAAATGATGAGTTTGGGCCCCGCCCTGCTACTGACGTTGCTGCTCATCAGCTTTTTTACCTTCGTGCGCCTGCAGGACTTGCGTCAAGAGCTCAACCACACAGGCCAGCTGATTGCCAACCAACTGGCCCCCGCCACTGAGTTTGGGGTGATTTCCGGCAACACGCATGTGCTGGAAACCTTGATGAAAGCCTCGTTGAACACACCGCACGTGCAATTCGTCCAGGTTCAGGATCGGGCCAACAACGTATTGGTGCATGCAGAGCAACCGTTGAATGAAACAGGGCGCAGCAACGATGTGGAAGTGTTTCAGGCGCCTGTCAGGGTGCAGAGCATTTCAGGAAAGCCCGATAACGATCCCATGACACCTGCGACCGAGGATTATCTGGGGCGGGTGTTGGTCGGCATGTCCAGTGATGCCTTCAACCAGCGCCAGCAGGACATTCTGTTAAAAGCCATGATCCTTGCGCTGTTTGCCTTGGGCTTTACCTACTTACTGGCCCGGCGCCTGGCTTCCAACCTCTCCCGCCCCATCAGCGACATGAGCGATGCGGTGAAGGCTATTCAACAGGGCCATTTCAACACGCCTTTACCGGTGGTTGACGATGGGGAACTCGGCAGCCTGGCCCGGCACATCAATAACCTGGCAGAAGGTCTGGCACAGGCCAGCCGTGAACAGCAGACAGCGATTGCCCAGTTGATACAGACCCGCGAGGAAGCAGAGCGCGCCAACAGCGCAAAAACCGACTTTCTGGCCATGATGAGCCATGAATTACGGACCCCGATGAACGGTGTTCTGGGGATGCTGCAATTGCTCGAAACCACCCACATGACAGACGAACAGGCCGAGTACGCCGCCCTGGCATCGGAGTCCACGGAACACTTGCTCAAAGTGATCAATGACATCCTCGATTTCTCCAGAATCGAGCGTTCAACCCTGGAGCTGGAGCAAATCCCGTTCAACCTTGCCGAGCTGGTGGGCAATTGCGCGCAAGCTTTTCAGCACAGTGCCGTACAGCGGGGCTTGAAACTGAACTTGAACATGGCGGACGGTCTGCAGGACCTGCATGTACTGGGCGACCCAACCCGGATTCGTCAGATACTGGTGAACCTGATCGGCAACGCACTGAAGTTCACCGAGCAGGGTCAAGTCAGCATCGAGCCTGCCTGGCAACCGCTGGATCATGAACTCATCTGGTTCACTTGCACGGTACGCGACAGCGGGATCGGGATCGGCGCAGACAAACTTGAGTCGATGTTCAAGGCTTTCCAGCAAGCCGACAGTTCGATTTCTCGACGTTACGGTGGGACCGGGCTTGGCTTGCCCATCGCTCGCACCCTGGCGGAACGCATGGGCGGTCGCTTGCTTGCCCAGAGCGAAGAAGCTCACGGCTCAGTCTTCACCCTGGAAATCCCCCTGGAATTGCACCAGCGCATTGCCATTAACCAAAGGCCGACGATGACTGCGGACAGCGCATGCATTAAAGGACGCAAGGTACTGCTGGTGGAAGACAACCCGGTCAACCAGACCGTTATCGAAGCCATGCTTAGCAGCCTGGGGTATGAAGTGAGCATGGTCAGTGACGGTGCTCAGGCCATCCATCGGGCCAACACTGAAGCGTTTACTGCAATCCTGATGGACTGCAGGCTGCCGGTCATTGACGGTTATGAGGCGACCCGACAGATCCGCCAATTGGTGGGTTGCAGGGACGTGCCCATTATTGCGCTGACTGCCAACGCGTTGCAGGGCGACCGCGAAGCGTGCCTGCAAGCCGGAATGAACGATTACCTGGCCAAGCCGTTCAAACGCACTGATCTGGAACAAATACTGCTGCGCTGGGTCCAGTAACTTATGGCTATTAGCCTACCTGCGACTGGCGTAAAACCTAAAAGTGCGGCAGTCTTAGGCACCCGATTGGGGCCCTGAACCGGCCTGAATTTAAATTTCAGTGAACAAGTGTACATTTGTGCCCTTGGCGCTGTGACTTTCACTACTACGCAATAGTCTATGTGTAGGCTGGCGAACTGAAGCCGATATGTTTCAGTTGGTCGGGAAGATTTGCCCCACCTTGCCGCATGGGATTATTGAGGAGCTCGCATGACCAAACAAAACGCCTTTACTCGGGAAGATCTGCTGCGCTGTAGCCGCGGCGAACTGTTCGGCCCAGGTAACGCGCAACTGCCCGCCCCTAACATGCTGATGGTGGATCGCATCACCCATATCAGTGAAGAGGGTGGCAAGTACGGCAAAGGTGAATTGGTCGCCGAGCTGGATATCACCCCTGACCTGTGGTTCTTCGCCTGTCACTTTGAAGGTGATCCGGTGATGCCAGGTTGCCTGGGCCTCGACGCCATGTGGCAACTGGTGGGCTTCTACCTCGGCTGGCAAGGTCTGCCGGGCCGTGGCCGCGCCTTGGGCTCGGGTGAAGTGAAATTCTTCGGTCAGGTACTGCCGACCGCCAAGAAAGTCACTTACAACATCCATATCAAGCGCGTGCTCAAAGGCAAGCTGAACCTGGCCATTGCCGATGGTTCGGTGACCGTTGACGGTCGCGAAATTTACACCGCCGAAGGCCTTCGCGTCGGCGTTTTCACTTCAACTGACAACTTCTAAGGGTTATCCGCATGCGCCGCGTCGTTATCACTGGTCTGGGCATCGTTTCGTGCCTGGGCAATGACAAAGAGACCGTCTCCGCTAACCTGCGTGCAAGTCGCCCTGGCATCCGATTCAACCCGGAATATGCCGAAATGGGTCTGCGTAGCCAGGTTTCCGGCTCCATTGACCTGAACCTCGAAGAACTGATCGATCGCAAGATTTATCGTTTCGTCGGCCACGCAGCTGCTTACGCTTACCTGGCCATGAAAGACGCCATCACTGATTCGGGCCTGACCGAGGAGCAAGTCTCCAACCCGCGTACCGGCCTGATTGCCGGTTCGGGCGGCGCATCGACCCTGAACCAGATGGAAGCGCTCGACATCCTGCGCGAAAAAGGCGTGAAACGTGTTGGCCCATACCGTGTAACGCGGACCATGAGCAGCACCGTATCGGCTTGCCTGGCTACACCGTTCAAGATCAAGGGCCTGAACTACTCCATCGCGTCTGCCTGCGCCACCAGTGCTCATTGCATCGGTACCGCCATGGAACAAATTCAGATGGGCAAGCAAGACATCGTATTTGCCGGCGGTGGTGAAGAAGAGCACTGGAGCCAGTCGTTCCTGTTTGACGCCATGGGCGCCCTCTCCAGCCAGTACAACGACACGCCGGAAAAAGCCTCACGTGCCTACGACGCCAAGCGTGACGGTTTCGTCATTGCCGGTGGTGGTGGCATGGTTGTGGTTGAAGAGTTGGAGCACGCACTGGCCCGTGGCGCCAAAATCTACGCCGAGATCGTAGGTTACGGTGCAACGTCCGACGGTTACGACATGGTTGCCCCAAGCGGCGAAGGCGCCATTCGCTGCATGCAGATGGCGATGTCTACCGTTGACGCGCCTATCGACTACATCAACACCCACGGCACCTCGACCCCGGTAGGCGACATTGCCGAGATGAAAGGCGTGCGAGAAGTGTTCGGCGAAAACGCGCCAGCCATCAGCTCCACCAAGAGCCTGTCGGGTCACTCCCTGGGCGCCGCAGGCGTTCACGAAGCGATCTACTGCATGCTGATGATGGAAGGCAACTTCATTGCCGGCTCGGCCAACATTGAGGAACTGGACCCGGCGGTCGCTGACATGCCGATCCTGACCAAAACCCGTGAAGATGCAAAAATCGACACTGTCATGAGCAACAGCTTCGGTTTCGGCGGCACCAATGCCACGCTGGTTCTGAAGCGCTGGGCTGGCAAATAAGCTCATCCCTGGCCTCATTAAAAAAGCCCTGACATGCTCAGGGCTTTTTTATGCCCGCTACTTTGCTACATCCGTAGTATTGGAGCGTTGAAAACAGCGCTGCACTAAGTGCCTGTTACCCCTCCACTTGACCACTTCCGATCACGCCCCCTTAACGCCATAAAACAACAGAATCATTTACTGCGGATAAAGCGTCCGTAAGTTCTGATTATTTGAATGCACTGAGTCACATTTAATAACATCGATTTACTGCATTACAGTTCGCATCGACTACGGTTAGTTAATACAGTCCTACTCCACATAAATACTCACGCGCACAAGGAAGAGCGATGAAACCGATCATGACGAACATGACGCAACCGGCGTTACCAGACGCCATCAATGGTGTTAAGAGCACACTCACTATCAAGCTAAAAACAACAGGCGAAAAGGAGCGCATCGGGGCGAGGATTGAAGCGGTCATGCACAACGGCAGTAAAGTTGACTCCATTTTCATGTACAACACGCAATATGGTTACCAACCGCATGCCAATGGTTGTGACGGACATTGGTACTACACACCTACCTACAATTCAGAACATTGGAAGCCCGAGATTTTCGTCACGGTGACACCTCGTGGCTTACCTGCAGACGCAAGCGTGGTAGAGCTGGGTACATTCACGTATTACAGCCCTGAAGGGGTGCCAGGCGTCTCTACCCCATTGAGAGTCAGAGCACCTTTTGATCCCCGGGTAGAACTGAATATGCGAGAAGCGCTGCTGGCCAGTTGGGAAGACTACGCCAGCAAGAGACGCGTCTACAGCCACAAGATTAGCCTTGACTTACCTGATGAAAATGTCAGCTATTGGCGCGTCTCTTTTACAGTGGCGCCAGGAACAATTCTGTTTAAAAAACCCTGGACAGCTTGCACCCATAATGAAGACACCGGAGAAATTGAACTTACATGGTCCGCCGCCGACCGCAAAACAAGCAGTGAAAGAAGAGAAATCGACTTTCAGTTACTGTCTTCCTCAATAAACTACAATCCCGCGCTGGCAAAACTAAATACTCTCCAAGGTCATTACATCATCGGATGAATGATCCCGCGCCTCGCGGATTGTAAACCAACAGATTGACCTGCATCCGTGAGTGCGCGCCCAGAGGCATCATTGAACTGACACGCATGTTTATGCGCGTTACTTCCATCCAGGCCTCTGGCCGCACTCACTTAAACAATGTTACGCATCTGCGCTAACAGACCCATTCAAGGTTGATGTTTTGGTAAGACCGCCAAAAAATTATCCTTAGCGACGTTGTGAGCGACTTCAACAGGCAGCGCATTTAAAAAGGGATCAAAACTTCGCATTTCCTGACCTAATTTGTCGAAACGTCCCACTACATCGGACCCCAGCATGAAGCGCTCAGGGAAGCGCTCAACTAACGCCACCCACTCCGACCTTGGCTTGCCTTGCTCATCCAGCAAATAAGGCGTGAGCATGCTCCAGGAGAGGTCGACATAAAGGTTGGGGTACGTTGCCAATAGTCGTGTCAGCGTCGGTAATAAAAAATCCATCTGCGTTTGATGCCGATGAATCTCGGCGCTCGTACCGGCGTGTGCCCATATGAAGCGCGTATCCGGATGCTGCCCCAACGGTTCTTCAATTTCTGCCAGGTACAAAGGGTTTTTTTCACGCTTGGAGGTGATATTGGAGTGCACCAAGACGGGCAGGTCATGCTCGGCCGCCAAGGTGTAAATACGCATCATGGCTTCATTATTGGCGCGCGGCGTGTCCCCGGAAATCAATGCCGTCAGGTCGTCGTGGCGGGTGAATACCTCGCCAATGCCCTGCCACAGACCCGGATTGAGGTCGAGCATGCGCTGTATGTGCGCTGCGGAGTTCTTGTCATTCGGATTAAAGCCGGACAGAAATGGGTGAAAATGCCGACGCTGCTCAGCGCTAAGTTGCTTGACCGCCTCGGCAACCCACACATCGGTGGCGCTGTACCAATAGGCGTCAGCGTCATCGCCGGCGTAGTAACGAGGACGCTTGGGCTCGTCTTCATGCCATTTTTTTGCCACTGGAATACCAGAAATCATGACGTGTTCGATGCGATTTTTCTCCATCGCTCGCAGCAGTTCTGGCATGCCTGCGGTTTCCTGGAAAAAATCCACGTAATGCAAATGCGCGTCGCTGTAGGCGTATTCGCGAGCATCCACCGCGGCACTGACCACCAACGCCCCAAAAGCCAAAAACACTGATGTGAATCTCAATGCGTCATCCTCATTTGTTGATACAGGTAGACCCGATCAGGGCCGCTGGGGTTCATGTCACGGTTTTAAATGGAACGCAGAATCCCCCAGATGCTCTATAAAGATCAGGACCTTTAATCACTGCCAAGCCGAGGTTTGCCATGACTGTTACCGTTAATACCGTGTCACACGATGGTTTTCGTCACAGCATCAAGATCGATGACTACGAAGTGTTTACCGACGTGCCTAAAAGCGCGGGCGGCGAAGGAAGCGCACCGTCACCTCACGATTACTTCGATGCGTCATTGGCCGCCTGCAAAGCGCTGACACTGAAGATGTATGCACAAAAAAAAGACATCCCGCTGACAGGCGTAACCGTCGAGATCAAGCACGATGCGGAGCAGGAAAAAGAAGGTCAATACAAGCTGATCGTGAAGTTGACGCTCAAGGGCGTATTGACGGACGCACAGCGCGAGGAGCTACACAAAGTTGCCGACAAATGCCCGGTACACAAACTGATGACATCCGCTCACATCGATATTGAAACGCACCTGTCCGAAGGCGCGTTCAGCCAGTAAACAGTACGCGCTAACAGGGAGCGCTGGGTTATGCTCAGCGCTCCTTGATTGCCGGAGCAGGCTCATGTCTGCACGTATCGTGATTCGCCCCCGCGCTGAACAGGTGGAAGGTCAACCTATTTTGCGCCCGCTACCTTCTGCCAATTGCCGCAGTGTCGGCCCTTTTGTATTCTTTGATCACATCCTGCATACCCGCTATCTGCCAGGCCGCGGTATGAATATCCGACAGCATCCTCACATCGGTCTGTCGACACTGACCTATTTGTATGAAGGCCATTTGCAGCACAAGGACAGCTTGGGCTCCGATCAACACGTCGGTCCGGGTGACGTCAGCTGGATGACGGCAGGGGCCGCCATTGCTCACATTGAGCGCACCCCTGAACCCTTTCTGTCTGCCGGCTCTGACATTCACGGGCTGCAAGTGTGGCTTGCGTCTCCCAAAGAGGAGGAACAAGGGGCTGGCCACTATCGCTATCACCCGGCTGATAGCCTGCCTGTGAGCGATTCCCTGGGGGTAAGGATTTGCCTGATCGCAGGTTCCGGGTTTTGCCTGACCTCGCCGGTACCCGTGCTTTCCCCCACGCTCTACGCCGACGTACAAATGCAAACCGCGACCACCCTGGTGATCCCGGCCGAGCATGAAGAGCGTGCGGTGTATGTGCTGGAAGGCGATGCGAAAGCCAATGGCGAGCCGCTGGAAGTGCGCACCCTCAACGTGCTGTCGGCAGGAGAGGACGTGACGTTATGCGCTGACAGCCCCTGTCACGTCGTAATCATCGGCGGCGCGCCACTGGATGGGCCGCGCCGGATGAGCTGGAATTTCGTCGCCAGCGATCAGGCACTCATTGAACGGGCCAGGGCGCGTTGGGCGGCCGGGCAATGGCCAATCGTGCCGGGCGAGATGGGCCGCATCGAATTACCCTGAACCTGAAACCGCTGCCGAAGTTAACGAAAGGTGCGTTGTCTTCGGCAGCATCTGTCAATCAAATACGAAACTGCCCTACCAGGTCTCCGAGGCGCTGCCCCAACTGTGCAAGGCTGCGAGTCGTTTGAGCGCTTTGCTGGGTCTCGTCTGCCACGTTATCCACGGCAACAGCAATTTGGTGAACACTGCGATTGATCTCTTCGGCGACCGCTGTCTGTTCTTCTGCTGCACTGGCAATCTGTGCGTTCATTGAGTTGATGGTGCCGATCAATTGCGCCATGGCGTCCAGTGATTCGCCTGCCTGGTTGGCTTGCTCCGAAGTCCCGACACCCGCTTCACTCGATCGACGCATCGCCTGGACGGCCTCATCAGTGCCCTGCTGCAGGCGGTCGATCATGCCTTGAATCTCTTGCGTACTTTGCTGTGTACGGCTGGCCAGCGCCCGCACTTCATCGGCGACTACCGCGAAGCCTCGACCTGCTTCACCCGCACGCGCAGCTTCAATGGCAGCGTTCAAGGCCAGCAAGTTGGTCTGGTCTGCAATCGAGCGGATCACACCCAGCACGCTGACAATAGAGGTTACATCCTGCTGCAAACTGTCCAGCGAAGACCCACTGCTGCGGATATCGCTGACCAACGCGTGAATCTGCTGAATGCTGCCATCGACAACACGCTTGGCCATTTGGCCTTCTTCATCGGTTTTCTGTGCCGCTACGGAAGCGCCCTGAGCGCTGCGTGCCACTTCTTGGGCTGCCGAGGACATTTCATTGATGGCGGTGGCAACTTGATCCGTTTCGTGACGCTGACGCTCCATCGCCTGCTCAGACCGGTGGGCCTGCTCAGAGACTTGCCCGACCAGCGCTGTCAATTGAAATGTCATGTCAGTGATTTGGCGAACCATTGCGTGAATTTTATCCACGAAGCGGTTGAAGGAACTGGCCAATTCGCCGAGCTCGTCCTGACTGGTGATTGCCAGGCGGTGGGTCAAGTCACCCTCTCCGGCTGCAATGTCGTCCAGGTTGGCTTTCATCAGGTGCAACGGTCGCAGGATGGTGTTGGCTACGAGCATGCCAATCACCGCGATCACCAGCAGGACGACAACGGTGATGGCCACGGTGCTAAGGATCATGCCCCGCATGCGTTCTTTGACACCCGCCTCGACCTCTGCAACCTGCGCTTCGATGCCATCCAGATTAACAACGGTACCTATCACCATGTCCCATTTGGGCAAGTATTCGGTATAGCCCAGCTTGGGTACCAGTACGTGCTCGTTCCCCGGCAATGATGAGCTGTATTGGGCATAGTGGCTGCCATCCTTGGCCACGCGTACCAACTCGCGGTTGGTGTACACGCCATTCGGGTCGCGGTTGTCCTGAAAGTTTTTGCCGACACCTTCCGGGCTATTGCCCTTGAACAGGCGCACCGTCTGCGAGTCGTAGCCGAAAAAGTACCCATCAGTGCCATAGGTAATGTTGGAAAGTAACTTGATCACCTGCGCCCGTGCCGCCTCATCCCCGGGTTGCGCCGCATCGTAGAGGGGCTTGATCGCGCTCATCGCCACTTCCACGTAGCTTTGCAGGGTGGCCTTGGCATCATTGAGCAGGCGTTGCCGGGTTTCCTCAACTTCCTTGTCGGCCTGGTCCTGCAAAATCCAGACAGTCGTCAGGCTGATGACCAGGGCAAACAACAAGACCGGCAACACCGCGAGGGACAATACTTTTGCCTTCAGGCTCAGGCGCATGGCTTTTACTCTATTTAGGGACTACGTACTGCGTTAACGGCCTGAAACGCTCAAAGTTAAGACCCGCCACACAACTTGTTTATTCAGGTACTTCGGGCAAGCGGTTTACAGCGTCATCGCCGCCACCCAGCCGAACGCCAATAGCGGCAGGTTGTAATGCAAGAAGGTGGGCACCACGGTATCCCATATATGGTGATGCTGGCCGTCAACGTTCAGACCGGAGGTCGGGCCGAGGGTTGAGTCCGAAGCAGGCGAACCGGCATCCCCCAATGCGCCAGCAGTACCGACGATGCAAACGATGGCCATTGGGCTGAAGCCCAGTTGCACGCACAAGGGAACAAAAATTGCTGCCAGGATGGGCACTGTCGAGAAGGACGAACCGATACCCATGGTCACCAGCAAGCCGACCAGCAGCATCAGCAGTGCGCCGATGCCTTTACTGTGATTGATCCAGCCAGCAGAAGCTTCGACCAGCGATTTCACTTCACCGGTGGCTTTCATCACTTCGGCAAAACCCGAGGCGGCGATCATGATGAAGCCGATCATGGCCATCATTTTCATACCTTCAGTAAACAGATCGTCGGTTTCACGCCAGCGCACAATGCCCGAAGCTGAAAAGATCAGGAAGCCGACCAGGGCGCCAATAATCATCGAGCCCAGCCACAACTGCACAATGAATGCCGCCGCAATGGCACCCCCGGCAACCAACAGGGTGCGCGGGTTGTAGCGAATGGCAACTTGCTCGACCTGCTCGATTTTCGACAAGTCGTACTCACGCTTTTTGCGATAGCTGATGAACACGGCGACCAATAAACCGAACAACATGCCCAATGCCGGAATGGCCATCGCATGGGTGACATTGACCTGACTGACGTCTACGCCACCTTTGCTGACGTTAGCCAGCAAGATCTGGTTGAGAAAGATGTTGCCAAAGCCCACGGGCAAAAAAATGTACGGCGTGATCAAACCAAACGTCATGACGCAGGCGATCAGACGACGGTCGATTTTCAATTTGGTCAGGACATACAGCAGCGGCGGAACCAGCAAAGGAATAAACGCAATGTGGATCGGCAAGATGTTCTGAGAGGAGATGGCCACCACCAGTAACAGGACGATCAATAGCCACTTCACCCGATTCCCGCCAACGGCCTGTTGCGTGTTCACCAGTGTCAGTGCCTTGTCAGCCAAGGCATGTGCCAGGCCCGATTTAGCAATGGCGACAGCGAACGCCCCCAGCATCGCGTACGAAAGCGCGACCTGTGCGCCACCGCCCAGCCCGTTGTTGAACGCATTCAGGGTGGCTTCGACACCCAACCCGCCCACCAGCCCGCCAACGACAGCACCGACGATCAGGGCGATGACCACATGCACACGGGACAGACTGAGCACCAACATGATGCCGACCGCGGCAACAACTGCATTTATCATTACAACCTCATGGCACACACGACGGAAAAACACCGTCATGCAGATGATTCCGGGCAAAAGACTGCTGTTCCAGTCGCCGGATTTGGAAAGGAGGATTTATTTGAGGGCGCACACTTTGCAGCAGCTTCGCCGCCTTGTCAAAGCGCGTGCCATGCGTCGTCCTCAAACCCCATCCATCCGGCTTTAACCCTAATAAATACAGGGCCAAATCAAATTTTAAAAAGCCTGATTTCAGGTTTCAACGGTAAAGAAATGCGTCTGTCGGCCGCTAACAGACAAAGCCTCTTTTTAGGATGTCTCCATGTCGATCAGACAGCTTTCCATTCAATGGAAAATCACCCTGCTTTCCGGACTTTGTTTATTGGCGATTGTGACGTTGCTGGTGGGATTGTCCCTTTATCGCATGGAGCACAATTCGGAGCTGGTGAAAGCCTCCAGCACCCAGATGCTCAATGAGTCCGCCCAAGCCCGTATCGAATCACAGGGCGAAGCTCAGGCACTGGCCATCAGTCGCCAGTTCATGGATGCGTATCAATATGGGAATGGCTTCGCCCGTCAGGTGCTCTTTCTGCGCGAGCAATCGGAAAAACGTTTTCTGGATGCGTTTGATCTGCGCGAAGACCTGACCCGTCAGGTAAAAGCCGCCTTGCAGGCCAACCCGGACTTGCTCGGTTTGTCTCTTGTGTTTGAAGCGAACGCGCTGGATGGCAAAGACCAGCTGTTTGATCATCAAAAAGAGCTGGGCAGTAACGACAAAGGCCGTTTTGCCCTGTATTGGTCGCAACCGACGCCGGGCAAGCTGACGTCGATGGCGCTTCCGGAAAGTGATATGGCCGATACCACTACCGGTCCAAGCGGACAGGCCAATAACACGTGGTTCACATGCCCGCGCAAGACGCTAAAACCGTGCATCATTGAGCCCTATTTTTATGAAATAGACGGGCAAAACGTGCTGCTGACCAGCATTGTGTTTCCGCTCATGGTAAACGGCAAAGTGATTGCGTCACTGTCGGTGGATATCAACCTCAATAGCTTGCAAGCCCTTAGCCAGGAGGCCAGCCAGAAACTCTATGGCGGCCAGACCCATGTCGGGATTATCAGCTCGGTCGGCCTGCTGGCTGGCTACAGTGCCGATGCCAGCAAACTCAGTCAGCGTCTGGACGCCGTCGACAGCAATGATGGCGCACAGCTCCTACAAATGATGGCCACAGGTGGGCAAGCCCAAAGCATACGGGATCATGGCCGGCTGAAAGTACTCACGCCTTTCTACCCGATTCCGGGGAGCCAGCCGTGGGGCGTTTTACTGGATGTACCTGAAAAAGTTCTGGTCGGTCCTGCCGAGACCCTGCAAGCCGAACTTGATGAACGCAACAATGCCGGGGCATTGATGGAGTTAAGCCTGGGCTTGCTCGCAGCGGTGATAGGCCTGGTGCTTGTCTGGTTGATGGCTCGCAGCGTAACTCGCCCGATCCTTGGCGTAGCAAATATGCTGGAGGATATTGCCAGTGGCGAGGGCGATCTGACGCGGCGCCTGACGTACGATAAAAAAGATGAGCTAGGCCAGTTAGCCGGCTGGTTTAACCGCTTTCTGGACAAATTACAGCCGATCATCGCCGAGGTTAAACGCTCCGTACAGGATGCGCGCAGTACGGCTGATCAGTCGGCGGCGATTGCCACGCAGACCAGCGCTGGCATGGAACAGCAATACCGTCAGGTCGATCAGGCCGCCACGGCATCCCACGAAATGAGCGCCACTGCACAAGACGTCGCCCGCAGCGCTGCTCAGGCCGCGCAAGCTGCACGTGAGGCGGATCAGGCAACCCGTGAAGGTCTGACCATCATTGATCGCACCACCCGCAGCATCGATCACTTGGCTGCAGACATGAGCGAGGCCATGACCCAAGTGGAGGGACTGGCCGCCAACAGTGAAAAAATCGGATCGGTACTTGAAGTGATTCGCGCGATTGCCGAACAAACCAACCTGCTCGCGCTGAACGCTGCTATTGAGGCGGCCCGCGCAGGCGAAGCAGGCCGCGGGTTTGCAGTGGTGGCTGATGAGGTACGCAACCTGGCTCGTCGCACGCAGGAATCGGTCGAGGAAACCCGTCAGGTCATTGAGCACTTGCAAGCTGGCACGCAGGTGGTGGTGAGTTCGATGAGCAATAGCCATCGTCAAGCGCAAGGCAGTGTTGAACAGGTCGGACAAGCCGTGACTGCACTGCAGCAAATCGGCAATGCTGTGACAGTCATTACTGACATGAATTTGCAGATTGCCAGTGCGGCGGAAGAACAGAGCGCGGTCGCGGAAGAGATCAACAACAATGTGTCGACTATTCGTGACGTGACCGAGTCATTGTCTGAACAGGCAAACGAATCGGCGCGGGTCAGTCAGTCGCTTAACGAACTGGCCAATCAACAACAGACACTCATGGATCAGTTCAGGGTCTGATTGTGCAAAGGCGACGACATGCCTCAGGCTGTCGTCGCCCCGTTTGCACGCTGCACAAGTTGGATGGTGACCAATAAACCGCCCCACTCACCTGTCGTCAATTGCATGCTCCCGCCCCATGCGTCGACGATGTCGCGCACGATCCCTAACCCAAGGCCATGGCCAGCCGTCTGCTCGTCGAGACGCGTACCGCGACTGAACACTTGATCGCGCTCTGCCTCCGGGATGCCTGGACCGTCGTCCTGCACTTCGATGTCATACCCGGCAGTCGTTTGCCGTAGACGCAGCTCGACGCGTGCATCCGCCCATTTGCAAGCGTTGTCCAACAAGTTGCCCAATAACTCAAGCATGTCTTCGCGATCCCAGGGCAAATGCAGGTTCGGCGGTGAGTCAAAGGTAATCGCCAGATGCTGGCCGTGAATCATGCTTAAAGTGGCGAGCAACGCAGGTAATTCAGCGTCGGCATCAAACTGGGCACCCGGTAAGGCATCTCCTGCGAGCCGTGCCCGATTAAGCTCACGATTCATGCGCTGCTCAATGTGCTCCAGCTGGTCATGTAATGTGCGCTGAATGTCGGGATAAGCTGCGAGGCGTGCGTCGTTGGCAAGGCTCATCAGCACAGCCAAGGGCGTTTTCAGAGCATGCCCCAGATTGCCTAATGCATGACGTGAACGCTTGAGGGTGTCCTCGGTGTGCGCCAGGAGGTGGTTAATTTGTTTGACCAGCGGTTCCAGCTCAAGAGGGACTTGTGTATCCAACTGAGAGCGCTGCCCCTGCTGTAACTGAGCTATTTGTTTACGGGCTATCTCCAGCGGCCGCAGTGCACGTTGTACGGTTACACGTTGCAACATCAGGATGATTATCAACGCTGCCACGCCCATGGCCAATCCAATGCGCTGTACTTGCCGCAGGCTGGCGCGTATGGGCGAGTAATCTTGGGCAACCGTGATGGAAACCACCTGCCCTAAACGTTTGTAGTCACTGCGCAGCACGAGCAACATCTGGCCTTCAGGGCCCGGCTGAAGTGTACCGCTCAAGCCAGGCTGGGCTGTTTTTGGCAGTTGACTGTCCCAGAGGGATCGAGATCTCCAGTGAGTATCACCAAACTCAATACTGAAGTAATGCCCGGAAAACGGACGCTGATAAGCAGGTGCAAGACGTCGCTCGTCCAGCTGTAATCCTTGAGGCCCCCGGCTTAATGCAATCAACAGGTTTTCACTGTCATTTTGCAAACCTGATTCCAGGTAACGCTGCAAACCGGTTTCAAATAACCACAGGCTAACTTGCCCCACCACAAGGCCCGCTACCAGCAACACACTGACAAGCCCAAGGCTAAGCCTGCGCTGGATCGACCTCATGGGGTGATTGATCCAAATATGTATCCTTGCCCGCGGCGAGTTTCAATCACATCGCGCCCCAACTTGCGGCGCAGATGGTTTACATGCACTTCCAATACATTGGAGTCACGTTCTGTCTCACCATCATAGAGGTGCTCCGAAAGATGACTTTTAGAGAGGATTTGTTGGGGATGCAACATGAAGTACCGCAACAATCGGAACTCGGCAGAAGTCAGTTGAATATCGACCCCGTCCCGGGTGACACATTGACGCCCTTCATCCAACTGCAGGCCTGCAGAGGTTAAAAGCGGTTGATTGGCATGGCCATGAGACCTGCGTAACAGCGCTTGCACGCGCAATTGCAGTTCTTCTGGATGGAACGGCTTGGTCAGATAATCATCAGCTCCCGCCTTTAGGCCCTCAATTCGTTCCGCCCACGAACTGCGCGCTGTGAGAATCAACACTGGCGTAGTCACCCCACCTGCGCGCCACTTCTGCAGAACGTCGATACCTGGAAGGCCTGGTAACCCCAAGTCAAGAATGATCAGATCATACGGTTCGCTTTGCCCCGAATGGAGAGCATCACGCCCGTCTGTAAGCCAGTCAACGGCATACCCTTGACGGGTCAGGGCAGCAATTAACTCATCAGCCAATGGCACATGATCTTCAACCAGCAACAAACGCATTAGTCGTCTTCCTTATCTTCGAACAATTCACCTTTACGGGCATCGAACTTGAGTTCTCGCACAACGCCTTGCGTGGTCAACAATTCGATTTCATACACATAACGACCGTGTTTTTTTTCCAGCTCGACTTCCAATAATCGAGAACCCGGATAACGCTTAAGGGCTCTGTCTACCAACTGTTCAAACGGCAAAATAATCCCTTTTTGACGCAGACGCAGCGCTTCATCCTGTCCCAAATCCCGCGCCATAGCCTGCGAGCAAAAAGCACAAAGCATAAAAACCAGCAGACTTATAGCGCGCCCGCTCATGTACATGGAATCTCCTGTTGTCCAGCGCAGAGGATGGTGTTCCATGCTGGAGGTGTTAACTCTACGGGTCATGGCTTAACTTAAACTGAAGATGTCAGGCATTTTGTCGCTGATCATACTCCGGTTCCGCGCAGGTTGAGCGCTATACCGGGGTTAACTGTTAGACTCTATTTCTGCTGTC
This sequence comes from Pseudomonas sp. WS 5078, assembly GCF_012985745.1. Classification (NCBI taxonomy): domain Bacteria; kingdom Pseudomonadati; phylum Pseudomonadota; class Gammaproteobacteria; order Pseudomonadales; family Pseudomonadaceae; genus Pseudomonas; species Pseudomonas sp. WS 5078. Next base: position 633 of record NZ_JAAQWX010000004.1, on the reverse strand, counting down.
ATCACACACGTGAAAGACCCTTTTCTTCAAGAGCTTCGAACATTGTGGAAATTTTCAAAGAGTTTACCTTCGAGTCCGCGCACCGCCTTCCTTTCGTCCCGCAAGGACACAAATGTGGACGCTTGCACGGCCATTCATTCAAAGTAGCAATCCATTTAAGCGGCGAAATAGACGCTTCGACTGGATGGATCCGGGACTTTTCAGAGATCAAAGCAATTTTCAAGCCTCTATATGAACAGCTTGATCATAATTATTTGAATGACATTCCTGGCCTCGAAAATCCAACGAGCGAAGTGCTTGCCAAGTGGATATGGCAGGAGCTAAAACCTTTGCTGCCAGAGCTGTCAGCGATAAGAATTCACGAAACCTGTACCAGCGGCTGCATTTATCGCGGCGAATAATTTCGTAATTAGCGTTTTAGTTTCACCCCCACCTGCGAACAGCATGTCCGCAGGTTTTTTTTGACAAAAATCAGCATAAACACTGATTCTGCGCGCTATGTGGTTGAGATGGCGTGCACGCTCTTTTTCAGCCACAAAAACAAAATCCCTGTCTGCGTGAGCAGACAGGGATTCTGGAATTTAATCTTGACGATGACCTACTCTCACATGGGGAAACCCCACACTACCATCG